>NZ_SNWA01000001.1:2494889-2806750 GCF_004361815.1 Paraburkholderia sp. BL10I2N1 | reverse complement strand
CCCGCGGCACAACCGGCATCGGGCGCTGCGCAATGAAGCTGTCGCGCGCCCTTGCGCTCCTTCCGCTTTTGCCCGTTGTGCTCGCGCTCAACGCGTGCATGACCGTCGGACCCAACTACTCGCTGCCGAAAGAGGCGCTCATCAACGCGCCGCTCGCCAACGCACCGCTCGAAGGCACCGATGGCGCACCCGTCTCGCAGCAGACCGTGCCCGCCGCATGGTGGCATCTCTACGACGACCCCGTGCTCGAAGGACTCGTCAGCGAGGCCATGAAGTCGAACGCCGACCTGCGCGTCGCCGCCGCCAACCTGGCGCGTTCGCGCGAGGCGCTCGGCGTCGCGCAGGCGCAGGGGGGCTTCTCGGGCAACGCATCGGCACTCGTCGAGCGGGCGCAGGAATCGGCGGAACAGTTCCTGCTCGAGAACAAGCTGCCGGTTGCCAACGAAGGCGATTTCGGCATCAGCATCTCGTACGAATTCGATCTGTTCGGCAAGCTGCGTCGCGGCGTCGAAGCGGCTGGCGCGGATAGCGACGCCGTCGCGGCGGCCGGTGATCTCGCGCGGATCACGGTCGTCGCCAGTGTCGTGCGCGCGTATGTCGAGGCTTGCTCGTCGGGAGAAGAACTCACTATCGCGCAGCGCTCGCTGGATCTGCAAAAGCAGCGTGTCGCGGTATCGCGCAGGTTGCGCGACGCCGGCCGCGGCAACCAGCCGGACGTCACCCGCGGACAGACGCAGGTGGCAACGCTCGCGGCCGACATCCCGCGCTTCACGGCGGGCCGCCGGATCGCCGAGTACCAGCTCGCCATGCTGCTTGCGCGCAAGCCGTCCGAACTGCCGGCGGCCGTGAAGACCTGCAACAAGGTGCCGCAGATCAGACAGCCGATCCCCGTCGGCGACGGCGCTGCATTGCTCAAGCGCCGCCCGGACGTGCGCGAGGCCGAGCGTCAGCTGGCTGCATCGACGGCGCGGATCGGCGTCGCTACCGGCGCGCTGTATCCGACGGTGAGCTTCGGGGCATCCGCCGGATTTACCGGGATTCTCGAAGACATCCCCACGCAGCCCACGGCGCGCTGGGCTTTCGGGCCGCTCATCAGCTGGACCTTCCCGGTCAACGGGGCACGCGGTCGCGTGCGTGAGGCCGAGGCGGATTCGAGCGCCGCGCTGGCAAGTTTCGACCGGGTCGTGCTCAATGCGCTGCGCGAGACCGAGACCAACCTTGCCACCTATGCCGCCGACTACAACCGCGCAGACGCGTTGCGTTCGGCGTATCAGTCCGCTTCCGAGTCGGCGAGCGAAACACACCGGCTCTATGTCGCCGGACGCGAATCGTTCATCTCGGATCTCGATGCGACCCGCACGCTGACTTCGACGCATGCGCAGGTCGCGGCTGCCGAAGTCCAGGTCGCGCTTGACCAGGTGAACCTGTTCCTCGCCCTCGGTGGCGGATGGGAAACCGACACCGTCGCGTCGAATTCGCCGCACCAGGGTGAGGGATTGCAATGACGCCTGTCCGGTCGCCTGGCGCTTCGCACGCCTTGCCCTGATTCGGGTTACCTTGGGGAATGGATTGTGGCAGCATGCGCTGCCGCCGTGCCGCGTGCAGGTTAAACGAACAGAAGAGGGACGATGATCGATGGACTGGTAGGTGGCCGGCTCTACGGCGAAGCGCAGATCCGGACGGGACAGAACGGCAAGCGCTTTGTGACGTGCAAGGTGCGCGCAACCGCCGGGGATGGCGAAACGCTATTTGTGAACGTAATCGCGTTCGACGACGACGTGCAGACCGCCCTGCTCGCCTTGAGCGACGCCGATAGCGTGGCGCTGACCGGAGCGCTAACGCCCAAGGTGTGGACGGACAAGAACGGCCTCGTGAAGCCCGCACTCGACATGGTGGCGCACGGGTTGCTCACGGCGTACAACGTTCGGCGCAAGCGCCAGGCGCTGGGTGGCGATGCGGCGTCGCAGACGCCTCACGCGGGGGACGACCTTGATGATCCGCTCTGAAACGCCCTGTGTGACGGACGTTGCCGCGCTGTCGCAGCGAACGCATGGCAAGCCTGCACTGGCTTGCTGAAGCCCGCTACCAGGCGAGGCGATTACTCAGTCGACCGGCACCCCGGCACACGGATTGTTCGCTGGCGCCGAGCACGCGAGCGCATATTCGCCACTCTGGCGAAGCAGATCCTCTCCCTCGTGAAGTGCACTTTCGACACCGGGGCATTGCTCGTAGGCAATGAACGCGGTGCAGGCAACTGCGAAAAGCACGACCAGCGAGAAGGCGATTCTTTCAAATAGCTGAAAACGATGGGGCATATGTCGATGTTCCTTTCGGACGACATGATATCGCATATAGGGGTTTTCCCGTAGTTGAAAACAAAGGCGCAAATTGGGTCCGCTCAACGGCTTCATCTGGATCAACCGTTACGGTCAGTTTGGCCTCGAGGCGCAATTGCCGGTCAACCGCGCGAGCGGTTCGCATGGGCATCCTGGTGCAGGCCCACATTTTCTTCGACGACGTCGCACCAACGACGATCGGTAAGCTGCTATTCCAGTGATGGGGGAGTCGATAGTGAAAATGCATCGAAATGGCCTGCGACAGACAATGGTGATGTGGTCCGCGTTTTGCGCAGGACTCGTCTTCGCCAGTGCGGCGTTCGCGCATGTCTTTCCGCAGAAACAGGAGCCGGGAGCCGGCGCGACGGTCGCGGCGCCCGCCCAGGTGAAGATCACATTCGACGGACCGCTCGAGCCTGCATTTACGACGCTCACCGTCACCGACTCAACTGGAAAGCAGGTGAACACCGCTAAATCCACGGTCGATGAACATCATCCGGCTGTGGTTTCCGTCCCGTTACCGGCTCTGGGAGCCGGGCGCTACACGGTGCACTGGGTAGCCGTCGCCTCGGATGGACATCGCACCCACGGCGATTACGCGTTCGACGTGAAATAGGCTTTGACGGCCGCCGGACCACGGGGAGATTTCCTTCGAATCCCCAAAAGCTTCTTCGATACCCAGTGCGTCCTCACTGCGCAGACCGTTCGATTCAATCTACCCACATACGCTGTGTCAAAAAAAAAGCACGGTCTGCCGTGACCGGCAAGACCGTGCAACTTTACCCTCCTGCGACTTCTTACTTGCTCATTTGCCGTTCCTCGTTCTTTATCAGAACTCGTACCCGACCTGAGCACGCACGCCTGCATCGCCCGTCGACGCGACCGATACGGCGCCGTTCACCAGCCACTTGCCGTTACGGGAGCGGTACGTTGCTCCCACTGCCGCAGCGCTGCCGCCCTTGTAGGTGGCCCCGCCGGCAGCGACGATCGTACGGCCAGGACCAGACGGCGTCATGTTCGGCATGGCCATTGCCGCAGCGATACCGGCATAGGCGTTTTTCGCGACATCGTTGATCGCCCGGTTGGCCTCGTTGAAGCGCTGATCGGCGTAGTTGTTGGCCTGCTGCACGCCTTGCGCCACCGAACTGTTCATCTGACCCACGTTCACCGCGTCGGTTGCCGCCGTACCTGCTGCGACATTGGTGATCTGGCGTTCGTTACCCGCCGAGCCCACCGACACCGAGTTGTCGCGGTCCGTCACCGAACCCTGACCCAACGCGACCGAGTTCGTATTGGCAGCCTGCGAGCCCGTGCCGATTGCCGTCGAGTTGACACCCGTCGCCGCCGCATTGGCGCCGATTGCCACGGCGTTGTCCGCCACCGCACTGGCGTTCGCGCCGATCACTGTGGCGTAGTTGCCGGAGGCAGCCGCACCCGCACCGGCGGCCGTGCTGCCCACGCCAGTACCAGGCATCGCCGCATTGACCTCCGCGCCATCGCTGCTGCTCGCCGACGGAACATCCGTTGCGTCGAAGTACGGGCTTCCGGGCTGGACATTCTCCATCTGTCCGGTCAGGTTCGACACCTGTCCATTGAGATCCGTCACCTGGTCCTGCAACGCCGACAGTTGACCGAAGTTCACCGCGTCGTACTGGCTCGCGCCGTTCGCGACATTGGTCAGGACCACGGGACCTGCGCTCTGGCCTCCGCCCAATGTCACCGAATTGAAGTTCACCGAACCGTCGGCGTTGCGGTCGTACTGCACCGCACCCGACAATTGCGTCCCGACATCACCGAGCTGGTTCTGGATCTTCGTGATGCCAGTCGTGTTCTCCGTCACACGATCATCAAGGTTGGTGACGGCATCGCCTACGCTATGCACCGTCGTGCCACCCACGCTGTAGCTCGGCGCCGAGATCGTGCCGTCCGGGTTCACCGTCGAGTCACCGCCCAGACCCGCGGCCACGCTCGCCGAGTTCGCATACAGCTGGCTGCCGTTGATGGCTTCCCTGCTACCCGCAGCAACCGCACCGTCGGCCACGCCGCTCAGCGTGCGCACACCTTCGGTACCGCTGAAGTCCACCGTCGTGCCGTCCAGGTTCCTGGCCACCGTGATGGCCCTGCTGGTCGCGTCCTGCTGCACCAGCCCGACGCTGCCGCCGTCCAGTTGCTGCGTCAGGTTCGTCACCGAGCCTTCCACGTTGGTCACCCGGCCGTCGATGCTGGTGATCGCCGTCGCGTTGCCGGCGATATTCGTCGTGTTGGTTGCGATGCTGGCCGTGTTGGCCGTCACGTTCTGGTTGGTCGCGTACAGCTGCGAGCCGTTCACCGCTTCGGTGCTGGTGTCGCCCAGCGCACCGGCCTGCACGCCGCCCAGCGTGCGCACGCCTTCGGTACCGCTGAAGTCCACCGTCGTGCCGTCCAGATCCCTGGCCACCATGATGGCCTTGCTGGTCGCGTCCTGCTGCACCAGGCCGACGCTGCCGCTGTCCAGTTGCTGCGTCAGGTTCGTCACCGAGCCTTCCACGTTGGTCACCCGGCCGTCGATGCTGGTGATCGCCGTCGCGTTGCTGGCGATGTTCGTCGTGTTGGCCGCAATGCTGGCCGTGTTGGCCGTCACGTTCTGGTTGGTCGCGTACAGCTGCGAGCCGTTCACCGCTTCGGTGCTGGTGTCGCCCAGCGCACCGGCCTGCACGCCGCCCAGCGTGCGCACGCCTTCGGTACCGCTGAAGTCCACCGTCGTGCCGTCCAGATCCCTGGCCACCGTGATGGCCTTGCTGGTCGCGTCCTGCTGCACCAGGCCGACGCTGCCGCCGTCCAGTTGCTGCGTCAGGTTCGTCACTGAGCCTTCCACGTTGGTCACCCGGCCGTCGATGCTGGTGATCGCCGTCGCGTTGCTGGCGATGTTCGTCGTGTTGGTCGCAATGCTGGCCGTGTTGGCCGTCACGTTCTGGTTGGTCGCGTACAGCTGCGAGCCGTTCACCGCTTCGGTGCTGGTGTCGCCCAGCGCACCGGCCTGCACGCCGCCCAGCGTGCGCACGCCTTCGGTACCGCTGAAGTCCACCGTCGTGCCGTCCAGATCCCTGGCCACCGTGATGGCCCTGCTGGTCGCGTCCTGCTGCACCAGGCCGACGCTGCCGCTGTCCAGTTGCTGCGTCAGGTTCGTCACCGAGCCTTCCACGTTGGTCACCCGGCCGTCGATGCTGGTGATTGCCGTCGCGTTGCTGGCGATGTTCGTCGTGTTGGCCGCAATGCTGGCCGTGTTGGCCGTCACGTTCTGGTTGGTCGCGTACAGCTGCGAGCCGTTCACCGCTTCGGTGCTGGTGTCGCCCAGCGCACCGGCCTGCACGCCGCCCAGCGTGCGCACGCCTTCGGTACCGCTGAAGTCCACCGTCGTGCCGTCCAGATCCCTGGCCACCGTGATGGCCTTGCTGGTCGCGTCCTGCTGCACCAGGCCGACGCTGCCGCCGTCCAGTTGCTGCGTCAGGTTCGTCACTGAGCCTTCCACGTTGGTCACCCGGCCGTCGATGCTGGTGATCGCCGTCGCGTTGCTGGCGATGTTCGTCGTGTTGCTCGCAATGCTGGCCGTGTTGGCCGTCACGTTCTGGTTGGTCGCGTACAGCTGCGAGCCGTTCACCGCTTCGGTGCTGGTGTCGCCCAGCGCACCGGCCTGCACACCGCCCAGCGTGCGCACGCCTTCGGTACCGCTGAAGTCCACCGTCGTGCCGTCCAGATCCCTGGCCACCGTGATGGCCTTGCTGGTCGCGTCCTGCTGCACCAGGCCGACGCTGCCGCTGTCCAGTTGCTGCGTCAGGTTCGTCACCGAGCCTTCCACGTTGGTCACCCGGCCGTCGATGCTGGTGATCGCCGTCGCGTTGCTGGCGATGTTCGTCGTGTTGGTCGCAATGCTGGCCGTGTTGGCCGTCACGTTCTGGTTGGTCGCGTACAGCTGCGAGCCGTTCACCGCTTCGGTGCTGGTGTCGCCCAGCGCACCGGCCTGCACACCGCCCAGCGTGCGCACGCCTTCGGTACCGCTGAAGTCCACCGTCGTGCCGTCCAGATCCCTGGCCACCGTGATGGCCTTGCTGGTCGCGTCCTGCTGCACCAGGCCGACGCTGCCGCTGTCCAGTTGCTGCGTCAGGTTCGTCACCGAGCCTTCCACGCTGGTCACCCGGCCGTCGATGCTGGTGATCGCCGTCGCGTTGCCGGCGATATTCGTCGTGTTGGTTGCGATGCTGGCCGTGTTGGCCGTCACGTTCTGGTTGGTCGCGTACAGCTGCGAGCCGTTCACCGCTTCGGTGCTGGTGTCGCCCAGCGCACCGGCCTGCACGCCGCCCAGCGTGCGCACGCCTTCGGTACCGCTGAAGTCCACCGTCGTGCCGTCCAGATCCCTGGCCACCGTGATGGCCTTGCTGGTCGCGTCCTGCTGCACCAGGCCGACGCTGCCGCTGTCCAGTTGCTGCGTCAGGTTCGTCACCGAGCCTTCCACGCTGGTCACCCGGCCGTCGATGCTGGTGATCGCCGTCGCGTTGCCGGCGATGTTCGTCGTGTTGGTCGCGATGTTCGCCGTGTTCTGCGTCGTACGGCTGTCGATGTTGGTAATTGCATCACCCATATTGCTGACGATCGTGCCGCCCACACTGTAGCTCGGCGCGCTGATCGTACCGGTCGTCGGGTTATAGGCAGCACCACCGCCGAGCGCTGCTGCCGCACTGGCGCCAATGTTGTTCGACTTTGCTGCTTCCGACTGCAACTGGCTAACATTCACCGCATCCGTTGCAGCCGAACCCGCCGCCACGTTCGTCACGCGACGTTCATTGCCCGACGAACCCATCGACACTTCACCGCTGGCCGTGCCCGACAGTACAGTCGTACCCGGGTTGTAAGCTGCTGCGCCAAGGTCGGCCGTCGTTGTCGATCTTGCGCCCAACGCCACCGAGTTCGCCGTCGATGCAGAGGCGTTATTACCCAGTGCCACCGAGCTATCCCCTGCCGAATCAGCGGCCAGACCAATTGCAGTGGAGTAGTCCCCTGTCGAAGTAGCGTATGCACCTATCGCCATGGAGGCATTCCCTTTCGAAGTAGCGTACTGACCCATGGCAATGCCAGCGTCACCTGTGCTGAGTGCATTAAACCCCAAAGCGACTGAGTTCTTAGCCGACGCGGTCGACTGATGGCCGAGTGCTGTGGCCCCCTCCCCGCCAGCCATGGAATCTACGCCGACTGCTGTAGAGCCATCCCCGCTAGCCGCGGCGCCTGCGCCGATTGCGCTTGAATTGGCCGCGTTGGCTAATGCACCGCGGCCAATTGCAGTCGCCTTGTCCGCAGTGGCCTTGGCGTAATCACCAAGTGCGGCAGCACCATCACCGGCTGCGGTCGCATTGGTGCCGATAGCAGTAGCACTATATGCACCTGCCGACGTACCAGAATTCGCGGAAGCGTTATACCCCATAGCTATACTGTTGGTATTGGTACCATTAGTCGTAGCCCCTGAGCCAATTGCAATCGAATGTAATCCCTTGGCAACACCACCGCCCGCGTTGTACTGTGCGTGTGCTACCGGCGCCCACGAGGCTGCGGCCACAAGCACAGTCGCCACAACGGCGGAAATCTTTGCCTTGCTACGCTTGCCGCGCGCAACCGTATTCTCGGAGGCCGCTACCCACGACCCAAGCGCTTCATTCCAGACGCTGACATATGACTTGTTCATGATGCGTTCCTTTTACAAGAGTTGGTTAATCTATATAACGTAGTAGTACTGATCTTATGGAGACCATCCCTGCCTTCCAGATCAGCAACTTCTCGCTAGAAAATCGTGACGGTCACACGCTAGCCAACACCGGACAGCCAGTGACGATCGGTCAATAACTGTTGAATTCCGGAAGACTCAGATCGCGTTGCGCTGATCTCTTTAATTGACTCCAGTCTATATTTTCAAGAGAGAGTGAAAATAGGCACAGTCCTAATATCAGATCATAGCCATCGAATGACGTGCCAGATCACCGGATCGCTTGCCAGGCAAGGACTTGAGCGCAATAAACATCGCTCGCGCGGGCCTTCAGACGATGGTTTTTCAGTCATGTCCTAGTGATGCGGTCCTGGCGCAGCAGGCTCATCACGATGCGTCCGAGGAGGGCGAAGTTCTGCGCGGCGTTATCCACGCGCACCCGGCGCTGGCCTTCGCCAAAGGCCACAGGGCCCGCTGCTGCCATTGGGTGATAGAGGTCACTGAAGATGCACCGCTGGCCAGCCTGATGCGAGCCGGCACAGTGAGTGCAGCGAAGACTCGACCGTAGGTGTCATGAGAGGGAATGCCCTGTTCCAGCGGAAGAAGGAGGCGTAGCCAGTCAAACTTCACTTCTCCCCAGATCTGGATCGCACCCGACTGTGCGCCCAACTGAAGCGCGCACAGCGCCACCACCAGCATCTGCGTCATATCGTGAGCCGACGTACGGCTGCGCGGATCCATCGGTTAAGGAGAACAATCCGGTCAAACACGATATACTGCCCCGCCAGCAATGTCGTCACCCATGCGTTGCACCGGCGATGGACTTACAGCGGCTGCCGGCGACAATGTAATCAGGATGCAGACTGCCTTCGATGAAGTGCCGTTCTCCACATATGACAAAGCACGCATCAGAACATCTGACGCGTGCTTTCCCCGAACTTCCCCGGCTGCCTGCGCAGCCGGGAAACTACTGCTTAAAAATAGAAGCCCGCGCTGAGCGCTCCACCGATCTCGCCACGGGTGCTCGTGGTAGCTGCTCCCTTGACCGTCCACTTGCTGTCACGCGTCATGTAGGACATACCGAGCGCGGTACCGACCTGCCCGCCGTAGGTGCTTGCGCCCATCGCAACCATGGTCCGGCCTGGCAGGACTGACTGCGGCAGGTTTGCAAGAGCCATCGCGGAGGCGACACCGCCCATCGCGTCCTTGCGGAGGTCGTTCATATCGCTGCGCACGCTGTTCAACTGACCCACGTTCACCGCGTCGGTCGGCGCAGTACCTGCTGCGACATTGGTGATCTGGCGTTCGTTACCCGCCGAGCCCACCGACACCGAGTTGTCGCGGTCCGTCACCGAACCCTGACCCAACGCGACCGAGTTCGTATTGGCAGCCTGCGAGCCCGTGCCGATTGCCGTCGAGTTGACACCCGTCGCCGCCGCACTGGCGCCGACTGCCACAGCGTTGTCCGCCACCGCACTGGCGTTCGCGCCGATCGCCGTGGCGTAGTTGCCCGAGGCAGCCGCACCCGCACCGGCGGCCGTGCTGCCTACGCCAGTACCAGGCATCGCCGCATTGATCTCCGCGCCATCGCCGCTGCTCGCCGACGGAATATCGGTTGTCGGGCTTCCCGGCTGGACGTTCTCCATCTGTCCGGTCAGGTTCGACACCTGTCCATTGAGATCCGTCACCTGGTCCTGCAACGCCGACAGCTGGCCGAAGTTCACCGCGTCGTACTGGCTTGTGCCGTTCGCGACATTGGTCAGGACCACGGGACCTGCGCTCTGGCCTCCGCCCAGCGTGACCGAATTGAAATTCACCGAACCGTCGGCGTTGCGGTCGTACTGCACCGCACCCGACAATTGCGTCCCGACATCACCGAGCTGGTTCTGGATCTTCGTGATGTCAGTCGTGTTCTCCGTCACACGATCATCAAGGTTGGTGACGGCATCGCCTACGCTATGCACCGTCGTGCCACCCACGCTGTAGCTCGGCGCGCTGATCGCACCGGTTAAGTCGCTATAGGTCGAACCGCCGCCCAGCGCTGCCGCCGTAGCCGCGCCGAGCGTGTTCGACTTTGCTGCTTCCGACTGCAACTGGCTGACGTTCACCGCATCCGTCATGGCCGAACCGGAGGCGACGTTTGTCAAGCGACGTTGGTTCATCGACGAACCCACCGACACTTCGCCGTTCGCCGCCGATGCTATGCCCGCGAGCGCTTTCGATCCCGGGTTGTAGCCCGGCGTTGCCAGGTTCGCCGTCGTCGTCGAACCGGCGCCCAGCGCTACCGAATTATCCGCCGTTGCAGTCGCGGCGGTACCGAGTGCGACCGAGGACGCACCCGAAGCAAGAGCGTTAAAGCCTAACGCACTGCTGCTTGTTCCAGAGGCATTCGCCAGAACGCCCACCCCCGTTCCATACTCTGCAGCACTGCTCCCGAAGCCTAAAGCCGTACCTCCGTCCCCGGTCACAGTCGTAAAGGCGCCGTAGAGCGTGACGCCAGTGTTGTTATTACCATTGGCCGAACACCCTCCTACCATCGAAATGTATCCACTGCCATCTACCACGCTTTGGCTCGTGTACGAGGTACCAAGCCAAGTGAACGGGGTACCGCTGGGTGGGCAGGCAGCCCCGCCCGTGGGGATGTCGCCCGATGCGACGACGCTCGCGTGACCCGCCTGTGCCGCCGCGAAAAGCGACGCTGCAGCAATGGCCTTGACTACCTTTGCCTTGCTACGCTTGCCGCGCGCCGCCGTATTCTCGGAGGCCGCTACCCACGACCCAAGCGCTTCATTCCAGACGCTGACATATGACTTGTTCATGATGCGTTCCTTTTACAAGAGTTGGTTAATCGATATAACGTAGTACTACTTATCTTATGGAGACAATCCCTGCCTTCCAGATCAGCAAGTTCTCGCTAGAAAATGGTGACGGTCACGCGCTCGCCAACACCGGACAGCCGGTGACGACCGGTCGTTAACTGTTGAATCCCGGAAGAGTCAGATCGCTTTGCGCTGATCTCTTTAGCGGACTCCAGTCTATATTTTCGAGAGGGAGTGCAAATAGGCACAGTCCTAATATCCGATCAGGGCAATTGGCATGACGCATCAGATCACCAGATCGCTTGCCGGGCAAGGACTTGAGCGCGATAAACATCGCTCACGCGGGCCTTCAGACGAAGGTTTTTTCAGTCATGTCCTAGTCGTGCCGTCCTGGTGCAGCAGGCTCATCACGAGGCGTCTGGGGAGGGCGAAGTTCTGCGCGGCGTGACCCACGCGCACCCGGCGTTGGTCTTCGCCGAAGGCCACGTCACGACACCAGCGCAGGTTGTTTTCAATGCGCAAGCTGGAGCGCACCGCATGGGCGATGCGTGCCGCGTCCAGGGCAGGCTGGAGACGTAGCAGCGGCGCTCTTTCCTCATCCTGTCGCCGATCTCGCGGGTGACCTCAACCATCACGATCGAGTGCATGCCGGGCCACAGCGCCGGCTACTGCCATCGGGTGATAAAGGTCACTGAAGATGCACGGCTGGCCAGTTCCATGCGAGCCGGCTCAGTGAGTGCAGCGAAGACTCGACCGTAGGTGTCGTGAAAGGGAATGCCCTGTTCCAGCGGAATAGGGGGACGTAGCCAGCCCAGTGTCCTGCATCCGTTTCCCCGGGGGGCAAAAACCAGAGTCAACGCCCCCATTCTGTTGACAACCCTTCCGGCTAACTTTTATGCACTCTCTGACATTTCATGCCATTGCCCTGCGACGGACCACCTCTCCTGCCGATTTTTGAGGAAAATGGCGATGTGGTTCACCTGAACATCGCGGTGGATACACGAAGTCCTTATATTGATCGGTAGGAAAACACCCAGGAGAAGACCATGAACCCGAATCTCGGCCGCCAGGCGCTGGTCGCGGCGGCACTCGCCGGCCTCGCCACGGCTGGCATCCCGGCCGCCCACGCGGAAGCAAACGTGCAGTGCTACGGTATCGCCAAAGCCGGCCAGAATGACTGCGCCAGCAAGACCGGCGTGCACGGCTGCGCGGGCGAGGCGAAAGTCGACAACGACAAGGGCGACTTCAAGAATGTCCCGAAAGGCACCTGCGAAAAAACTCGGTGGCACGGTCGGTACCTGACGCTCTCACGTTGCCGCCCGACCGGCGCTCACACCCGCTCCAGCATGACTGACCACAACTTACTGGCCAGCGCACCACCCGGCGTCGGTATCGGGCTGCGTCACGCGCACTACAACGACTTCCTTGGCGCCACGCCGGCAGTCGACTGGGTCGAAGTGCACAGCGAGAACTACTTCGGCGACGGTGGTTATGACCTGCACGTGCTCGGCGTCGTACGACGCGATCTGCCTGTGAGCCTTCATGGTGTCGGCCTGGGCCTCGGCTCGCCCCCTCCTCTCGACACCGCGCATCTGGGCAGGCTCAAGCGTCTTGTCGAGCGAATCGAGCCCGCGGTGGTCTCCGAACATCTATGCTGGTCCGCGACATCGGCGGGCCATCTGAATGACCTCCTGCCGATGCCCTTGACTGATGCGGCGCTCGAGCGGCTATGCGCCCGGATCGGCGAAGTGCAGGACACGCTTCGCCGGCCAGTCCTCGTCGAGAACGTTTCGACGTATCTACGCTATCGCGATGACCAATACAGCGAAACCGCTTTTCTCGCCGAACTGTCGCGCCGCACCGGCTGCGGCGTATTGCTCGACGTCAACAATCTCTACGTGAATCAGTGCAATCATGGCGAAGACGCCGTGGCCGCGATGCACGACCTGTCGCCCGGGATGGTCGGCGAGATCCACCTTGCAGGACATTGCGTGACCGACGTCGCTGTGATCGACGATCACGGTTCACGCGTCGCGCCCGCCGTCTGGACGCTCTATCGATACGCGCTCGACCGGTTCGGCAAGACGCCGACGCTGATCGAATGGGACACCGATTTGCCGCCGTTGAGCGTGCTGCTCGACGAGGTTCGACTCACACGACAGCATCGGGCAGAAAGGTGCGCCAGCGCTGCAACGCTTGCTGAGGGACACGGCGATGACGTCGCAACCTGAGTCGCCGGTGTCACTTGACTCGCTTCAGCGCGTGTTCGCGGATGCGCTGGCCGGCACGGAATGTGAACCGGCGGCACTCGCCGCGTTGAAACCCGCGCCATCGTCGCCCAATCCACCTGGCGAGCTCCCGAAACGCATCGAGCTGTACCGGCGCAACCTGAGGGCTCACTGGCGAGCGGCACTCGCCAGTGCCTATCCGGTACTGCTTGCCCTCGTCGGCGACAGCTATTTCGACGCGCTGTCGCTCGCCTACGGACGGGCGCATCCGTCGCAAAGCGGCGACCTCAACCGCTTTGGTGCATCTATGCCGGTTTTCATCGAAGCCCGCGAACACGATCCACGCTTTCGATATTTCGCTGATGTCGCGCGCCTCGAATGGGCGGTGCACGCCGCCTGGTTCGCCGCGGACGTTGCCGTCTTCACGCCGCAAGCGTGGAACGAAACCGGCAGCGAAGCGCTGCTCGATGCGCGCCTCGCGGTGCATCCTGCGTGCGCGTCCATCGTGTCGCCGTATGCGATTGCCGACATCTGGCTCGCCCATCAACCGGGCGGCGTTTTTCCTGAACACATCGACGTACCGACGCACACGCTCGTCGTCCGTCCGTTGTGGCGTCCCACGGTACTGCTTCACTCCGCTGCCGCACACGCTGCGTTCGTCGCGTTGCAGCGCGGATCGACGCTAGGAGAGGCACTGGATGCGGCCTTCGCAGTCGATTCCGGTTTTGATTTCGCGTCCCAGTGGCAGGAATGGATTTCCGCGTCGGCGATCACCGGCACAGCGGACGACGCGTGAAGATCCGCTTCGCTCTTGACTTCGTACCTTCACAGCGGACAAACAAAGCCCAAACACGCGAATCCATACGATTTTTTTTAAGCTGAACCCGCTTGCCTGTCATCCACTGCACCCGCTCATCCGTTAGGCAGACATCCCGTCCGTCGGCTTCCTTACAGCTTCCGACACCCTGACGAAAGTCGGCGATATTACCGGACTGATGCCCGGACCGGATGACATGGAACTATCGGCCGATCGCCGCTATCTATGGGTGAGGTTCCGGTTCGCGAAGCATGTGGCGTGATCGACATGACCACGCACAAGCTGGTCCAGACGATTGCAGTCGGCCGCTCGCCGCACGGCCTGTACTTTGCCGAACGGGCGCCGGTCGTCGCCCCGAATCCGGACTGAAGGGCCAACTCGATGCTGCCTGGCATGACCCGCTTTCAAAGAGACCTCTGATGATCCAAGCAATCCTCGCCCAGCTCGACAACGGCATCTCGGCGCTGCAGACGCTGCTGTACGTCGATGTCGTACAACCCTTTTTCTACCGCGTCGGTTTGATGGGGTACGACGAAGATACGTACGACGCGCTTTACTGGGTGATCATTGGCGCGCTGCAGGTCAGCGTGACGTATCTCGCGTTGCGGCCGCTCGAGGCGCTGCGGCCCGCCGAAACATGGCACGACCGCAAGGCGCTGCGCGCCGATGTCATCTACACCTGGATCGCCAAACTGGGCATCATCAACACGGCGTTCTTTTTTATGCTGCAGCCGTTGTTCAATCACTGGCAGAGCCTGATGGTCATCCACTACGTGCCCAACACCGATCTCGACAGCATCTGGCCTGGCGTGACGGACCAGCCGGTCGTGTCGTTCCTGATCTATCTCGTCGTGCTCGATTTCGCCGGCTACTGGTATCACCGGTGGCAGCATCGCTTCGGCGTGTGGTGGGAACTGCATGCCGTGCATCACAGCCAGCAGCAGATGTCGCTATGGGCCGACGATCGCAACCACTTTCTCGACGACATCATCCAGGCAGCGTTTTTCGCGGCTATCTCGCTCTTCATCGGCGTGCAGCCGACCCAGTTCGTCGTGCTGGTGGCTGTCGGCAATTTCATGCAGAGCGTCCAGCATGTGAACGCCCGCCTGCCCTATGGATGGTTGCTCGAACGTCTGATCGTCAGCCCGATTTTTCATCGGCGGCATCATGCGGTCGGCTACGGCCACGAGGGCACCCGCTATGGCTGTAATTTCGGCGTGCTGTTTCCGTGGTGGGACATGATCTTTCGCACCGCCTCGTGGAACAGGAGGGTCGAGCCGACTGGTATCCGTGACCAGTTGCCTGCGCCGCACGGCGTGGGGCGCGCCTATGGACAGGGTCTGCTGGCGCAGCAATGGCTCGCGTTCGGGCGGATCGTCGAGCGCGTGCGCGGACGCCGGACGTATGGAAGCGCGTCAAGCTGAATTCGCCGGCAGAGGAGATAGAAGGGACTGATACCGCGCGAATCACGCCGCGGTGCGCATACCCGACGCCCGGGTGCCGGACATGCTGACGCCCAGCTCCATCTTCTCGTTCGATCTGGCGACAACGTGAAACGGTGCTTCACGGAGTTGCTGCTCGTGCAGCGTCAACAGGTCGGCGAGCAATTCGAACGTTGCGTCGTCCACGCACCAGTTGGTGGACTCCGCCGCCATCCGGTGGCTGCGATCCAGCGCGTCCTGAACTTCCATCAAACCGTCGATATGGGCCTCACCGTAACCTGCGTCGAATAGGTGGCAGGACACCACGACAACCCGCGCCATCGTCACAAAATGGCGCAGATCGCCGCGTCCCTGACGCAGACTGGCCAAAGCCATGTGATAGTCGATCAGCAGAGCGCTCACCACCTCATCGGGGAGCGGCAGCAATCGCGTACTGGCCGCTACCTGGCTGGCGACGCGGCGCTTCTTGCCCGAAGGCGATACCGGAGTGGAGTGCGACATCATGGTTTGCCGTGTGAAGACACCCCCTATAACGGTACAAACTTCGCCAGACTTCAATTTTTTTTACGGGTCCCGTGGAACAAGGCTTCAGCCCCCACGAGCCGTCGCCCGGCCTTGCCAATTGATCGTCGCAGCAGCCCCGGTTCCACGCGCCGGCCTCGGGGAATGACGCTGTGACGTTGCCGGGCTTGCCGCGGCAAGTCATCAAAGGCTTACATAGCGCCTTCGTTCCGGGAACGGCGGTATTCCCGGCCGGTCTGTCAGGCGAGGAACAGCCGGTAGACCGGATTCGCGCTTTCTTCCCAGTACGGATAGCCGAGCGTCGTGAGAAAGCGGGCGAATTCGCCGTCTTCCGTGCCGGGCACCTGAATGCCGACCAGGATCGAGCTGTAGTCCGCGCCCTGGTTGCGGTAGTGGAACAGGCTGATATTCCAGTCCGGCGCCATCGACGACAGGAACTTCATCAGCGCGCCCGGCCGCTCCGGGAATTCGAAGCGGAACAGCCGCTCGTCGTGCGCGAGCGGCGAACGGCCCCCCACCATGTAGCGGATGTGCTGCTTCGACAGTTCGTCGTTCGTCAGGTCGACGGTGGCGAAGCCGTGCGCCTCGAACGCCTTCGCGATCTCCGCCGATTCGCCGCGATTGCGGATCTGTACGCCCACAAAGATGTGCGCCGAACGCGCATCGGCGATCCGGTAGTTGAATTCGGTGACGCTGCGGGTGCCGACCACATCGCAGAAGCGCCTGAAGCTGCCGCGCTCTTCGGGGATCGTCACGGCGAACACCGCTTCGCGGGCCTCGCCCACTTCGGCACGCTCGGCGACAAAGCGCATCCGGTCGAAATTCATGTTCGCGCCCGAGGTGACCGCGATCAGCGTCTGGTTTTCGATCCCTTCGCGTTCCGTGTACTGCTTGGCGCCCGCCACCGCCAGCGCGCCCGCCGGTTCGAGCACGCTGCGGGTGTCCTGGAAGACGTCCTTGATCGCGGCGCACAGGGCGTCGGTATTCACCAGCAGCACTTCGTCGAGATACGCGCGGCACAGGCGGAAGGTTTCCTCGCCGACCAGCTTCACCGCGGTGCCGTCCGAAAAGAGGCCCACCTCGGTCAGCGCGATGCGCTCCCCGGCTTTCAGCGACTGCGCCATCGCGCAGGAATCCTCGGTCTGCACGCCGATCACCCTGATCTCGGGCCGCACCGCCTTGACGTAAGCGGCCACGCCCGCCGCGAAGCCGCCGCCGCCGATCGGCACGAAGATCGCGTGGATCGGGCCCTGATGCTGGCTCAGGATTTCCATCGCCACGGTGCCCTGGCCGGCGATCACGTACGGATCGTCGAACGGGTGGACGAAGGCGAGGCCGCGCTCCTCCTGAAGCTTCACGGCATGCGCGTAGGCGTCGCTATACGATTCGCCGGCCTGCACGACTTCGACCGTCGGGCCGCCGTGGGCGCGCACCGCGTCGACCTTCACCTGCGGCGTCGTCACCGGCACCACGATGATCGCCTTCACGCCAAGCCGTGCCGCCGACAGCGCCACACCCTGCGCATGGTTGCCCGCCGACGCGGTGATCACGCCGCGCTGCAGCGCGTCGGCCGGCAGATTCACCATCTTGTTGTAGGCGCCGCGCAGCTTGAACGAGAAAACCGGCTGATTGTCCTCGCGCTTCAGGTACACCGGATTGCGTAGCCGCGCCGACAGATTCGGAGCATGTTCGAGCTCCGTCTCGCGAGCCACGTCATAGACGCGGGCGGTCAGGGTTTTCTTGAGGTAGTCGGTCCGCTGGATCACGCTCTCGCTTTCGACAACGTGTCTGGTCTGGTGTGCCGGCATGGCAAGCTCCTGGGTGGTCTTCGTGCATCCAGGAGGCGGAAACAAAAAACCCGCCTCTTGGGGCGGGTTTCGGTCGCTACCACCAGACGCGCGCTAACCCACCATTCGTTGAATGGTGCTAATAATCAGCGCGATCAGGATTGCGTGGCAGTTCATGGCATCAAGCTTCGTGCACATGGAAGATTTTGTCAATCCCGTGACGACATGCCCGGATAACAGGATCCAATACCCGCACGCAGCCGCACTCATCGCGAACGCGGAACAGACAGATCAAACAGCCGTTCCGCCCACCGGGAAATCCAGCGACTGACTGCGTTATAGCGCTCGATGTATTCGCTGGTGAGCGCCACTTCGGCCGCTTCGTCGCCGTCCGTGCTCAGCCAGATACGCTCGCCACGCTGCAGCCGGATAACATCTCCCGGCTGCACCCAGTAGTCGTAGGGAGAGAAAACGCGCGTGAGCCATACACGTGTGGTACGAACGCGGATTTCGGAATCCGCGTCCAGACGCAGCGAAACGGTCCGCCCCGGCATGAGCGCGAAATGGATCACCCTTCTCGGCAACCGGTCCGCTTCGCGCGAATCGCATCCGGTTAAATCGGGACAAACGGACTGCAGGCGTGCACGATCCATCTCATTCTCCGTCAATAGAGCCGACAGACGGATAAGGCACACAAAAGAAAAAGGCCCCATCCGTTTCCGGCGAGGCCTTGTGATTTGCGATTTTGCAGATTTCTAACGCACACACGCCCCCGATGAAATGCGCCATACGGCGTTCATTCGGTGTTTTGTGGTAGCGATAAAGTTGAGCGATTGCATGCAATAACTATGTATTAGGCTGAATCGCCTGTCAATATAAAAATCCTTTCCGGGTATTCCGCGCCATCGTTATAACAGGCGCAATACTATGCAAAATAGATTTGTTCAGTCTGGGTAAAACGTGCGAGTGGTGTTATCACGCGGTGTATTCGACACTCTCCATCCGGATATAGAGCGGCATTCGCTCAATCAGACTCGCGGCGGTCTTGTGGCGCGATGCATGCCGAAGCGAACTGGGAGGCCGTGTTCGGCTATTGCGTGAGTGTGCCGGCTCTTCAAGGAAACTCGTCGTATTGTGGCAATTGATCCGTGATCGTGAACCACGGCGCCTTGGAGCCGACGAAGATATGTGCGGTGGGGCGAATAGCCGGGCTATCGACGAGCGTCCCAAGCGTAACGTGAACGAACGTGCCCTCGCGAACCACCGAATACATCAAGGATCCGCATGTCCTGCAATGAACGTCGTGAGCGGCTCGCTCGTCGCCGAAGATCAACAGGTTGTCGCCGCCTCGAGTCACGCTTAGTTTGTGATGTTCGATCCCGGCGAAAGGCTTGAATGCCGAGCCGGTTGCGCGGCGGCAATTCGAGCAATGGCAGATCAGCGCATAGACAAACTCGTCTTTCACAACGTAGTGCACCGCTCCGCACAGGCATTTGCCGGCGAGCATCGGACCCGCTTCTGTCTCGGAGAACGGGTTCACAGGCGGCTCATCACTATATGAACAAACGGTCGGATCATGAGGCGCGCCCTCTCTGAATGAGCGGGCGCGCCAACGCGATCAGCAGCACGCTGAACAACGTGCTGGTTGACACCGGACGGTCGCGGTTTTGTTATACCGCCATGATCGACACAGCCTTGGTCACGAGATACGCTTCCATCGCCTCCGGACCGCCCTCGGACCCGTAACCCGAATCCTTGACCCCGCCGAACGGCATTTCCGGCGACGGCGTCGCGGGCTGGTTAATCCACAGCATGCCAACCTCCATCTGCTGCGACAACAGATGGACATTGCGGAAGGACCGGGTGAACGCATAGCCGGCAAGCCCGTACGGCAGACGATTGGCCTCGGCGATCGCGTCTTCCAGCTTGTCGAAGCCGCGGATCGCCGCGACCGGTCCGAACGGCTCGTTGTTGAACACATCGGCTTCCAGCGACACGTTCGTCAGCACCGTAGGCGCGAAGAAGTTGCCTGCCGTGCCCACGCGTTCACCACCGGTCGCGACCGTGGCGCCCGTCGCGCGTGCGTCGCTGACAACCTTGTCCATCGCCGAGAGACGTCGCGCATTGGCGAGCGGCCCGAGCGTGGTGCCCTCGGTCAGACCATCGCCCAGCTTCAGGTTTTCCGCGTGCTTCACGAGCGCCGCAGCGAATTCTTCACGGATGCTGTTGTGCACGAGGAAGCGCGTCGGCGAAATGCAGACCTGCCCCGCATTACGGAACTTCGCGCCGCCCGCCGCCTTGACGGCGAGCGCCACGTCGGCGTCTTCGGCCACGATAACGGGCGCGTGACCACCCAGTTCCATCGTCGCGCGCTTCATGTGCGCGCCAGCCAGCGCCGCCAGTTGCTTGCCGACCGGCGTCGAGCCGGTGAACGTCACCTTGCGGATGACCGGATGCGGAATCAGATAGCTGGAAATCTCAGCCGGGTCGCCGAACACGAGGCCGACCGTACCGGCCGGCACGCCGGCATCGACGAACGCCTGCAGCAGGCCCGCGGGCGAAGCCGGTGTTTCCTCCGGCGCCTTCACGAGGAACGAGCAACCGCTCGCGAGAGCGGCGCTCAACTTGCGCACGATCTGGTTGACCGGAAAATTCCACGGTGTAAACGCGGCCACGGGGCCGATCGGCTCCTTGAGCACCTGTTGCTGCGCAGACAGATTGCGCGACGGCACGATCCGGCCGTAGACACGGCGCCCTTCGTCGGCGAACCATTCGATGATGTCGGCCGCGGCCAGCACCTCGACGCGCGCCTCCGCAAAGGGCTTGCCCTGCTCCTGCGTCATCAGGCGCGCGATGCCCTCGGCACGCTCACGCACGAAGCCCGCGGCCTTGCGCATCGTCGCCGCGCGTTCGTTGGCCGGAATCTTGCGCCAGGCCTCGAAGCCCTTTTGCGCGGCGGCCAGTGCCCGATCCAGATCGACAATACTGGCGTGCGCAACCTTGCCGATCGCCTGACCGGTTGCCGGATTGATGACGTCGATGGTTTTACCGCTCGCCGCGTCGCACCACTCGCCGTTGATCAAGAGTCGGGTATCCGTATAGCTCGATGTGACCATGTTGTGTTCCTGATAGTTGGAGGACGACAGGCCGCCATCAGCTTACGGGCGACCTTCAATGAACTGCCGATAGTGTCGATCTTATCCGATTGCGCGAAAGCGCATCGACAGCGAGATCGGCGCGGCGCGCCTCAGTGCATCCGTTCCCAACCCGCAAAGACGCGTCACAGGCCTCGCTACCCGGCTTGCAAGCCCCTCTGCGCTTCACCCACAACCGGAAGAACCATCGAGACCTGACGGACACGACGACAGCGCTAGTTGGGCCGCAACGATTCCTGCTCGTGCTGCACGCGGTCGAGCACGTTAGCGATGATTTTCTGAAGGTCGAGAAGGCTTTGGCGCGGCATCCCGAACGAAAGCCAGCCAAAGCCGGGATGACGAAGATGAAGCGCGCATCCGTCGATGAGCGACTCGTGTGCGACGTACCAGCGCGGGTCGAGGATGGCAGTCCGCGGTCCTGTCGGATTGCTCATGGCGACCGCCGGATGCATCTTGTCCCGCTGCTGCGCCAGCGTCCGGGCGAGCACTTCCACATCGTTCGCGTCCATGAGGTAGGGGCCGTGCGGAAGCGACAGCGCGAGTTGATGCGATCCGTCGGTCGTGAGCTTGAGATCCAGCCTGAGTTCAGACATTTTCTCTTTCCGGTTTCTACGTCTGTTCGAAGCCGGTAATTTTGCCATTCGCGCCATTGTAGCCAGATGAAATTCATCTTTCCGCTGCTTACCGGTCCTTCAAAGGCGCCGCAGGCGCCTGTCCCGCTATCGGTCAGCGCTTTAGCCGCGACGAGAGTCGCCGCTCACTGCCACCTGGAGCCCAGTTTGTCCAGCCCGGCTTTCTGAAGATCCTCCGGGGTCATCGCAATGCGTAACTCGCACTCGGCATCGAGCATCAGAAACCAGGGCTCGGCAAGCCTTGGAATGTCGGCCGCCGAAGCGACTTCGACAACGACAACGGCTCCGCGGGCACCATCCTGCTCGGTGAAATAAATCGACTCGGGCCTGCATTCCTCGATGATCCGCCCAACTACGTCTCCTGCGGTTCCATCGCGCACGAGACTGCTAAAGGGCTCATTCGGTATCCGGACGTTGAGCAGCATACGCATGACGTGTCTCCTGTTCGACGGCGCAGACCCTCCGGCGGAGGCTCGTTTACGCCGCTCAAACCAGCATAGGTTCTTTTCCTGTCACGCGTCCGGAGAGACGCTGCGGCGGTGCGGCATGAAACGCCCGGGTTGTCCCCATCCGGTTCAGGCACGAGTGGGCAGATACGGATACGTCTGCGGAAACCCAGACCGATCGCCATTGCCGGTCGACGGTTGCGCGCCCCGAAAGCGACAACGCGACCATGCCGTCACGTTGTTCACGCAATCAGCAGGCGCGAATATGCGGGCCTGTCGACCCCGGGCAATTCGCCAACCGACTTGCGGATGCGGCCACCCCTGGAGAACGGCGGTCTCGATCAGCGATCAGGGGAATTGATTTCCTGGCGGACTGCCCTGCGCCCGCCTGCCTGCCTGTGAATCCGGTCAGCGGAACAAAAGGAAAGATTTGGTAAGGACTTGCACTTCCCGGCGCATGTTCACAGGTTTTATAGTCACGAGCTTTGCGATGATGTGCTGGCGACGCTCTCCAACCAGACCGGTTGCGGCCACGTCGATTCTTTTTCCTTGTTAACGGACATCGACTGGGATTCTTTAGCCTCGTGACATTTTAATTTCACGTCCGGCTCGCCCGGGATGCGCGATCGGCACCGCCCTCCCCTCAACGATGGAAAGAGGAACCGTTGGACACCTTGTTCAAAAATCTGATTCTGCTTTCGATAGTGACGTTGCTGGTATCGGGCGCGGGTTGCCTCACGCAGGTTCCGGCACAGTCTTCCGGCTACGATGACCGGGATACGCCGGGTGCTGTTTTCACACTGGACTCCACCCAGCATTCCGTGGAAAACTCCCTTGCCCTTCCCTCGTCCGTATTCCGGCCGACGGTGGCGCTCGCGCCAGTGGTGGCAAAGCCGGACGTCGTCGTCCGGCCGAAACTGGTCGACCTGCGGGAACACGCCATCGAAGGGTCGGCAACCGGAATCAACGGTGAAGTGTCCGCACAACCTTCACCGCATGCGAAGCCCAGTTTCCGGGACGATCCGCTGCAGTTCATGACATCCCTCGATTCTCCGTTCGAGCTCCGCCTCGTTTTTCTGACGTGGGCAGAACTCCTCGCCCTCGCGTTCCTGGGTACCCGGCTCCTGCGGCGCCCCCTCGCGGACGTGACGCGCACGGCGTGCGAGTACAGGAGTGGCCGACAGCTGACCGTGCTTCCTGAACAGGGGCTCGGCGAGTTGCGTCAACTGGTCAGGACGTTCAACGAGATGCTCCGTCGCCGCCATGAGGCGGCCGAGGATCAATCCGTCGCCATAGTGGGGCTTACCCGGTATATGAAGTTCCGGACCTCGCGTTTGCGAACCCGTGCGCTCGGCATTTCCGAATGGCACAAGCGCGTCGCCTTCGTCGAAGACATCGACTCGTTTTCGACCATTGCGCAGCAATTTCTCGACGTAGTCGAGCAGTCCAGCGCGGACCAGCAGACCGTGCCCGTGGACGCATTCCTGCGCGACCGGTTCTCGTTCAGCAGTGTGATCGACAAAGCGTGGTTCGCCCTCGACCTGAAAGCCGGCCCGCAATTCGCCATGCCGCACACGCTGCTCGAACGCCTCATGGCCAATCTCGTCGACAACGCATTCGCGCACGGAGCACCTCCGATCGAGATCAGCACGTCAAGGGATCCCGATGGATGGCTTCTCAGCGTGCGCGACCATGGCGCCGGAATCAAGGCGGACGAGCTATCCGACGCGACAAGGCCGTTCGTTCGCCTGCACGGTAAAGAGGGGAGCGACCGCCACTGGGGTCTCGGCCTCGCCATCGTTGCGAAACTGTCGCGGAGCTGCGGAGCGCGCCTTTCCGTGGACAATCATCCGGACGGAGGTCTTCGGGTGCAATTGATCTTGCCACAGTCGTAGCGGAGTTCTCTCGTATCAGCCCCTTCCTGTTCTCTGCGGCTGGAACCGCTCAGGTTCGCGTCCCGCCTTTGATTCGGATAACTCATTTTTCAGGTGTTCCTTTTGAGGGCCGACGGCAGACGTTGACTGGATCGCAGACAAGGGCGCCCCAGGATCGCTCATTTCAATCAAGAGAAAAACAATGAGCGAACGTGTCCCAAAACACGGTCTCGCCCGGCATTACCTATGCCGGCACCGCCGCAAGCACCTGCTTTTCGCACTCAGCGAGGGGGCAAGGCATCACGCGACGTCCGCCCGGACGGAGTGCTCAAGGGTTCGGCGATGCCGGGGCTTCATCATCGATGATGTATATTTTTGTCCATTCTAGACTTTAATTTTATTTTTGGCCTATAGTCCCAATGCGGATGTCCCGCCAGAGAGGGGCTCCGTCCGGGCGAACAGCGCTGTCAACGTCGCTGGCTTCCGGTGCGCAATCCTCACGAATCACCGTTCTGAACGGGACAGACCACTCCAAGGAGCGAATTAGATGAAGAAACTGATTGCAGCCTTTTCGATTACCCTGCTTGCCGTATCGGCAGGCGCAGCCCACGCGAAGGACTGGACCACCATCCGCTTCGGTACCGACGCGACCTATGCACCGTTCGAATCGAAGGCAGCCGATGGCAAGCTTGTCGGTTTCGACATTGATCTCGGCAATGAAATCTGCGCGCGCCTGAAGGCGAAGTGTGTGTGGTCCGAAAACGACTTTGACGGGATGATCCCGGCCCTGAAGGCGAGGAAGTTCGATGCGGTGTTGTCGTCGATGTCCATCACGCCGCAACGCGCCGAGCAGATCGCCTTCTCGACAAAAATCTACAACCAGCCGACACGCCTCGTCGTGAAGAAGGGTTCGCCGATCCTGCCGACCACAGAATCCCTGAAAGGCAAGTCCGTAGGGGTCGAACAGGGCACGACCCAGGAAACCTACGCGAAGACCTTCTGGGCACCGAAGGGCGCAAGCGTCGTGTCCTACCAGAATCAGGATCAGGTCTATTCCGATCTTCTGTCGGGCCGTCTGGATGCGACGCTGCAAGACGAAGTGCAGGCTGACCTGGGCTTTCTGAAGACGCCGCGCGGCGCGGGCTACCAGTTCGTCGGCGAAGAACTGGTCGACGAGAAGGTGCTCGGCATCGGCGCCGGCATCGGTCTGCGCAAGGACGACCCCGATCTGAAGGCAAAGATCGATAAGGCCATCGCGGACATGCTCAAGGACGGCACCTACAGGAAGCTCGCAGCCAAATACTTCGACTTCGACATTTACGGCGGCTGATGGGATGCTGTGCAGGGACCCTGCCCTGCACGCGATGACTGGCAAGGGCTGCGCGCGGTACGACAAAAGGCGAGCTACGCGCGCTCTTCACCTGCGCCGACACGCGGCTACGCAACCACAGCGCATAGGTGCACGGCGCTAAACGTGCAAGCTTCGTGGAATGTCGGCGGCCACTCTATCTGCCCGCCTGCGGGCCAGCACCGGCGCGGTTGCGCTGGCGTTCCCGTTGCCGTCGCGCACGGACTACGCTGACGACCATCAAGACGATCACAAGCAACGTCAATTCAACGAACGCGGGGACCTGGATAATCGGATCGGCAAACACGGCGAGCCTCCGGACACGGCGTGCTTCCATCTTACACCGCTCTTTCCCTGTAGAAACGCACCGTGCGATCGACAGCTATCGGATGATAGCTGTCCCGGTTCCCTGTCAAACCGCGCGTACTGTCGATGTTTTCAATGCGCGAGGTTAAGCGCGATTCCGGGCTACCGTTATTCCAGAGGACCGGCAACTCGCCAAAATGCGACAAAGGCGTTTCGCAAACCACGACGACGATTACAATCATCCTGAGCACCGGGTAGCCACGCCGGCGACCCATCAGGGTTTGCCCTCCCCCTTCGTCGCGAAACACCACTTACAAACGTCTCTGACAATGGACGCCGACAGAAAGCCGCAAAGCGATGCCGATGCTTCCTGGCCGCAACTCCTCATCGACCGCGTGACTGACTACGCGATCTTCCGGCTGACGCAGCACGGCGACATTGTTACCTGGAACCCGGGTGCAGAGCGCATCAAGGGATACCGGGCCGATGAAATCCTCGGCAAGAATTTTTCCGTCTTCTACACGGAAGAGGATCGGCTTCGCGGCACGCCAGACGAAGCGCTTCGCAGCACGGAAGAAAACGGGCGCTACGAGTCCGAGGGCTGGCGTGTTCGCAAGGACGGTACGGTGTTCTGGGCAAGCGTGGTCATTACCGCGTTATTTGACCGCGACGGCAGGCCCGCGGGCTTTGGCAAGATCGTCCGCGACATCAGCGACAAACGGACAGCCCACGAAGCCGTGATCGAAAGCGAGCGGCAGTTTCGGCTGCTGGTGCAAGGCGTCACTGATTACGCGATCTTCATGCTGTCGCCGGAAGGGAACGTGACAAACTGGAACCAGGGGGCGTTTCGCATCAAGGGATATTCTGCGCGCGAGGTGATCGGAACCCATTTTTCGCGTTTCTATACGGCCGAAGATGTCGCGCGAGGTGCACCGCAGCGCGGGCTGGATATCGCGGCGCGCGAGGGCAGATTCGAAACCGAGGGCTGGCGCGTGCGTCGCGATGGCAGCACGTTCTGGGCGCATGTCGTGATCGATGCCATTCGCGACGATAACGGCGTGCTGATCGGATACGCAAAAGTCACGCGGGATGTGACGGAGCGCCGTCGCGCAGAAGAACAGCTCGAGCAAACCCGCGCAGCACTTTTTCAGGCGCACAAGATGGAGGCGATCGGAAAGCTGACGGGTGGCGTCGCACATGACTTCAACAACGTGCTGCAGGTGCTACGTGGAAACCTCGAGCTTCTGGACGGACGACATGGTGGTGATCCCTGGACCCGGGAACGTCTGAACAAGGCAATCGAAGCGGTCGAGCACGGCGCCAAGCTGGCGGCTCAACTTCTCGCGTTTGGGCGCCGGCAGCCTTTGCAGCCGGTCGTCGTCAACCCCGCTGCGATGCTTCGTGGCATGGATGATCTGCTCCGGCGCGCGTTGGGCGAACAGATAGAAATCGAAACGATCGTCGCTGGCGGGCTTTGGAATACCTTCGTCGACATACATCAGCTGGAAAATGTCGTGCTCAACCTGGCGATCAATGCGCGAGACGCCATGTCTGAGGGCGGAAAGCTGACACTGGAACTGTCGAATGCCGTGCTCGATGACCACTATCGTGCTTTCGCGTCGGATGTGGCTGAAGGCCAGTACGTGATGCTGGGGATTACGGACACGGGCATCGGCATGTCGCAGGAAGTGGCGGAACGCGCATTCGACCCATTCTTTACCACCAAGCCGGAGGGACAGGGCACGGGCCTCGGCCTCAGCATGGCCTACGGCTTCGTCAAGCAGAGCGGCGGTCATATCAAGATCTACAGCGAGCCGGGAGAAGGGACCACAGTCAAGGTATATCTTCCCCGCTCGATGGAGAAGGCGCTCGAAGCAGATACGAGGACGCCCCTCTCTGTTGCAGGCGGGCAAGAGACCATTCTCGTTGTAGAGGACGATCAAAAGGTGCAGGCCACGGTGCTCGACACGCTCGCACAACTCGGATACACGGTCCTCAAGGCGGATGACGCCCAGAGCGCGCTCTCTATCATCCAGAGCGGTGTCTATATCGACCTGCTTTTCACCGATGTCGTCATGCCGGGTTCGCTGCGCAGCCCTGACCTGGCAAGGCAGGGGGTGCGAGCACTTCCGCACCTGAAAGTGCTGTTCACATCGGGATACACGCAAAACGCGATCGTGCACGGCGGTCGCCTCGACCCGGGTGTCGAACTGCTGAGCAAGCCATACAGCCGGGAGCAACTCGCGACCGGGATCCGTCGGATACTGGAGAGCTCCGCCGCAGTGGATACGCACAACGCTGCGCGGACCGAGGCCAGGACCGCTGTCGCCCTCCAGCGCTCCTCCAGCACGGCCGGAAAGCGAACTATTCTTCTAGTCGATGACGACAGTGCCGCACGCGAAGCCGTGAGCGAACTGCTCAGTGCATCGGGATATGTTGTACGGCAGGCCGGAACTGCCGAGGAGGCTGCCATTGCGTTGCGGGACGAACCCATCGATGTTCTGCTGACCGATATCACGTTGCCGGGGCAATCCGGTATTGACCTGGCGCGGACAGCGAGTGCGTCGTATGCCCGATTGAAGATCGTGTTCGCATCCGGACGTGATGTACCCAATCCTCAGGAACTCGGCTTCAGCTACGACGTGCTACGCAAGCCATATACGCTCGAGCAGTTGCGTGACGCCATCGAGGCCACGGATACCCGGCGGGCCAGCGGCACGGGTGGCAACTGAGCTGCGGGGTCTGCGCGCTCACGGCTCGTCCGTACTGCCGCTGGCGCTACCGCCAACGCGCGGGTGGCGCTTCGCTTCTGACCCTGGATCCCATTTTGAACAGTCGACGATCATGGGTGTATCGCATCGCTTGAGCGATCCGCTTGTTAGATATGACGAATACCGGCAAGGCGCTGATCACAGGCGTGTTCGTGGCTGGATTGGCATTCGCCTCTTACCGTGACACCTGAACCCGGTCCGCCAGCCGGGCACCTTGCGAAAGAACCTCGACCAGAAGCACTGCCGCATCCACAGCCGGCTCATACGCTCGAGTCAGCTGACGTCGAGGAGTCCTTCGGTTCAAAGGCAGGCGCGATGCAGCGCGTCGAGCGTGAGCGTGACAGTCTGCGTCGACACGGCTCGAACCAGGTTTCGTCGGCGATGACGGACCAACTGGTCAGGGAGTCTGCCAAACTCGATCCGTCACTGCCGCCGCCGGCCCCAGCCGGCCAGGACGGCCCCGATCGCCGCGGCTGGAACCCGGTCGCGGCGGCGATGACGGACAAACTGATCCGGGATTCCGCGAGACTCAATCAGACATCTCAGCCGCCGAACCGGCCCGCAACGCAGTAAGTCCGTAACCCGCGAAGACTCGCAGCCAATCGTATGACCACGGATTGCGTGCACCATCAGGACGGGCGCCAGACCCAGTTTGCCTGGCGCTCGCGGCTTCGCTTGATGAAGGCGTTACCTCGGTTGCGCCACGTACCGCAGATACGGTTTCAAGGTCTTGAAACCCTGCGGATATTTTTGCTTTGCGTCATCGTCCGAAACAGATGTCGGAATGATGACGTCTTCGCCCGGTTTCCAGTTCACCGGTGTCGCCACCGTGTGTTTCGCGTTCAGTTGCAGCGAATCGAGCAGACGTAGCACCTCGTCGAAGTTGCGGCCTGCGCTCATCGGATACACGAGCATGGCCTTCACCTTCTTGTCGGGACCGATGAGGAACACCGAGCGCACCGTCGCGTTGTCCGCTGCGGTGCGCGCCCCGCCCGCTGCATTCGGGTGGATCATGTCGTAGAGCTTCGCGACCGTCAGATCCGCATCGCCGATCAATGGGTAGTTGATTGCGTGTCCCTGCGTCTCCTCGATATCCTTCATCCATTTCTGGTGGTCGCTGACGGGATCGACGCTGAGTCCAATAATTCTGGTGTTGCGCTTGTCGAATTCCGGCTTGAGCCCGGCCATGTATCCGAGCTCGGTGGTGCAAACGGGCGTGAAATCCTTCGGATGCGAGAACAGGATTACCCAATGATCTCCTACCCATTCGTGAAAACGGATCGTCCCTTCAGTGGTTTCGGCGGTGAAATCGGGAGCTTCTTCTCCTAATCGAATCGACATCTTGATCCTCCATGGGGTGGGTGCACCAGGGTCTTTTGCTGCTGTGCGAGCAACGGACCCTGA
The DNA here is from genome assembly GCF_004361815.1 of Paraburkholderia sp. BL10I2N1. Classification (NCBI taxonomy): domain Bacteria; kingdom Pseudomonadati; phylum Pseudomonadota; class Betaproteobacteria; order Burkholderiales; family Burkholderiaceae; genus Paraburkholderia; species Paraburkholderia sp. BL10I2N1. The sequence goes on along the minus strand of NZ_SNWA01000001.1, from coordinate 2,777,135 downwards.
CTGGTTTGAAGCGGGGTCAGAATATTGGTTTTCGTGAACGGTCGACCTCTGCCCGTTCGAGCTGTATCACGCGGCAGGATCCGCTGCGAACGCAGCGAATCCAGAAGCCACCCCAACAGCAGTGATGCGGCACAAACACGAAAACGCACAACAGACCGCTGCATATAGCGTAGACCAAAATAAGACTTTCACCGCCCCCGTCGCGCAGAGACACCCTATCGAATCCCGGGGTGATACGTTCGTGCCCGCTCCCCGGGGGATGAAACCCTCCTTTCGACTCGATCCAGATTCAGATTTTCCGCTTTGCCTCGGTGAACGCTCGCTGCACCGCAATAACCATGGCTTCCTTCTTCTTCCAGCCAGAGCAGTAGCGTGTACGAGCCTTTAAGAGGTCGCCGCTGATCAGAGGTGATGCGCTTACCTACGCCGTGTCAGACACCTCCTCGCCAAACTTGCTGGACACAAAGCAACGCATGACGGCGACGAGTGGAGTCGGGCCCATTTGTCGGAATCGCTCCCCGGAAACGGTGTCACCGTCGATCTTGAACGCGGACGCCAATTGATCGTCCCGGTGCGGCACAAAGGCGATGCGCTCGCGCTCGATGATCGGACCAGCAGTCGCCCAATCCGTCGACGGTGAGAATGCTGCATCGAGCGTGCCGGCAGGATCACCATCGCACGCAGGCTCCTCGACCCAGCAAAAACCATCGTCGACGCGAGGATTCAGCAAATCCGCAGCGCGAGCAACCCAGTAGTCGAGCAGTTCTCCTTCCAGTTCAGCTACCTTCATTTCCTCTCCTTGAATCGCTCTGCCCCTCGCCAATCCAGATCGCCCGAACCCGGAACACGCATCCCCGATCTGGCTACGCTTGCACCTTTTCCCGCGTGATCATTGTAGGGCCATCGACCTTGCGACTTGCCGGCGACAACGTCGCAATCGCGCTCCTCCAATACGTTAGCGACAGGCGCCGGTTTGGCGGCGCTCATCGCCTCCTTTATCAGTATCTCAGGCGCGTACTTCAACCCATTGGTGACGCTCGCCGAGGTCTGCCCTGGTAAGCTGCAATGGAAGCACGTTGCAGCCTGTATCGGGGCACAAGCCTCGGGGCGGTTGCCGGGTGACCCGCAAGCGCCGACGGCCCGTGAAGGCGAACCGTCTTTCCATATGACAATTCGTCGGTTGCTACAGCGTGGGCAAGCGCTGAAATTGGTCGAAGCGGGGAAACGGAGGCTGCATTTCGGTTACCTCAAGGCGCTCAACGAGCGCTGCGGGCATGCCTTCGCCTAGCCACGCGCACATCTCGGCAAGTTGCGCCGGCGACCCTTGCAGCATGGCCTCCACCGAACCGTCCATGCGATTGCGTACCCAACCGGTAACGCTCAGCGCATGGGCACGGCGTACGCATGCTTCCCGATAGCCTATGCCTTGCACCAGGCCACGCACTGTGACCAGCCGGGTCTCGAGCATTCCTTCATTGTCGTCCGCTTCCATACCGCGCTCCCGCAGCGTGCTGACGCAGCCTCGCGTCTCAATGCAATGGCTCGGCTGCTCGATATACCGCAAATGCGATCTTGATAGTATCGCCGCCAGCCTCGCGCCACATAACAATTCCATTCGCCATTTGAAGTCTTTGCTGCATGCCTTGCTCCTGCTTCCCCAATCTCATGCTTCCGATCAATCACATCAGCGCTGCGCTTCAGCCTGGAAACCGCCCAACCAACTGAAAAGGAAGCGAGCGGTATCGCACAGAGACCCGTGGGTTGAAACGTTACGCTTCTTCGCAAGCCTTCAACGGGGGGGCTTGAAGCTTACTGGAGGGGACGCGATTGACCCGCGCGGCTGTCGGCAGCGAACGTTCCTTCGGCGATTCGTCGACGGATGACGGGATGGCATGCCGCTGACACCGTTAGTGCCGTGCCTGCGGCGGTTCGCTGTCTCGCCTGGAACGATCGAGGCCGTCAGATGTTGCAATCCTTCTTCTTCGATTCTGTCGCGAGCCAGTCGCGCCGGCCCGCGTTATGGGTCGACGAGCGTCTTTACAGCTACGGCGAAATCGAAACCAGGGCACGTCGCGTGTCTGCGGGACTGGCAGCGGTTGCACGGACCAGCGACGCGCGCCGATGTCTGCTGTTTGGGCATCGCAGCGTCGCCGCCTATGCTGGCGTGCTGGGAATTCTCGACGCCGGTATGGCCTATGTGCCGCTCAGCCCAAAGATGCCGGCTACGCGGATCGCAGCCATCATCGAGCAGTCCAGTGCGCCGTTGATGCTGATCGATCGGCGTTGCGCCGCGTCGCTCGATGAAGTGCTGCGCTTGCTCGACGAACGCCCGCAGATCTTCCTGCTCGACGAAGACGCGGATGAACCGCACCTGCCCTCCGTTGCCGCCGCTCTGCCGGCGCTGCCAGCCGCGCCGTATGTGCAGCACCCGGGCACCGCGCACGACGTCGCTTACATACTCTTTACGTCCGGCTCGACCGGGGCGCCGAAGGGCGTGCCAATCACGCATGCGAACGCCGATGCCTATGTGACGGGACAATTGAAACTGGCCGATAAAGTGCACGAAGCGCGTTATGTGCAGTTTTGCGAACTGAGCTTCGATCCGTCCGTGCACGACATGTTCGTCTGCTGGGCGAACGGCGGCTGCCTGTACGTGCCTCACACCGTCGATCCAGTCTATAGCGCGGGCTTTATCAAGACTCACGAAATTACACATTGGAATAGCGTGCCTTCATTGGCCGGCTTCATGCAGCAAATGCGCAAGCTGACGCCGGGTGCATTCCCAGGTCTTCGCGTGTCGATGTTCGGCGGCGAGCCGTTGCCTCGCTCGCTGGCGCTGGCGTGGATGCGGGCCGCACCAAACAGCCGGGTTCTGAATATGTACGGGCCGACCGAAGCGACCGTCGCCTGCACGTGCTTCGAGGTCACCGCCGAGTTCCTCGACGATCCGCGGCACACGGTCATGCCGCTGGGCTGGGCGCTTCCTGGGGTGGAACTGTTGATCGTGGATGCCGAGCTCGAACCGGTCGCCGCGGAGCAGACGGGCGAGTTGCTGATCGGTGGTCCGCAGCTTGCCGGTGGCTATCTGTCGCCTGATGAAGCCGGCAATAGCAGGTTCGTTGCGAAGACTTATCCGGGCCGGCGCGCGCAACGCTGGTATCGAAGCAGCGACGCGGCGCGCGCAGCGACGCAACACGGAATCGTGTTTCAGGGGCGTCTCGATACGCAGGTCAAGATTCGCGGCAACCGGGTCGAGCTGGAAGAAGTCGAACATGTCGTGCAAGCGTGCAGCCATGCTGCGCTGTGCGCGGTGATCCCGTGGCCGTTCGATGAAGTCGGGCGAGCCACCGGTCTCGTCGCCTTCGTGGCAAACGCCCGGGTTGAGATCGCGCTGATTCTGCGGGCGTGCCGGCAACGCTTGCCAGTCTACGCGGTGCCGCAACGGATCGTTGCCATCGATTCGTTCCCGCTTAACGTGAACGGCAAAATCGACAGAATGGCCCTCGCAGGACAGTGCGCACGCGGCGAGGTTGCCGCATGAGGTCTGTGCCACGCCCCCTGTGCGGAATAGCCACCCATCGCCGCGCATGAGTGCGTTGATACCAATAATGAGCCTTGAAGGGGAGCCAATGAAAGCCGATTTGCGCCGCGTTCTTGCGGAAACCGCATGCCTCGACGTGCCGGTCGAAACCTTGAGCGACACCGACAACCTGTACGCCGCCGGATTGTCTTCGCTCGGCACGGTCCGTTTGATGCTGGCCGTTGAAGACGTATTCGGCATAGAAATACCAGGCGAGTTGATTACGTTCGACCTGTTTCAATGTATCGATTCGCTCACGAGCGGGCTCGCACCGCTCGTACGTCAGGAGCCGGTGGCGAGCCGGCAGTGTGCGGCCGCGCGGCAATAGCCATGACAGGCAATCCTGCGATGAGGCCGGTCACCTTTGGTGGCTGTTACGGGTCGCTGCACCTGCCGGCAGGCGGCAACGCGGCGACGGGCGTGGTGCTGTGCAGCCCGTTCGGCTACGACGCGCTATGCGTTCACCGCGGCTGGCGCGACTTTGCAGAAGCATTGACGCTGGCCGGCGGCATTCCCGTTCTTCGCTTCGACTATCCGGGAACCGGCGATTCGGCCGGCAACGAGGAAGACCCGCAGCGCTTTCGCACATGGATCGACAGCATCAAGGCTGCGGCGCAGTATCTGCGGGCTGCGACCGGCGTAACACACCTGATCTTCTGCGGGTTACGCCTGGGAGCGACGCTGGCCGTCCTGGCGGCCGAAGAACTGGGCGGCGTCCATAGCCTGGTTTTGATGGCGCCCGTAATCGCCGGCAAGCGCTATATACGGGAACTGAGCTTGCAGCATCAGAGCTGGCTCAAGACCCCAAACGGTCGCGAAAGCGCGCAGGCGGACGACGTCGGGCGCGCCGTGGGCGCGTTCGGATTTCAGCTGTATACCGACACGCTCGAGCAACTCGCTGCCGTCGACCTCGTACAGCACGCGCGGCCTCCCGCACCCCGTGTGCTGCTGCATGATAGTTGCGACAGCCTGTCCATGAGTCGACTGGTCGAGCAATACCGTGGTCATGGTGCGAGCGCAGACGTGCAGATTTTTCCCGGGTACGACAAGTTCCTGGTCGACCCTCGGCTTAGCTTGCCGCCTCGGCAAGCATTCGACAGTGTGCTTGAATGGCTCGGTTTTCAGTCCGGCACGCCGGCGACGCCGGCGGTTGGGATACTTGCACCGGCCGCCGACGCACGGATCGCTTTTGCGGGCGGTCATGAGACACCTGTCGTGTTCGGAGGCGGGCGCTATGTCGGCGTGTTGTGCCGGCCGCACTGCGCGCTCGAACACGCCCCCGCTGTGCTGCTCGTCAATGCGGGCGGCGTTCATCGCGTCGGCGACGGACGGCTGGCCGTACTGATGGCGCGACGGCTTGCGGGGCAAGGCATCGCCTCGTTACGCATGGACCTGGGCGGCCTCGGCGACAGTCTTCATCACGAGGATTCGCCGACGCTCGAAGCCGTGTACGCCCGTCATTCGGTCATCGACGCGACAGCGGGCGTGGAATGGCTGACGGCGGCCGGATACACGGAGGTTGTCACGTTCGGCGTCTGCACGGGCGCATACGTCAGCATTCATACGGCGTTAGCGCATCCTCGCGTTGTGGGCTGCATGTCGGTCAACCTGCCGTTTTTCTTTTGGGGCGGCCCACAAACGAAGCCGGGCGCCCACCATGTCGAATCGAGTCGGGTGTACTGGGATTCGATCCGAATTCCCCATAAGTGGCTCCGGCTGCTGACCGGGCAGGCGAATGGGCGAGCGATCGCCGTGGAGCTGGCACGCCGCTGGTATGTGCGCCTGACTTCGCTCGTCAGCAGTCCGTTCGAAGGCAGATTCGGTCTCAACACCTCGACCGGTGCTATCCGCCAACTCATCATGGACCTCGAGAACAAGGGGGTGCAAACGTCGCTCGTGTACGGCTCGCTCGATGCGGGGCTCGATGAACTGGCGATCCGTTTTGGCCCGAACGGTAGCGAACTCGGAAAGCTGACGAACGTGACGGCAAAGATACTCGCGAGGGTGGATCACGCGTTGTTCTCACACACAGCGCGTGACGTCGTAATGGCTCATTTCGAGGAATTCCTGCGCGAGAGGATTCTCGATGCCGGGCGCGCCGGCGTCTTGCGCGCTCCAGTTCTACACGTGAGTTCGCTGCACCGGGTGTGGCTTCAGATCGGCCCGCGCAAAGCGGCCCGATGACCGCGTCAACTACGACCTGCTATCGCCAGTCTCAACTCTGTAATCCGCTTCTCGATTGCCAGGCTCTCGTCTTCGGGCAGGACTGCTCCTACCCACGATTTATAGGTCAATAATTCGCGAAGACGCACTTCTGCAGGGCTACCGTCCCTGTCAATAAACATCGCATCATGAGGCGTTATCGCTCGCACAACGAAAGCAGGCCGATCACTACGCATCGGCCGGAATGTCCTCGAATGGACCCCTGCCGTCACGCTCAAAGGATGAAATTCTCCGATCATTAATCCGGCCTCCATGAAAACAGGCTTCACCATCGAATGCGCCCTGTCTATATATTCAGAATATTGCTCTTCTTTCAAGCCATTGAGGAATATGCATATCGAACATAGTCGTGAGTTACCGGACATATCGGCAAACAGTTGATGATAAAGGGTGGGTAGCCTGTTTAATATCGAAATGAAAATGTCGAATGGTAGTTCTGTTACGTCCCAGATACAAAAAACCAATGACCCTTCGTGATGAGCTGGCTTAACAAAAGGGCAAACGGCGCCGCGGCGACCCAGTTCAGCGTGCGGTCTCATGATGAAGGCTGCAAGCCAATTGAGCCCCGATTCAAATACTTCCCTGGTGGATTGGTCCGGGACGGATTTGATGTCTATTGACAGACATGCTGATCGCTTTATTTTTTCAATTTCCCGATCAAACATCGAGAGGAAAGATCTGGAAGCTTCAATATCATTTTTCATGACACAAACCGTCGACCTATTCAGAAATAGAAAAAATACGATGTGCCAAGCCTGAGCGGTAAGGAAGCAAAGTCTCAATACTCGAAGTTATCTGTCGAAATTGAAAGGATCATACTTTCGCCACGAAGCGGCATTTAAAGCGATTTGATTTTTACACGGTCCTAGCCTCAAGCAGTGTTGGCTGTCGAACAGATCCGGCGGTCGATTCGGGCAGAAAGCCCGGCAGCGTGACTGCCGGGCTCGATGTGTTCCGCTGTGATTCGACGTTCGGGTTGCCGCAATCGACAGGACGCGCCCTGCGCCAGGACAGGGTCCGCGCGTGATTTCAGCGCCCGTACCCGTTAAGCACTTTGCGAGCAAGCGCGCGCCCGACGCTCGCACGCACGGCAGGTTTCCGTCGTGGCTTAGCGCAGTGCGACGCCACTTTCAGCAAGCACCTTTTGCAGCATCGAAAGAGCGCCGCGCATCAGATACGCTTCATCATCGTGGATGCCGTTGCCCCGCATTTCGCTCCATCGAATGCGCTTCTCGAATTGCGCCAGTGCGAGTCCCTTGGCCTCGGTCAACTGCGATTCGCCCGTGCCGCGAGGCGTTTGTGCGATGAATGTCGACAGGTCTTTTCCAGTGAACGGGTCACTTGATGCGGGTCAGCTCCGCGCTTCCGTCCATCGTCGGCATCATTAGCGTGTCATGCTGCTTGTCATAGCCGATATTTGCATTACCGAACGCAGTGCCCACCTGCAACATTCCCTTCTGATAGGTAGCAGGGATCCTGACCGTCTTCATTCCACCCCCAAAGAAGTTAGGGGCCGTGTCGGTTATGATAAAACCGTCACCGTTTCTGCTTATTTCAACCGTCTCCTTGCGCTTCGCATTCTCCCATTTGCCGATAAACTGGTCGCCCTCCTTGTTTCCGCATCCGCCAAGGATCGCAAGCACAGCGACAGACAGCGTGACAACGGTCCCTCGTTTCATTTGATTCCCTACCGTTGGATAAACGTCGGTCAATGTGGCTGGCCAAGGCACGCGTCAGCGACGTCGACAATCGGCTCGCTGTCGCGGTGAGCTTCATAAAAGCGGTCGACGCACCTGATCTGAAAGAAGGTCCACCACGTGCCAGGCGGATCGTGACCCAGCCACATGACCGTGGCCGCGACCTTTGTCCGAATTCCCCATCGCTGCCAGTCAGAGCCTGTCGGCGACAGCAGGCCTTGCTTGTCCGTGTACAGGTTCGGGTCCAGGCCGTATCGTTTCAGGTATGGCGGGTTAAGGAGATCCTCGGTAGCAGGCTTTTCGCCACGGAAAATTCGTGCGTTTTCTACTGCCTCTTCCAGACGGAAATCGCTGATGGCACGGCTGATCACTGACAGTTCGAACAGCAGCGTCGCACCAATTGCCAGGCACGTAACGCCTGTGCACAGTGCGAGCGCCACAAGAGCGCGCCTTCCGCTTATCGATATCTGTGACACCCTCGATCTCCCATCGATGCTTTTCGGCCCTCCGCCGGTCGATTGGTTGATGGTGTGAGCGGTCGAAGCAATCTGGTTCTCCGCCTTCAATTGCCGGGGATACCCGACTGCGACGAACCACGGTTCGCAGGAACATAACAGGTCTGGCCCATCGCCGCGCCACTCTGCACAGCGACGCGCGCATGCGCGGCGCGGATGTCTTCCGGATAGTTGGCGTTACGACGGACGGGATTGCAGCGGGTCCCCTTCCGAGTTGCATCGGTTCTGCTTTCACCTGTTCCCGCGTGACGGTCGAACTGGATTGCTAAGCGAACGATACGGCCGGTGCCGCCGGAACCGGGACGGTAAAGACTGCATAGAGCAAACATCTCACGACCGCTGATCTCCATGATCAAAATCTGTCTTCCTGCACACACTCATTCCTGCGGTTAACAACTACAGTTTAGTTGTCAGGGACGATTCTGCACGTTGGACCCGTAATCGCCTGTTCGCCTGATTGCAGTCCCAGGGTGTAATTGACATGAAGAAACTCGCCGGCGTGCTGCTTCTCGCCTCCGCACCGCTCGTGACGTCCGCCGGGACGCCACTTCTCTATTCCCATAGCGCGCTCGTGTACGACGTCGGGCGGAGCGAAGTCCTGCTGGAAAAGAATCCTGACGAGGTCAGGCCCGTCGCTTCGCTCACCAAGCTGATGACGGCGATGGTCGTGCTGGACGAAGCGCAGGCATTGGGGGAAACATTGACCATCGACAATGCCGATATCGATCGGCTCAAACATACGAGTTCGCGTATCCCGGTCGGTGCTGAACTCGATCGCGAGGAGATGCTGCGCCTTGCGCTGATGTCGTCTGAGAATCGCGCCGCCTCCGCGCTATCGCGCGCGTTTCCGGGCGGTCAGCCTGCCTTCATCCGGAACATGAACCACAAGGCGCGCGAGCTGCACATGGCCAACACGCACTTCGACGATCCAACGGGTCTGTCACCCGACAACTTCTCCACTGCGCGCGATGTCGTGAAAATGGCGGATGCCGCGTCGCACTATCCGTTGATCGGCGCATTCACGACACTGCCGCGCTACCAGGAGGCAATCGGCAGCAGAACGAGGTTCTATCGAAACACCGACCCGATAGTCGATCGGCCGGATTGGGACATTCGGCTCGCGAAGACGGGTTATACGGACGAGGCAGAACGCTGCATCGTGGTCGAAACCAACATGCCGAATGGTCCGTTGATTATTGCGCTCCTCGGCGCGCGCTCTTCCCGGGCGCGTTCGGCGGATCTGGTCGCGATTCGCCGCTGGCTGAACGGCGACGACACGCCCGTCGTTATGCCGGGCCTGTATGACGCGGGCACGCAGCATCATCACCATCGAATGCTCGCCCAATCGCATCGCGTCAAGGTGACGCTCGCCGCCTACCGGGCTGGATCGATTTCCAGCGCACATCGGCCGACCGGCAAGCATGCTGGCGGCACGCGGCCCCACCGTGTACCGGTCACCGGATAACGCCCGTGGAACCCGGCAAGTGATCCCGACTCGGAGCGGAAGACCACCCGCTGCGTATGTCCGATTTGGGAACGGTTAATGGAGCCAGTCCTATCGAAACGTTTTCGGGTCAATCGGCGGACGCTTGCCGTCGACGATCGCCTTCGCTTCGTCAATTGCCGCGTTCAACGCCCAGTCTTCTCGACGATACCCCTCTTCCTCGAGGCATTGAACGGGAAGTTGCATGGGTCGCTCCGTATCGAATTCGCGAGGGATAAGCACGAAACCGTTAAATCCGAAGATTTTCAGGTGCTCTCCCCCAACGCCGTGTTTCGCAAGCGTTCGCACCTGGTACTTGAATCCGTTGTACATGTTCTCAGCGTGGGCCATTTCAATCTCCATCGTCATTTTGGAGGACGCGCAGCATGAACGTTGACACGAACGAGTTGCGTGAGATCGCCGAACGTTCGACGCCGGAACCGTCGACACGTTGGACTGGCAATAGCGCCGGGCGCCCCACTGCGGGGCGCGGGCCCGACGGCGGCGTACTGCATTCGATATAGTACGCCGAGACCATGCTGACGTCGCTTGCGACGCTGCGATGTTGACCACCGCTCAGCCGTCGCCTCCGCAGCCGTCCCGGTCCTGCCCGATCAGGTCGGAAAGACTAGTCCTCGCCCCATAGCGGCGGGCTCATAGCCGTGTCGTAATCGGTGAACATGACGTTGAAACTAACGCTGATGCGCGGGCGGCCGCTCATGTTCGCTGACACAGAGTGCGGCAGCCAGGCGGGAAACACGAGCAAGGTGCCGTCGCTCACCGTCACCACCACCTGGTCGGTGTTGTACGCCGTCAATTCGGTGATCGGCGGACGAATGATGGCAGTCTGAGGGCGTGGATCGTGAAAATTGATCGTGTCTGAGCCGGTCGGGGTCTGCAGATAGTAAACGCCGCTCAGGAAGTTGTTTGGATGGCTGTGCATGGGGTGTGCCGCACCAGGGTCCAGCACGTTGGCCCAGCACCCGGTGATGCGGAACGGGGCAGCGACTACCTTGATAAACGCGAGCACGTGGCTCACGGCGGCTTCGATATGGGGGATCAGCGCCGCAAATTCGGGTTTCTGCTGTAGCGCGTGCCCGGATTGCCAGGCGGCGCCCGTGCGGGTTCCTCTACCAGCGCGCATCAAGGTTTCAACATACGCCAGCAGATCCCGGTTAAGTGGTTCGTAGCATGCCGGCTCAAGGCGGCCCTGCCAAACGAAGGTTGGGAACAGGCGTACAACGTCGGGAGTTGGAGGCTGCATGGCCGCTTGCGCGATGCGCCGTCAGACGAACACAGATCTGTAGTATAGCCGCGAAGTCAGCATGCAGGCGGCAGCACGGCCCCCCCAACAAGCGGGACTTGTGGGGGATGTGGAATGGCTTTGGGATGCGGAATGGATGGTCGACATTGACACATATGCCGGCTTAGAACATATCCGCAGCCCCTTGAGGCCCCGCACTCTGACCTCCTGGCTCCCGCTCAGACCGGGACGGGATAAACGGCCCGGTGATCATATTCGAGTAGCTTTGCCCTGGCCCCACCATCGGAAACACATCAGCGTTCTGGTCGATCATGACTTCAAGGAAAGCCGGCCCGTCAAATGCCACGAAGGCCCTGAGTTTGTCCTCGAGCTCGCTGAGCGTTTCGACGCGACAGGCAAACTCAAACCCGTCGGCCCGAGCTGCCATGACAAAATCCTTCCGATGAAGCGACTTGTCGCTCACGCACAACCGCCCGTCGTAAAAGAGACGCTGCCACTGCCGGATCATCCCGTCACCGACATTGTTGAGCACGAGTACTTTGACTGGCACGCCATACGTGGTTGCCGTCTCCAGGTCACCGATGTTCATGCGGATGCTGCCGTCACCATCGATGTCGATCACAAGGGCATCCGGTCGCGCCATTTGGGCGTCGATCGCTGCAGGCAGCCCGAAGCCCATCGTCCCCATACTGCCCGACGTCAGAAAGCTTCGCGGCTCGACGAAGTCGAAAAATTGCGCAGCCCACATCTGGTGCTGGCCGACGCCCGTGGTGACGATTGCTCGCCCGCCGGTAATTTCACCAAGCTTTTCAACAACGAACTGCGGCTGGATCACCGGACTATTCCTGTCATAGTTCATACCGTAGACCCGCTTCAGTTCCTTGATATGGTCGAGCCAGACCAAAGGAGGCCGCACGGGTGAATCGTGCGTCATCAGCGCCAGCAAGGTATCCTTCGCGTCGCCCACGTGCGTCCAGTGCGCCCGTTTTACCTTGTTGATCTCCGCCTCATCGATGTCGATGTGCGCGACAAACTGCGCTCTCGACGCAAATGCGTGAGGACGGCCACCGGCGACCCGGTCATCGAATCGGGCGCCCACCGCGATCAGGAAGTCACAATCTTCCACCGCGTAGTTCGCACAGGCCGCGCCGTGCATGCCCAGCATGCCAAGCCCCAGTTCGTGTTTCACGGATATTGTGCCGAGACCCATCAACGTGCTCACCACGGGGATCCGATAGCGCTCCGCAAACTGACGCAGCTCCGCGGTCGCGCCGGCCATAATGATGCCGCCGCCAACATACAGCAGCGGTCGCCTGCTTTGCGCCAGCAGATCGAAAAATTCGCTGCGCTTGTCCTCTTCGAGACGCGCGCCTTTGGCTACCTTGCGAAGACGGTCGGAGTAACCGCGAAACTCCAACGTACCTCGCCCATGGTAGGTGCCGGTCCAGTTCTGGATGTCCTTCGGCACATCCACGACAACCGGGCCAGGACGGCCGGTGCGAGCGACTTCGAACGCGGTCCGCAGTGTCTGTTCCAGCTTTTCCGGGTCGGTAACCAGAAACACCTGCTTCGCGCACGCCGACATGATGTTGAATACCGGCGCTTCCTGGAAAGCATCACTGCCGATCGCGGCACGCGGGACCTGTCCGCTGATGAGGACGACCGGGACTGAATCACCATTGCAGTCGGCGATCGGCGTCACCGCGTTCGTCGCCCCGGGACCTGACGTAACCATGAATACGCCAACTTGTCCGCTCGCGCGTGCATAACCAGCGGCCATGAAGCCGGCGGCCTGTTCGTTGGCGGGTACCACGAGGTTGATGTGGCGCTTGGGATTATCCTTGTGCATTTCGTTGAAACGAAAGACAGCGTCGTAGGTCGGCAAGATCGCGCCGCCGCTATAACCGAATACGGTTTCGACGCCCTGTTCGCTGAGTACGCGCAAGATGATATCGGCACCCGACATCGATTCGCCGACAAGCGGTGGTTTCGGGAAGACTTCTAAAGCGGCGTCTGGATTTTGGATCACGGCTGGCTCGCATGGAAACGGCCGCTGACAATATCAGCGGCCAGGATCAAAGGACGATTTCCCTTCCAACTCGAGAACAGCGTATGTTCCGGACCAGCTTATGGACAATTGCTCCGACGGGTTCTCCGTACCAGGCACAGCCCATCTAGCACTTTCTTGATGTGCTTCTGGAAGAATCGTGAGAAATGGTTCTGGCCATTCTGACAATGATTGAAGCTGCGCGCGCGCCGAAGAAGGCTGTTTATGGGCCAGGTTAGGCTGCATCCACGCCATTGCAATGCTACTTCCGCTGCGCCGCTTCCTGACAACATATAAACGGTCGCTGCCCGGCACCTCTTCAGGCAACAACGCTTGCACGTTCGCATCTACGCACCCTGGAACGCATACGAGAAACGCTGCATCTGCCCCCTCAGTGCTCCCGTCAACGCGAGGCTTGTGAATTGGCGTAAGTCGATTCCCAACCGCCGCCGAGAGCCTTACAGAGGGTGATGAGATTCGCGGCAGCGGTCGCCTTGCTTTGTTCGAGGTTGCTCTGGCCCTCCAGTAGTTGCTTCTGCACGTTCAGCACGTCGAGATAGTCAACCGCCCCGGCCTTGTAGCGCTGCTGCGCTACCGACAGTGCACGCTGGTTCAGAGCAACCACTGTCGTCAGTTGATCGCGGCGCAGTTGCTCGGCATCGTAGACGACAAGTGCGTCGTCCACCTCGCGCCAGGCGTCAAGCACGGTGTGTTTGTAGACGATCGCGGCCTCCTGTTGTTGCGCCTCGCGTAAGTGCAGTGTCCCCTTCAGGCGGCCGCCCTCGAAGATCGGCATTGTGATGGAGGGGCCGACAACAAATTGTCCCGACGCCCAGTTGGCGAGGTTCGAGAGCTGAAGACTCTGGAAACCTGCGCTGCCATTTAGCGATATGCGCGGATAAAAATCCGCTTTTGCCATGCCGATCGACGCCGTGGCCGCATGCAGATCCGCCTCCGCCTTCCTGATATCGGGTCTGCGTTGCACAAGCTCCGACGGAAGGCCGATGGGCACCTGTCCAGGTAGCTCGGGCACGTCATGCGGCTCGCCGAGCGTTTGCTTAAGCGCACCCGGTTCCTCGGCGAGCAATACGCCAATCGCGTTGATCCGGATCTCGCTTTGCGATTCGAGCGTCGGAATCAGACTTTCGATTGACGCCGCCTGCGCGGAAGCGTTGGCCACATCCAGATCCGTCGTTACGCCTTCACGCGCCCGTTTCTGCGTGAGCTTCGTGGTATTGCGAGCAATCTCGAGGTTTTGTCTCGCGATCCGCAACAGCGACTGCGTGTCGCACAACTCGATATAGTCTCGCGCGAGTTCGGCGCGGGCAGACAACAAAACTGCGTTTCGGTCTTCGTAGGACGCTTCCGTCAAGGCGGACGCGGCTTCGACACCGCGTCGATTCCGGCCCCAGATGTCGATTTCCCAGGATGCATCGAAGCCGAATTGATAGAGGTTGTAAGCCGGCGAACCTTTGGAGCCCGGCAACGGCGCCACGCCAAGCGGCGCATTACCCGAAGCGGATTGCGATTGGGTTCCGGTCGGCGTGACTCCAAGCAGAGACAGAATGCCGTTCTCGCTTCCGCGCTCGCGGTTGTACGACGCAGCGCCGTCTAACGTGGGATATTCTGCCGCACCCGCAACGCGCTGTTCGGCCCGGCTTTGCCGCAGGCGGGCCGACGCCGCGGCCACATCGAGGTTCGCATCGGCCAGTTGCTGTTCGAGCGCGTTCAACGTGGGATCGTTAAACAGTGTCCACCAATCTGAATTGAATCCGGCTTCGACGGCCCTGCTTGATCCCTGCGCAGATTGGGTTCGATCAAAGACTTCCGCCGGCGTGGACGTGGTTGGACGTTTGAAATCCGGTCCGACGGTGCAGCCCGCTATTGCAACGCACGCCAATATCTCCAACGCTAACGCGCGGAGGGAAAAGTCCCTCGCATTCATTTTCCATCTCCCCGTTCGGCCAGCGTCTCGCCATGCCGACCGACGGCGACTTCGGCTTCGACAGAAAGACCCACGCTCAAGGCAGACGCCGCCGCTTGCCCCTGGTCGATGGTGATCTTGACAGGTACGCGTTGGACGACCTTCGTGAAGTTGCCCGTCGCATTGTCGGGTGCGATAGGCGCAAAGCTCACACCGGTTGCGGGAGCGAGACTATCGACACGGCCGTGAATGACAACGCCAGGAGAGCTGTCGACCTTGATCCGCACGCTTTCGCCAGGCCGCATGTAGGTGATCTGGTTTTCCTGGAAGTTGGCAACGACATAGGCTTCGGAAAGCGGCACGATCGCGAGAACCGGCGCACCAGGCGTCACGAATGCCCCCACCCGCGCAGAACGCCGCCCAACCTTGCCGTCGACCGGCGCGTGAATCTCCGTGTAGGACAGGTTGAGCTTTGCCTGCTCGAGCGCCGCCTCGGCGCGTGCGAGCGCACCGGCCGCCTTGTCGCGCTGGGTATTCAATACGGCGAGGTTCTGCTCAGTCGACGCCAGCGCGGCCTGGTCGTGTGCCTGCTGCGCGAGCTTCTCGGCGAGCGTGCTCGAAGCGTGCTGCTGCTCCTGAGTCGTTCCTGCGCCGGCTTCCGAGAGATTCTGGTACCGCGCGGCGTTTGCTCGCGCAAACTCGATTGACGCATCGTCGGATTTGAGCGTCGCACGCGCCTGCTCGACCAGCGAGGGCTGCCGCACGATCTCGGCGTCGAAGTTCGCGACGGACGCCTTTGCCGCAGCCACGTCCGCTTCCGCACTCATCAATGCGGCCCTGAAGTCACGGTCATCAATACGTACCAGCATTTGCCCGGCTTTGACTGACTGGTTGTCGTTGACCAATACCTCGGATATTTCGCCGGCGATACGCGGTGCCACGAGGGTGAAATCGGCCTCTACATAAGCATCGTTTGTGGATTCGGTATTCGAGCCGCCTGACAGTCCCGAGCAAGCCCATACGCCAACACCCACTGCGACAACCAGAGCAACCACAGGAATAATCTTGAGGGGAGATCGAGCAACGAATGACATGACTATCGTCCCTTAGTGGGGAGAGGGGGCGTAGTGCACCACGGCGGGTAAATACGCACGGGTAACACTGGCACGAGAAAAAGAAGGGCAACGGCTACTCCTGCCATCACGAGATAGAGATCCGCCGAGGTGAGTACCACTGCCTGCACGTGTATCCGGTGCGCAAGTTCGCCGAGGCTATGAACTGCGCCGATACTCTGCCTCGTCACGAGCGCGTGATTGCCTAAGTGGTCCACGAGCATGTTCGAATGAAGGCGTTCGCGATCTGTACCCAACCCTTCGATGAGACCCGTTGCCGCAGCCGCGGAAAACGTTTTAAGCGAGTTGAACATCGCCGAAGCAAACGGACCGTCTGTGGGGGGCAAGCCCGTCGTCACGCCCATCAGGATCGCCAGGATCACCATCGGTTGCGCGATGATCTGTATCGATTGAAGCCAGTAGAAATTGTTGCGGATCCACTCGGACGTGATGAAGCTTCCCATCAGGCAGGTGGTAACCATGAGGCACAATCCAATGGCCATGACCCACCGGTGATCGACCCGCCGTAGATTCAGGACGGCAGCCGTCAGGGGAAGCACGATGAGTAGCGGGATTGCAACCAGCAACGACAAGGGCGCAGTTTGCAGCGGCCGGTAGGTGTGAACCCTGGCGAGATATTGGCCGGGTATCGTAGCCACGCCAACCAGCAGGATGACCGCGCCCGCGAGCGTCGTCAGTCCGTGCGTAAAGTTTCTGCGCGACAGCAACTGCAGCTTGAAAAAGGGCAGCGCGTGAAACCACTCGTTGACGAGGAATGTCACCAATAGCAGCCCGCCACCCACAAACATCACGCGAATGAACCCGGAATCGAGCCAGTCAAGACGATCGCCTTGCAGAAGGCCGATCACGAGCATGGCGACGGCCGGAAATCCCGTCAGAAAGCCGGTCCAGTTGAATGCCCCGAGTCGTTCGAGTTTGAGCGGATCTGGCGGAAGACCCCGCAGGATCGCCACACAGCTTACGATCCCAAGCGGCACGATTTTCCAGAATGCCATTTGCCAACCGGCATACTCGGTCCACAAAGCTGCGAGCGGCGTGCCGAGCGCCGGTCCAAACGTCGCAGTGAGCGCGTACCCGGCGAGTCCGTATAGCTTCACCTTGGGCGGAAGATAGCGTAGTGCCACGATGATCAACATCGGGGGAAGGCATCCGCCGGCAATCCCCTGCAGGACACGCAACACATAGAGCGTAAGCAGATTCGGTGCGAAGGGGCAAAGGAACCCTAAGAGCATCGTCGCGATCACGGCGCCGATCGTAAATCGCTTGAGCGTGAAGGTGATCCCAAACCACGGAGCAAACACCATCGTCGCGACATTAGCCGCCTCGAACAGCGTGGTGAGCCAGGTTCCGTCGTCATGCCCTATCGAGAGCGCGCCCTGAATGTCCGCCAGCGACAGTGCAGTGACCTGTTCGTTGAGAATGGCCAGGAGAGACGCCAGCAGCATCCCGCCGAGCCCGACGGCGAGACGAAGCGAAAGCGCGGGTTGTTTGGGTGTCGGCTGCGCATGAGCCTCTGTCCCCGGCGCAGGAGCGGGTGCCGGCGACGGTGCGAGGGTCGGCGCTCCGGTTCCACTTGCTAAAGGATTGCCTGCAGTCATAGGAGTCCCATTTCTACTCATGTTCGATAGGGTATCTAAATATCCTGGAAGGAGGTCGTGTGAAAAGCGAAGACCCTCCAACATCGATAACGGAATGCGATCGGTTCACGCCTCAGGTTGCGCCCCTTCAAGGTATTGCGGTGCTTCCCGGTGATCGAACATTCCGTACTCCCGGACGAATCCTGGCCACGCTGAGATCGGCGTCAAACTGTTCGGGTATGGGGTGGACTTCAAGCATTGCGGAAAACATGGGCACCTATTTCGTATGGTTGGCTATTCGACGTGACGTGGTGAACGCGCGACGCCAGCGCCGTTGGTCGATTTGTTGCCGCATGACCGGTGCCTGGCGATTGTGGTGATTGTCGAGGACAAACCAGATGCTTTGGAAACCAGGCTAGTGAGTATTGGGCCAATGAGTTAGCGAATTTTGCCAACCGGCCATTAAGCTTCATTATCTGAAAGAGTCTTTTTCGACCTTATAAGGCGACCCTTTCCGACGTGGAAAATCATCAGAAACCGCTTCCTGTCAACTCGAAAGCGTTCAGCGTTGGACAATTGATGTTTTCCTTGAGCCATTCGATGACGCGGACAGTCACCACGCGCACCACAACGAATAGAATTGCGACGTGTGGACGCGGTGATCAGGGTGGGAAGCGGAATGGACAAATTGCGTGAGATGGAGGTCTTCGTAGCCGTCGTCGACCGAGGCAGCTTTACTGGCGCGTCGGACAAACTCGGAATGTCGACCGCTGCGGTCTCGCGGGCGGTCAATTCTCTAGAATCCCGTCTTGGCACGGATCTGCTTGCCCGGACGACTCGAACGATTCGTCCGACGGATGCAGGCATGGCATACCTCGAAGCCTGCAGGAAGGTGTTAGACACCATCACGGATGCGGAAGCAAACATCGCGGCCGATCAACTCAAGCCCGTAGGGACGTTGACCGTTTCTGCTCCGGTCCTGTTCGGCCAGCGATATGTCGCTCCTCTGGTCAACGCCTTCGCGCTGCGTTATCCGGACGTCAGCGTCAATGCGGTGTACGTCGATCGAACCACGCGGCTTCTAGAGGAAGGGGTGGATATTGCTATCCGTGTCGGCCACCTCGGAGACTCCTCGACATTCGCCATTCCGCTGGGTTTTGTGCGACGTCGAACCTACGCGGCGCCCTCTTATCTCGCCGCGCATGGGGAACCGCTTCACCCCAGGGATCTGACCCATCACCACTGTGTGTCCTTCACTGGCGTCTCGCTTCCGCTTGAGTGGGTGTTCAATGAGAACGGTTCGAGGTTGCCTGTCAGACTTCGGCCACGGATGATCGTCGACCTGGGGCCCGCTGCCATTCTCGCCGCCGTTGACGGTGTGGGGCTAACCCAGTTGCTGTCGTATCAGGCGGCTCCTGAGGTAGCCGACGGCAGGCTCCAGGCTGTCCTGACGTCATTCGAGCCCGAGGCGACCCCGGTGAACCTGCTTCATGTAGAGCGGCGAAGCAGCAGCGGCAAGATTCGCGCTTTCGTGGAATTCGTTACCGAGACACTACGCAAAAACGCGCATCTTCAAGACGTGGACGCTACTGCAATACGAACTTCCCGGTAGGCGCTCACCAGCGCATCAAGGTCGAACGCCCTGTTCAGTCCACTTGGGTTGGGCACGACCCATGCCTGTGCGCCGCCGAATGGCCTGGTTTGTGGCCCCCAACGGATATCGCGCGTGCCGGAGATCGCCGAGAGTGCCATCTTTCCAAGGAAAACGATGTGCCGCGGGGCATACTGATCGATCTTCCGCCGAAAAGCATCTCCGGCCAGCTCAATCTCCGGTCGTGACAGTTCGGCGGCCTGCGCGGTGGGTCGCGGGACCACCGTTGTGAGACCGCAACCATATCGAAGAACCGTGCGGTCGTCTTCGGGACGAATCAGTTCTGGAGTAAAGCCTGCAAGATGCATGACCCGCCAGAACCGATTGCCTCTGCCCTCAAAGTGGTGACCTGTCGATGCCGCACGGATGCCCGGATTGATTCCGCAAAATACTAGCGACAAGCCCGTTTCCATGACATCAGGAAGAGATTGAACGGAATCGATGTAAGTCACAGATGAGACAGTCCTTGCAAAGTGACCTGCTTGCCGGCACCGCTATCCACCCATGCCTGCTTGCCTGCCTCGCCGCGGAATCGCTGCCGATATTGTTTCGGTGTTACCTCTAGACGTCGGGAGAAAGTCGTGCGCATATGCGTGGCGCTGCGGAAGCCGCATTTGAATGCTACGGTCTTAAGCGGTGCATCCGTGTCTTCGAGCAACTTCCTCGCGGTGTCGACGCGAACCTGCTCGACAAACACGGACGGCGTCACCTTCGCATACTTCGCAAATAGTCTCGAGAAGGTCCGTCGACTCACTGCAACTGCGCTTGCGAGTTGTTCGATCGATAGTGCATCGGTTATATGCTCTGTCACATATCGGTGCACTTTGCCGATAATCGGATCTTCGTCCCTCCCTGTTCCAATATACGGGCTGTACTGAGACTGGCCGCCTTCCCGCTGGATATAAACGACAAGACGTTTTGCAACACGCACCGCCAACTCGTGTCCCCAGTCTTCCGCGACAAGCGACAGGCATAGATCGATGCCGGCCGTCACGCCGGCCGAAGTAAAGAGGCGTCCGTCACGAACGAAGATCTTGTCGGGCTGCACACACGTCTGCGGAAATTCGTGGGCAAGGCGGCCCGCGTCCGCCCAATGAGTCGTCACTTCCTTGCCGTCAAGCAGTCCCGCATGTGCAAGCACGAATGCCCCGTTGCAAACGGAGCCAAACCGTGTCGCGTCTCGTGCCTGATTTCGCAACCACGTCAGAAAGTCACCTGACGGTTGAGCGTTGGGCAATTGCGGCCCTCCTGCGACCAGTAGCAGGTCCCATTGCGTGTCGAGATCCGCATAGCCAAACGGCACGGAAAGTTGCATCCCGTTCGAGCAGGTCACTGTGCCAGCCCGGGGTCCCACGAGGGAGACTTCATATTTCTGCTGTGCGGAAAGGATCGTGTTTGCTTCCGCAAACACGTCGAGCGGGCCCGCAACATCGAGCGCCTGCACACCATCGAATATAACAATGGCGACTTTCATGCCGTGACCTTCGTGGAGTTAATAGGCCCGTTTCCGTGACCGGCGATTCGCCTGGCTTCACCCGAACGACTGGACCAAGCCAGCTAACCTGTATTGACGAGCGGTATCGCAGCTTACCGCAATAGCCCGGAAACAGGGACGTACTAACCGGTAATTGTCTTTTGCGTCCGCGTAAAGCGAACTGGAGTCGAGCGGTGCCCAGCGGACACCAACCTTCCAGACGCAACGCAACATACGACATTACCGCAGCGGCCGTTGGCCCAAATCTCACGTTGATTGGCCAGACATGGCGACATCCACGTCTTTCCTCTCCCATGCCGACTGATTAGACTCGGTCTGATGGATGCGGCTACGGCCGCCTCTTCAATAGTCGCGGTCGAGGTCGATACGGGACGGTAACCAAGGACAGATCCGTCATGTCGAAAGAAGGCCATACCTCGCACCGGGTGATAACCGGGTGCGGTCGCAGCGGATGCTACCGCTCGACTGCAGTGGACTCGTGGAGTGACGGCCCATGCATGTTGCGATGATGCTGTACGCAGGATTTCGGCTGCTCGAAGTGACGGGCCCGATGGATGTTTTCCACGAAGCAAACCGTCTGTGCGGCTCAACGTTGTACAAGCAGCATCTCGTGGGGCCGTCCCCGGGGCCCGTCCTATGCTCGAATGGCGTAGCGGTGGGCACGACGGAATGTCTGTCGGATGTGCATGCTCTATTCGACATCGTCGTAGTGCCAGGTTGCCCGGTCATCAGCGCGGGGCGCGACCATTGCGAACTGGTGGACTGGCTCAGTGATGCCGGACGTAGGGTGCGAAGACTCGCGTCGGTGTCCAACGGGGCTTTTTTAATCGCACGCGCCGGCCTTGCCGACCATCGCGTGTTGGCTACGCATTGGCGCGACGCGCCACGTCTCTCCGCCGAGTATCCCTTGGTACGTTTCAAGAGCAATCAAGGCTGCTTGAAGGATGGCAACCTGTACTCGTCGCGCGGTGTAAGTGACGGTATCCAGGTGGCCTTGGCCATGGTCAGGGAGGACCTTGGCGAAGAGTTCGCCAGAAGCATTACAAACTCATTGTCGAGGCCGCGCGAGTGAGCGCAAAGATAAGGCATGAGCTCCAGTGTCGCAAAGCGTGACACGACCATGGGCGCGACGCGATGGGGGCAATGCGTTTCGTAGTGACCTCTCGCCTATTTGTTCAGCTTCTATCGAGGTTTATGTCGAAATCTATGGTTGACGAGAATTTAATTTATAAGGCACTCGCAAACCCGTTCCGGCGCGAGATCTTGAGGTGGTTAAAGACGCCGAACGAATACTTCGTACAGGGATACGTCGATTTTGGTTGCGGGGTACCGTCAAATGCAATCCTTGCGCGTGGTGGGCTATCTCAATCGACTGTATCGGCGCACGTCGCGGTGTTGGTCAAGGCGAGACTGCTCGTTTCGACCCGTGTTGGCCAGTGGATGTTTCTAGCGCGAAATGAAGAAGCCATTCGCGCTTTCGCGACACAGATCGGGTTGCATCTGTAGCCACGGGTTTTGTCGACCGGGGTGTTGAAGCGCTGGGCGCCTTCCATCCGCTCGGGCGCATGGGCGAGATGAGCGATATCGCCGGCGCGATTCTGTTCCTTGGTTCCGCCCCATTCATCACGGGAGAAATCCTGCACGTCGACGGCAGACAGAGCAATGGTCACCAAATTTTCTCGGGTACCGCAAGCCGGTGCCCTTTCGTATCCCTACAGCAATTACATCATTCGGGAGTTCCAATTCCGCTTTTGTCAGGGGGACGGTCGCGTCCAGGGACCGATGGTGCGCCGGGTGGCCAGCCTCAAGAACCCATGCACCCTGCACGATGGTGGTGCCGTCACGACTTCACACCGTTGTCGCAACTTTGATTCCCCAGCCGACCAGCAGGAACCCCTCCGCGAAAGGAAGCCATCGCGCTTGCGGCAGCATTTTTTCGAGCATTACGTAGATCGACAGAGCGGCAACCCAAAGCACGTTCATGACGCCAAACACGAAGAGCAGCGCCATCAGCAGCCAGCAACACCCGACGCAATAAGCGCCATGGCGGAATCCCATGATCCAGGCACCGACGGTACCATCGCGCCATTCGGTAAGAAGAAAACCGAGCGGGGAAGCACACTTGCTGAGGCACGCGTGCTTTAAAGGTGTGAACTGGAAGACTCCAGCAATGACCAGAAGACCGCCCCCAAGCAGCGGGGTTGCGCTCACCATCATCGGTGTAACGAGTCGGGCCTCGAGCAAGCCCCACTGCGCGAGCGTTGCCAGCAGGCTGAAGCCGGACCATATGGCCAGGTAGCCAAGAACGAACACGCTCGTGTGCACATACGGCACTTGTTGCGCACGCCGCTGGCGACTCAAGGACGCAAAAATCAGAACCATCGGTACGATCGACGGGAGCATCATGGCGGCCATCATGACGGCCCACATCGCCAGCACCAGCAGCAGATCGACGGCGCCCCAATTCGTCATGCGCGGCATGATAGCCATGGCTACTCCTGCGTCCATGTGCTCCATGCCCCAACTCATGTACAGCAGGTAAGCCCACGCGACCGTTGCGACAGCAGTGAGTCCCGACAGTACGATCACGCGGTCCCGCATCGGCGGGCCTCGCGTGACGACCCCGCCCCGAAAACCAGGCTCATCCATGGTAGGCGAACGCAGAATAGAAGCCGTTTCGGTCCGAGATTTCTCTGGAAAAACCGTGATCGGTGAAGCGAAAACGCTTTGATTTCCCGATCACCGCCGCGAAACCTGGGACAGCGGTAAACGGGTGATTGCTGATGGTTACGTCGCCTCCATCCTGACCAGACAACGCCTCGATTTCGACGTCCGCCACATTGGGTATGCGAAGGCTGCGACGCTTCCCGTCGAGGTGGTAGTCGATCGCGGCTGGCTTGACGCCCATCACTTCGCCAATCAGCGGGCCCAGCGCGGAAAGCGGCCCCCCGACTTGACCGGAGAAAATTTTACCTAATGCCTCTTGCTGCTCCGATGTCCCGCGTTCGTCGAGATAAAGGGCCACCTTCCACTTGTTTTGCAACATGTGACCCGGCGAATACGCAAAGAGAGCGGTGTTTAGCCCGTCCAGTGTCACGTCGCCGAACTCGCCTTGATCGACGTGCCAACCGATCAGCACCGCGCAGTCGCCGTCCGACGGCGGACTGAGACAAACGCAACTGCACGGAGCGTAGCAGTTGCAGCTCTCGAAATAGGTACCGGCAACCTTCCAGTTCTCGGCCATGGCATTCACCTCCGTCGTCAGAATGCGGGCAGGTTGTGCACGCTTAGGGCAATTGGGTGGCACGTTTGCGCGCGTCAGTATCGATTCAGGGACGCCGAACCTGGCGAGCGAATCAAGTTAAGTCTAGATCGAAATGGCCGGCGGTGAGTAGGCCTTCCAGGGGGCGACGGCGCAGCAATGCGTCGCTGCTACCCGACCGGTCTACGCGAGCCATGCTTATTCTGCGAACAGGTCCGGCCCAAACACTTCGTAGTGAATGCGGGCTTCATGGATGCTGAGCTCCTTTAGCGCGTCATGTTGCATGCGCATAAAGGGAATCGGTCCGCAGATGTAGTAGTCGGCGTCCGGCAACAGGATCGAACTCTTGATCAGATGGACGTCGACGAAGCCTGCGTGATCGTAGTCACGGCCCTGAGTATCCTGGGGCAGCGGCTCGTCATAAAACACCACCAGATGGAGATTGGCATGCGCCGCGGCTGCCTCACGCAGCCGGTCACGCATGGCATGCACCGCGCCGTTGCGAGCACCGTGAACAAATACCACCTGCCGCTGCGGATCGTGTATGGCCTTCTTGAGCATGCTGACCATCGGCGTCAGCCCCACGCCTCCGCTGATCAGAACGATAGGCGTCCTGGCGCTGACATCGATATGGAAACTGCCATATGGCGCGGCCAGCCTGACCTCTTCTCCGACATTGACGTGATCGTGCAACAGGCAAGAGACATAGCCTGGCGGATGCGTACCACCGCTCTCGCGTTTGACGGAGATGCGGTAGCTGCGCCCGTTTGGCACATCCGAGAGACTGTACTGCCGAATCTGCTGCAGACCCAGAGCCGGCACGTTCACGGCGATACTGATGTATTGCCCGGGTTCGAAGTTTGCGGCGGGTCCGCCATCGGCCGGTTCAAGAACGAAGGATGTGATGACGCTGCTTTCCGCCCTCTTCTCGCGAACGACGAAGGTGCGCCAGCCGGTCCAGCCGCCCAGTCTCTCCGAGGAGACTTCGTACAACTCGCTTTCCATGCCCATCAGGATATCTGCGAGGTTGCTGTAGGCCTGTGCCCAGGCGGAAACAATATCCTCTGTGGCCGCCGTGCCGAGCACGTCCTTGATGGCGCCAAGCAGGTGCTCGCCGACGATCGGATAGTGCTCCGGCAGCACGCCGAGGCTCGCATGCTTGTTGGCAATGTTTTTCAGCACCGCCGTCAGGCTTGCGGGGTCCTCGATATTTTCCGCGTAGGCATAGACGGCACGCGCCAGCGCCTGCTGTTGCTGCCCCTGTTCCTGATGTGCCATATTGAACACATTCTTCAGTTCAGGATGGGTCTCGAACAGACGCTGATAAAAACGCTGGATGATGGCGTAGCCATATTCGGCCAGAACGGGCGCGGTGGCCTTGACGATGTCCTTCGTTCGCTGCGTCAGCATGGCCTGGCTCCTTCGCATGGATGGGAAGCACCCGCAACTAGCTCAAGTCTATACAACAACGGCGCGTTTGATGATACGAGTCGGCCCGGCTCGAGCCGAAAGCGGTGGCGGAGAGCAACGCTATCGACGCAGGTTACGGAGGAATACCCGTCATGCGGCGAAAGCGATTGGCTACAGCATTTCACGACCGATCTCGACGCGGGCGTCTTCGGCTGACCGGAGGAGATCCCGGGCGCCATCGAAATCCGTGACTTGCGCTACGCGAACGCGAGCACGAAATCGAACCTGGCAGCCTTGCGCCCGCCGCGGTCGTCGATCGTCATCAGCAGCCGGTGATCAAACAGGAAATCGAGAGAGTTGCGCTGCTCGTTGGGAAAGTAAAGTTGGGTCGTGAGGGTAGGCCCGTTCGGCGCTTGCACCGTCACATGGAAGTGTCGTGTGCGCCCCGGATACAGACCCGGCACGATGGTCTCGAGGCGGTAGCGTCCCTCGCCGTCAGCGAATTGGTGACCGCGCAGCCGGAACCCCTCGACGTCGTATTCCCCGGCGTTATTAGCGTGCCAGAAATCGAGCAAAGCCCCGGACACCGCCCTGCATCCTGTCGACAGTACCTGCCCGGTCAGGACGATCTTCGTTCCATTGATTTCCGGTTCGAGCAGCGATGCGCGTTGCGGCGAGTGCGGCAGGAAGAACGGGCCTGCCGTCTGCCGAGGCGTCGGTCCGTGACCGTCGTCGCAGGCGGGCGTCGGTGAGACTGCGTCGGCCCGGCCTTCGTCGGTTTCTCCGAGCGCCAACAGCAGCAACGTAGACGGCACCGCACCCGACCTGCGAAGAAAATCGCGCCGCCCCTGGTTCACACTCCGCGCGCGCATCGTCCACCCTCCTTGTTTCGCCCTCGACCGTCTTGCCGCGCGATCCGCGCTGCGGAGTCGACGGGCGTCCGTGCGGGTCTCGTCGAAGTGAATAGAGCCTGCAACAGTGCTAACCATGGTAGGCCGAAACTTCAGGTCGGGTGAGCCGGCCGCGAGGTCGCGACCGGCCGTAGTCGTCGAGTTTCTGGTGCAAATAGGGAGATCAAATGGCTCTGTTCATCGCTACCATCGGTGTGCCTCGCCCAGCACACCGAGTGGGATGAACGGCAGAAACCGACCCCGAAGCTGCCTGTCGGTTTCAAGCGTTCCCGATGGCGGCTCCCGACGAGAAAGCGGCCGCCCCCTCATCTGGAATGAAAAGCGTTGAAGCCGGTCTTGATTGCTCACCATCCATCAGGAAATAGCTCTGGGCGCACCTACCGAAGCTGGCCAACGACAAGCCGGAAGCCGCTGGTAGCGATGGTGATCATCGATCGGCACTGGCCACACCAGATCCCACGATCAAGTTTTTGCCCCGCTCGATCGGCCAAACGACCCCATCAAAATCGTCATGGGTTAGCGCCGTGAGGGCGTTCACTCCTCGCACTGCATGTCCTGCTTCAACACGACGATAATCACCGGATATGTCCCCCGGTCGAGTTCCACGCGAGCGACCACGGCCATCGTCGCGCTGTCGATGTCGTCGTAGACGCTGACTCTTTCATGCCGAAGGCTTGTGATGCCGATGCAGCCGGATGCACGCCCCTCGTCGGAGACCTGGCATTGGATCGGGTTGTCTGCAAGGTATCGATATTTGTCTCTGTCGGGGGTCGCCAGGTATTCACGAACGCTCTGTGCCGATCCTCCGACGCCGGTGACATACCCCATGCCACACTGCTCTTTGAGGCTATCACTGCCGGCGGATGTTTCGGCTATCGCGGCCGTGCCTGCCGCCGCGAGTGCCGCCGCAAGTGTCGATGCAAGGAGGTATTTCATGGCGCAAATCACCGCTGTCGGATCGAAGTGCTGAATTGTAATGGCATCTTGCGCAACGGGTCTGGAAGCGAAGAACGGCCCTCATGTTAATCAGTGCAGGCGTAAATCGGCGACATTAAGATAAGCTTGTGCAGTTTAGACCGCTAACTGGATACGCGGAGGCGGCGGGGCGCCACCTTGTCATTCCCCCGATACTCAGCTGTGAGATCGTTGCCGCCGGTCTCTCGTTGCCGGATCGAATCCTCATCGTCCTACTTTGCTACGGATCACGATATGCTCGCGAATGGCATCGTTTACAACCGATTCGATGTTTCCGGGCTGCCGCCACAACAGCAATTGCTGGCTTATTGGGAGCAGCTAGGCCAAATTGTCGAGGTTGTGCCGTCACGTGAGCAGGTTCGACTGCCCTTTATCTGCATCAACGACCGTTACGATATCGGCGAATTTCGTATCAGTGACACCTATACCGATCATGTAACGATCGAACGCACCATCGCCCGCATTTCGCGCGATCACGCGCGCGGCATCGGTTTTACCATCTTGCTGGACGGTGACGCTCATTTGGCAACAACGCTTGCCAGGAACCGTGAGTACCGCTTGTGTGGGGGCAGCATACTTGCCACCGACTTTGAACAGCCCGTACGCCTGCGGCGGCAGGCGTGCCGATACATCACGCTCGTTGTGCCCTCCAACCTGCTGCGACACGTGTTCTCCGACCCAGCAGCAATACACGGACGCGTGCTCGATCCGAGCGGGCCCGCCACGCGGCTTATCGTCGAGCGCGCTACGACGCTAGTCGAGAACTTCCGGTACATGCCGTTCGAGGATGGTCATCGCAAACTCGCCGGCCTCGTGGAACTCATCGCAGCCGCATTCGGGGAAGAGGCTGGTTTGAGTGGCAGCAAGCGAGCCGTCGTCCGTGCGCTCATGTTCGAAAATACGCGACGATATGTCCGCGAAAACCTGCAGGAATGCGAGCTGTCACCCGATAGCGTAATTGAATCGTTAGGGCTCCCACGCAGCACGATTTATCGGCTATTCGAACATGAGGGTGGGCTTGGTGCTTATATTCGTCATCTTCGCTTGCGCGTCGCCGCAGACGAGCTCGTTCGATGTCCGGGCGTTCCGATCAAGGATGTTGGGTATTCTGTCGGCTTCAAAAGTGCATCCGACTTTACGCGTGCGTTTCGGCGCGCCTACGAAATGACACCTCAAGAAATGCGCCTGAACGTTTACCGATATCTTCATGCTGAACTGCGATAGCCAGCCGTATCGGCTCCCATCAGTGGCTGCACAGGCTCTGTAGTTGATTCGAAGCGAGCACAGGCTTGAATATCGCCTCGGCGCAGCCGTCCGCTTCACATGTCGAATCTGTCTCGGGACTGCTCGGTTCCTTGCGAGAAAGCCGGAAATATTCGACACAGATGCTGACCGTGACAGTGAACCGGTATACGGCAGGCGTGACACCGTCACCGGTTCCTCGCTGCTCCGCCCTGCCCGGCCAGGCGATCAAGGCCTGAACGCATTCATCAGCAATCCTTCATGACACACCCGGGCCGGGTTCTCCCTGGGCATTGAGTGCTGCGATGCGGAGCTGGCTCAGCATCGAGCCGCTTTCGACGACGGCTTTATTCAAGGTAACAGCTGCGAATTCCATCGCCGATCCTGTCTACACAGACCATGCATCGGCCGCCGCAGGTAGCGTACCTGGGGCGCTTGTTAGACAGGGTTTACGCGAAATCCCGTCAACCCTTGCGGGTATTGGTCGGGGCGAGAGGATTTGAACCTCGTTGAGGCCTTGCCTGGTAAGGCCTTGCGAGAAGGTGGTGTTAAACCGTGTTAAATCGGCCCCACAACCTTTACCATCTTCTTTCTTTTTGCTTACGATAGCGGCGCGTCATGCGCTAGCCTAGTCGCACTCTTCTTTCCGCTCCCCTGCCACGTGGGGGGCGTTCAAGATTTGGATTTTTTCGTACGCTAGGCGTCCGGAATCGACCCGTTGCAGCCGGTCGAGCAGTCTCTGTTCTAAGCTGAGGTTGCTTCCCAAAAACCTAATCTTTTGACCTGAAAAGCCCGGCCTGTGGCGGCGCCGGGTTTTTTAGGATGCAAAAAATGTAGGCATGTAATTACTAATTTTACTCCTTGAATTTTTGGATGGTTAATCTATAAAGTGGGCATGCACATTCACGTCATCCCCAACCGCGACTCGCCACCGACCGTGCTGCTGCGCGAGTCCTACCGCGATGGCAAGACCGTCAAAAAGCGCACCCTCGCCAATCTCTCCGCGCTGACCGCCGACCAGATCGAGCTGATCCGCCAGGTGCTGCGCGGCGAGAAGCTGGTCGCGCCGGCGTCCCTCTTCGAGATCGATGGCTCACGACATCACGGTCATGTGCAGGCGGTCTGGCTGGCCATGCAGCGCCTGGGGCTGCCGCAGCTGCTGTCGACACGCCCATGTGCAGAACGCCAGCGCGTGCTGGCCATGATCGCTGCGCGGATACTGAGCCCCCACAGCAAGCTGGCCACCACGCGCTGGTGGGACACCACCACCTTGCCGGAACTGTTTGAGCTCGACGTCTGCGACGAGCAGGCGCTGTACGCCGCAATGGACTGGCTGCTCGAGCGTCAGGATGCGATCCAGGGCAAGCTCGCGCAGCGTTATCTGCAGCCCGGTGGCATCGTGCTGTATGACCTGAGTTCGAGCTACTTCGAGGGCAGCACCTGTGAGCTGGCCGCCCTCGGGTACAACCGTGACGGCAAGCGCGGCAAGCTGCAGGTCAACTATGGACTGCTTACCGATGCGCGCGGCGTGCCGGTTGCCATCTCGGTGTTTGAGGGCAACACGGCCGATGCGCACACGTTCATGCCACAGGTCAGGCAACTGCGTGAGCGCTTTGGCATCGACGAGATGGTGCTGGTGGGCGACCGCGGCATGATCGCCCAGACCCATATCGATGCGCTCAGGGCCGACGCCGGATTACAGTGGATCACCGCACTGAAGACCGGCAGCCTGCGTGTGCTGGCCAGCGAGGGGGCATTGCAGCTCGGGCTCTTTGATGAGCGCAACCTGTTCGAATTTACCCACGCCGACTATCCGGGCGAGCGCCTGGTGGCCTGCCGCAACCCCGAACTGGCGAAGAGGCGGGCCCACAAGCGCCAGGCGCTGCTGGAGGCCACTGTTGCACTGCTCGAACCGATCCGCCTGCGGGTGGCCGCCGGGCGCCTGAAAGGCCAGGACCGCATCGGCCTGTGCGTGGGCAAGGTGCTCAACCGCCACAAGGTCGGCAAGCACCTTGATCTGGAAATGGGTGACGCCTCGTTTGGGTACACGATCAACGACGCACGGGTGGCGCAGGAAGCCAGCCTCGACGGCATCTACGTGATCCGCACCGCGGTAGCGCAAGAGCGCATGGGCAGCGATGACGTCGTGCGCAATTACAAGAGCCTCAGTCAGGTCGAGCAGGCCTTCCGTTCCATGAAGAGCGTGGACCTCGAGGTGCGGCCGATCTATCACCGCCTGGCCGACCGGGTGCGTGCCCACCTGCTGCTGTGCATGCTCGCCTACTACGTCAAATGGCACATGATGCAGGCCTGGCGCCCACTGCTGTTCGCGGACGAAGACCAGGCGGCCAAGGCGCAACGCGATCCGGTCGCTCCGGCCAGGCGCTCGGCCAACGCATTGCGCAAAGTCTCGAACAGGACGCTGGACGACGGCACCTGCGTGCACAGCTTCGATTCGCTGCTACACCACCTCAGCACCATCGTGCGCAATGCCTGCCATCACCCAGGCGCGGCTGCACACGAAGCCACCTTCACCCTCGATACGGCACCCGACGCCAAACAGCGGCAAGCCCTTGAGCTGCTGAAGTCCATCGCCTTGTAGGCAGCAGCCCAACACTGAATCAACCGCAACCGGTTGATTCAAAAGAAAACTTTGCGTCGCGGGTGCAGCAACTTCAGTCTAAGGGTAGGTATCGGAGTGGAACGGTCATTCCGTGCCGTCGCCTGGGGGACAAGTCATCGGCCTCTGCGGACGCTTAGACCCGTGAGTTGGTGAGGCGGCTTACGCCGTGCAAGGATGACGTCTTGCTCGACCCTCGAATTGCTCTCGAACTTAAGTTTGATTTCTCTATAAGCAATCAGCTTGTCGTTCACCAGATCGAAAGGAAGCGCCCGCAAGGTTAGGGATGGTGTTCAGAACTCGTTTTGCCGCACTGAGCCATCCACATAGGGCCGATGCGGTGGAAGCGGTGCGGCACCTGGCTCGAATGCAGCGCTACGTTCGGCATAAGGAAGGCGCCGATTGCCTGCCCGCGCGGGCGGCTTTTGCGCTCATGCAGCGGCCTCGCGCATCAGTCGTTCGCGCGTCATCCACAGATTGCTTAGAGCGAACAGCGTGTGCAACTCTGCGGGTTCTTCATCAAGCCGCGATAGCGCACCTTTAGATGCCACCGTGCGCGGCGATGAACATGGCGACGGCCGACCGGCAATAGGATTCGATTTCGTTGTCATCCTCTGCTCTCGCCTCATCGAAGCGTGCGACAAGCAGAAGATCGGATCCTTTGAAAAGCGCGGCAAACAAGCGGGCGGATCGGAGAGCATCGGGTACGTTCAGAATCGCTTTCGCGTGCAACTGACGCAACACGGCCTCGATTTGGGCGATGACATGGGCGGGCCCGGCTTCGTAATGGAGCTTGCTTAACGACTTTTGATTCGTCTTGTCGGCCAAAACCATGGCTTCGACACTGCGGACGTCCGGGCTCAACAGCGTGCGAAGCAGGGATGATCCCACCGCCATGAGCTGATCTTCGGCTGAACCGTCGACGCTTTCAGAAAGGGCCTGGGGTGCAAATTGATGGCAGTGGGCCACCATGGCCGCGCTGAACAGCGCCTCCTTGTTCTCGAAGTGCCGATAGATGCTGAGCTTGGATATCTTCGCCCGCTGCGCGACCTTGTCCATGGTCGTCGCTTGAAAACCCAATTCCACAAAGAGTTCGCAGGCGGCGTCGACGATCGTTTGGCGAAGCGCCTCGTTGGCGGGCCGGCCGCGCCGGCTCTGGCTGTTTTCGGTCACAACAATTCCAGTACTTGACAGTATTCAAATTCTTGCACTACGATACCACGCAGTATCTTAAATGTGCAAGCCAAGGATAGGTTTCAACCAGTTGCCCAAATCAGGTTTCCCCGGGGCGCCTGGCGATATCGAATGCGGGATTGTGGGGCCGATCAATACAGCCATCAGCAACTTTCTCGCCAATGCCGAAGCCCTACTCGCTGACCGTCTCAAGCGCGTATCGCTGGACGATATTGCACACCACGCCCAGCCCACCCCTCCAATCACAACACGGAGCCCATCACCATGGATGACGTCATCATCATCGGCGGCAGCTTTGCCGGCCTCGCCGCCGCCCTGCAGCTCGGCCGTGCCCGCCGCAAGGTCACGGTTCTCGATACCGGCCGGCCGCGCAATCGCTTTGCAGGCCACTCGCATGGCTTGCTCGGCCACGATCACAAGCCACCGCTGGACATCCTGGTCGAGGCGCAGCAGCAGTTGACGCGCTATCCAACGATCAGGCTGGTCAATGCCCGGGCCGAGAGCGTGTCTGGCGCCATCGACGATTTCTGCGTCGTCACTGACGATAACGAAAGCCTGAGGGCGCACCGCCTGATCCTGAGCTATGGCGTCGCCGACCAGATGCCTGATGTTCCGGGCTTTGCCGAAAGCTGGGGCACGTCCATCGTGCCCTGCCCCTATTGCGACGGCTTTGAAGTCGCCGGCCAGCATTGGGGCCTCGTCTGGTCCAGCCCGCAGTCGCACCAGTCTGCCAGGCTGTTCCGCGATTGGACGGACAAGCTGACTGTCTTCGCCGATGGTCATGACATTGCGCCCGATATCCAAGTCGATCTGGCGCGTCGCAACATACCTGTCGTCGATGGCCGGATCGTCGAGATCGCCCATCACAAGGGCCATATCAACACCGTCAATCTCGATACCCGCCGCGTCGCGGTCGACGTCCTGTTCGCCCATCCGCGCAACAAGCCGTCCGCACGCCTGCATGAATCACTGGGCCTCGCCACGGTCGATACGCCCACCGGCATCGTCCTCAAAGTCGACGAGCGCCGCCAAACCAGCATGCCCGGCATCTACGCCGCTGGCGACCTCGCCACGCCCTTCTTGCCCTCGGTCACCCAGGCTTCATCGCAGGGCGCGATGGCGGGTATCTTCGCCCAGCAGTCGATGGTGGTTTGAGAGCACAGATCCCTGCTCTTGTTGCGTCGTCGCCTTCGAAAAGGTTGGCGTAAATCGACGCGGCGAAAGGCGGATCGTCGAGTCAAGGAGATGACATGGCAAAGCAAAGTGCTGATCAGGTGGGTGACTGGAATGGTCAAAGCGGGGAGCGCTGGGTCGCCAACCAGGCCCGGCTCGACGCTCTGGTGGCGGTGTTCGGCCAAGCCGCGATCGAAGCCGCCGCGCCCGCGACGGGTGAGCGCGTGCTGGACATCGGCTGCGGCGCGGGTGCGTCAAGTCTGGCTCTGGCCGCTCGCGTCGGCGCGGGGGGCCAAGTGCTGGGCGTGGACATATCCGAACCGCTGATCGATCGAGCGCGCGCGCTTGCGCGCCACGATACGCCGGCCCTGTTTCAGGTGGCCGACGCCAGCAGCGCAGAGCTGCCCGAAGGCGCGTTCGACATTCTGTTCTCGCGTTTCGGCGTGATGTTTTTCCCCGATCCGACAGCGGCGTTCGCCCATATGCGACGCGCGCTCCGGCCGGGCGGCCGGGTCGCTTTCGTCTGCTGGCGCGGTGCGGCCGAGAACGATTGGATGCGACTGCCGGTGGGCGCGCTCAAGGACATCGTCCCGCCGAGCGCGCTCCCCGATCCCGAAGCGCCCGGCCCGTTTTCGTTCGGCGACCGGGAGCACGTGGCGCGCATCCTGACGGCGGCCGGTTTCACCGAAATCGTTATCTCGCCCTTCGACGCGGCCGTCCCATTCGGCGAGGGCGAAACGCGGGACGCGGCGATCGACGACGCAGTGAGGATGACGCTTGAGGTCGGCCCGCTGTCGCGTGCGCTCGCTGGTCAGCCCGACGACATCCGCGCCCGTGCCTCCGCCGCAGTTCGTGCCGCCTTCGCGAGCCTCCCCGGCGAGGGGTCGGTGATGATCAACGGCGCGGCATGGGTCGTCATGGCACGAAATCCGGCAAGCTGACAGGGATTAACAGGGGAGATGCCTCCGCTCGGTGGAACAGGGCGTCTTTGGCCGGCCAGATTGATGTCCCTTCTGGCCGCTGAACGAGCGCTCGCCTTGCGACAATCAGATGGCCGGTTGCGAAGCAGAGCCGGCGCCTGAGCGGCCTTCCGGCGGCGCATGTGACCGGCAGTTTGTGGCCGCGTGCGGTCCAATGCAAACGGCATTCGCCCCTCTCATCCTTACTAGGTAAGGCTTTGCGAGGAGGTTGTGTTAAACCGTGTTAAAACGGCTCCACAACCTTTACCATTTTCTTTCCTTTTCATTACAACACCGGCGCGCCATGCGCTCGCCTCGAGGCCCTCGCCACACGCTCCTTTGCGCTCGCCCTCCCGCGTTGGGGGGACCTTCAAGATTCGGATTCTGAAGGCGTCCAGCGACCCAATATAGATAGTCCGTCCCCAGTCCATCCGATCGATGACCGCTTTCGCGTTGGTTGCTGACACTTTTCCCCTAGCGTCAAAGATAGTCACTCGCCAGGATCCCGGCGAACAGGCTTTGCGCCGTGACATCGCCACCTTGCAACGTGTCGATTGCCGCTCGCACGTCGTCGCGCGTCAAATCGAGCACACGCAACTTGCCTTTCACCTCGGCTACGGCTTCGATACGCCGGTAGGCCGTCGCGTGGGTTTGCGCATACTGTGCAAGTCCACGCAACTTCGGGATCGCATCGCTAAACTGCGTGCCGTGCGGATCGACGAGATCCGCGACCACAGTCCCGTCGTCGAGCGTAGCGAAGAAGATGAAGTCCGGACGCACCATCCGGTATTGCCCGTCCGACAGGTAGGCCACGCCCAACGACGATTGACCCGGCTGCTGCGGATTGCGATACCAGAAGCCGAATCCCCTGCGGCCGGATTCGGTCTCGACCACCTTCGTCTCCCATGCGTTCAGTTCGGCCGGATACCCGCCGTCCTTGTCGCAGAGCAGGTGGTTCTGCCAGGTTGGCAGGTCGGTCACAGTGTGGCCGTCACGGGCCTTCGTCGGCTCAAACCGCGTTTCCGGCTTGATCAACTCCACGTCCTGCGGATCTGAGCTCATCTCGATGACCTGGCGGTACGATTCCTTGCGGTCGTCGTTCAACGCCTTGATGTGCGCTCCGTATTGCGCCATCCAGGTCTTCGCCAGACGGTCGGCCTCGCCGTCAAAGTAAGCCTGGACTTCGGTCACAAGGCCCAGGCCGGCCACGGTGACGCGCGCTTCAACGATGGCTTCCAGGAACTCTTCGGCATCGCGGTCCGGATTGGCCACCTTGTAGGCCAGGTGGTCAACATAGGTGCGGGCGATGTCCGGCGTGAAGACGTGTGTGGCACGTCGATAGACATCGGCGATGGCAGCGGCATCGGCGTCTTCTTCCCACAACTGGTTGAAGCTCTTGGCCTTGCCTTGCAGATCGGCGCGGACGGTCCGCCCGTCCACCGTCAACACGGTCTCGCGCCTGGCCGCGATCGTCTCCCGATTGTCCCGTTGGAAGCGGTCGAGTGCTTCGTGCAATGCGGCATGGGCCAACTTGCCCGCGTTCGGCAGAATTCCGTCCGATGCCAGCTCGTGCGCAAGCGCAGTCAGGCGCTTGGCTGGCTTCGCGCCACGTTGCGGACGGGTCTGCGACGGCAGGGCCTCGAACGCTTGCCACACCGACACCGGCGCGGCGGGATTAGGCTTGACCTCAACGTAATCGATCAGGATACGACCCGGCGTCGCGGCCTGCGTATCGTCGCCGCTGATCAACGCATCGACTACACTGATTGCCGTCTTTCGGTCGAACTTTGGCAGCAAACATTCGACCGTGTTCAATCGTTCGTTGCCGGGGATGCGACGTGCAAGGGGCGAACGCACCATGCGACCGAGCAACTGCGTAATGTGTGTGCGGTCGCTGGCCGCGCGGAACGACACCATCACTTCGGCACGCGGGCAATCCCAACCGGTGCTGATCGCATCCTTGGCGACGAGCACTCGCACCCAGTCCGATTCCTGAACGCGCTGCGGCTCGATGTGGGGTACATCACGGTTGCCGAAGCGGAGCGTGGTGTGCTGCCCGAACACGTGGGCCACGCTACCGGGCGGTAGTTCCGGATAGCGCGCATAGATGGTGTCCAGCGCGCGTCCGATCTCGTTCGGATCCGGCGTGTTCGGCACCTGCAATACCATCAGCGGGAGGACGGTGTGTGATTCGTCCTGCTGCTTGGCGTACTCGTTCCACGCTTGCGTGGACTCCTTCAGCTTGTCGGTCGCACGACGGATCAACACCGTATCGAACTCGCCAGCCTCTTCCGGAATGTCGAGCAATATCGTGTCTTTGATCAGGCCGGATTCCTGTACCTTCGTCGGGTCCACGGTCACGTTGTCCAATTTCACCCGCTTCGTGGCGCCTTCCATTGCCTGGTTGAATCGATCGGCCGTAGCGGAGATGCCAAGGACGACCGGAATGCCGGGCACTCCACCGGTGCCGTTGATCAAACGAAGGACGATGGTGCTCTTGGCATTCTGGCTGGCCATAGTGGAATTGCCCATGCCACGGTGCGCTTCGTCGAGCACCAGATACAGGGTCAAGTCCGGGTCCTCGATGGTGTTCTGGATGGTGTCCCAGATCGTATAGGCCCGTAGATCCGGACGGGTCTCGGGCAGCAGGCTACCTGCCTTGGCCTCAAGTTCGTCTTGATCGAAGCCTCGCACCAACAAACTGTTTTTGCCCAACTTCTGTGTGTTGAGGAAGTAAATCTTCCCCGCGTCGAACTTGGGCCGATTGAAGGTGTTCTCAACTACAACCATGTCGGTATGGTTAATACGGTCGCTGGCCTCCATCAGACGGAAGCGGGTCTGCTCGTTCAGAGACGGGTCATCGCTGAACCAGATGACGACGGCACCCGTGTCAGCTTCGAAGCCAAAATCGTCGTCCCCGTGGAACAGCGCCTCGAACGCCGCAGCGGCCATGACGGTCTTACCTGCGCCCGTGACGGCGGTGAGGGAGAAGTGGGTCTTGTCTCTCTCACTGCGCCAATACCTGCGTGCCTTGCCGAGATTGGCCAAGGCATCGCGCACCGCATCGCGCTGGTAATCTTTGAGAGTGAACTTCATCCGTCAGTCTCCGTGGGTAAAGCTGAAGTTGGTCAAATAGGATTCGTAGAGACGCACCGGTTCCACACCGTCCGGCAGACGGCGTGCGATCGCCTGGTAGCGCCGGTCGTCGTCGGTGACGATGTAGGCTACTCTGATGGTGTTGGCCGCCTTGACCGCCTTGATGAAGGGCGTCGCTGCGTCCACGTCCGTCAACAGACCGTAGGCATCCACGACAGCCCAACCATCGGCGGGCAACTTGTCGATGCGTTGACCGCGAGCACCGGCCCGCAACCAAAGCAGCGGAGCAATGCGACCGAAGGCCAGGTTGTGGCTGACCGAGACCGAGATCTCGTAGTTCAACGTGAAGAACTCGGCGTTCTCCTCGAAGCCTTCGGCCGTCGGGAATTCGTCGGTGAACTTGTAGTCGCCCTTGATCGGTTGCCCGTCCGGCGTCCTGCCGGTAATGGCGGCTTCAACACGCGGCTTCGTGATGAAGTCGCAGATGCCGTGCTGCTCCCATTCCGGATCGCCGGGGCGCAAGCCCTGTTCTCGCAATGCTTTTTGCTCGTCCGCTGCGACTTCGTTGTTCGTCACAGAGATGCACTGGCGACGGCCGCGGTCCTGCTTGTTGAGGCGCATCACTGCGTGAGCAGTAGTTCCGGAGCCTGCAAAGAAGTCGACCACAACCGCGTCAGGCTTGTTGCCAACGAAAAGACGCAGTGAATCCTCAACTGCGTAGAGCGATTTCGGAAACGGAAAAGTGCGGCCAGGCAGAAGCGATCGCAGCAACGAGGTTCCGTAAGCCCCTGCATCGTGCTTTGCTTCGCGCCAGACGGTACTTGGTCGGGCGGCTTTGCCGCCAGGTATCATCACGATCTTCGATCCATCCGGCCGGGTACCCGTGACTCGGTATTCGCCACACTCGACGCGTTTGATGTCCTCTGTCGAGAGGTACGCGATCGTGTAGGGTTGATGCTCATTTCCAGGCGTAACTCGGACATAGCCTCCATCAATAGCCTGTTGTAAGCTCGGGCCAGTGAGTCCCCAGATCAGCGCGGTACCGTCTGGGGTGATTGGAAACACGGGCGTCGCGCCCCTCACAACTGGGATGTCCTCAATTCGATCCCCGTTCGACAATGGATCACCTATACGGACGATTTTCATGGTCTCACGGTCTACATACACCGGATAGAACTGCCTCGGACGCGAGCCGCGTACAAGCGAGCGCTGAGTTCGCCGGAGGTAAAGCCATCGAACTTCAGCATCGTCGCCTGAACGTTCGCCAGTCCCGATTTCGACGTTTCCAACGAACACGAAAAAGGCGTACTCATCGACTCGCGAGAATTCGTTGGCGCGGCTGGTGCTTCTCGGACTGATAGTGATGCTGACCATCTGCACCCTGCTGCCTTCAAAGACCTGCTCCAAGAGCAGCCCCAGACGCAAATACTCCTTCTCATCGATCGTAACGACTAGCACCGAATTTGCCGGATTCAGTAGTTCCTTCGCGATTAAGAGACGCCGCTCCATCATCGCGAGCCACTTGCTATGGCGGTACAGATCATCGCCCTCGACGTAATCGTTGTTGTATTTCCAGTCCTTCGCCCCGGTGTTGTATGGCGGATCAATGTAAATCCCATCAACCTTGCCACGGTGTGTGTAGGTCAGCGCATTTAAGACGTGGTAGTTCTCGCCGTTGATGACGGTATGGAACGGCTTGTCGCCCCCGCGCTTTACCTTACCGGTGCTCACAAGACCGGGGTGGATCGTGTCGCTGAACTCGGCCACCACCACCAGATCATCCAGCGCAACCGTTTGCGTCTCGACGGCCTCCACACCTAGGAGAACCAAATCGGCTTGCTTCGTGGCCTTGTGGATGGCCTTTACCTGCCACAAGCGCTGATCGCCCATCTTGACGGTGCCCCGCGCCGGCAAAATACGGACCTTGTCTCCCTTACGGACAGGACACTGGGGCAACTCCACGGCTTCAGGGCGGTGGCGCTCAAAGTTCAGTCCGAAGGGCAGGCGCGAGGACAGAACCTTGAATTCCCGATCAAGATCTGCCCCTAATTTTTGATCCTTGATTTTGGCTTGGGCAATCAGGTCGGTCAATCGGGACACAGGCAACTCCTTAACGTGGTCCGCAATGATGCCAGAGGTGCAGAGCGATCGGGCGAATTTGCTGTCGCCATGCATCTTTTGTGAATCTAGCGCGATCCAGGCGCGTCAGAAACCGAGGCTTCATCTGTGCGGCTGCTTCAGGTGTGGCACCAACCTACGAGAAAATCCGAATCTTGAAGGGCACCCCGCGTTGCGCGAGCCTCACCTCGATTCTCCTCGCAACGCCTCGAGCGGCGCGCGCTCGTTCGCCTCGCCCGCCTTCCCCGCGCCTCGAATCTCCTCGCGCTGTCCAGTATTAAGCCGTCGATACCGGTAGAGACGTTCCTCCACGGTTCGTCACGAAAGGTCTGGCCGCGCCCCGGTGCGTCACCTCAATACGAAGGTGTAGGGCAGGCAACACGAAGCGAAGCCCTTGAAACCAATCACTTAGGAATCCAGAATCTTGGCAACGCGCAAAACTACCACCAGCACTGCAACGAAAACCTCGACGACGAGCCGCACGACGCCTCGCGCCAAGAAGGCGGTCGAGCCTCAAGTCGTCGAGACGACGATCGCCTCAACGCCAGGCGCATACCTCGCGGCGAAGCTCGCCGAGACCGGCCAGACCGAGCACGCGCTCGCCAAGGCGCTCGGCGTCGCGCCGCGCCGGATCAAGGAGATTATCAGTGGCGAGCGTCGCATGACCGCCGATACGTCCCTGCGCCTCGCGGCCTACTTTGGTGGCGACCCGATGGGCTGGATGCGCCTCCAGTGTGAGGCAGAAATCGCGGAAGCTCGCGGCCTCCTCGTCGAGACGCTCGCAACGATCACGACTTATGCGCCGGTCGAGGCGTAACTGATAACGGCGAGGCCTCGCGCCTCGCCACTTACTGAAGTGGAGCAACAAGTGATGACGAACAAGATTACTGCAACTGAAGTCCCTGAGAGGTCTCGCCTCTCGTTCTATCCCTACCTGTTCGGCGAGCGCGCGATGATGCGCGGCGAGGCCCTCCTGTTCTCGTGGGCCGAAGCTCTCTCGAACGATTATCGTGGCGGGCTTTGGACGTTCTATCACCTCTCGAACGGAGGAGCCTATGCGGCGCCTCGCGGCGATCTCGAGCGCCTACGCGTATTCATGACCGGCAACGGATATGAGGGCGAGATGTCGAACGACGCGTTCGGGGTCGTATGCTCGATGTTCGCGCTCAACCATCTGATGAGCGAGATTACGGACGAGGCGCTCCTCGATACCCTGATCGTTCGCTACCAGACGAGGCATACGTACGGCTCGATGATGATCTCGACGGGCGAGAATCCGAGCTGGGTCTCGAGGCAGATGGGGCATTGCGATACGACCGTAACGCTCAAGTCGTACGCGCGCTGGATGCCGGTCGATACCGAGTCGATTGGCGCGCGCGCGATCGCCGCGTTTGCGCCCTCGAGCCGGAAGCTCGCGAGCGTACGCAATGCGGGATAAGGGAGAGGAAAAGCGAGGAAACCTTTCAACGCGTCGTGTTAAAACGTAGGCTACTTGAGGCTACTCGAGGCTACTTTTTTAACACGACGCGAATCTACACACTTGATTTTAAAGCGAATTATGGTCGGGGCGAGAGGATTTGAACCTCCGACCATCTGCACCCCATGCCGACGAGAATCGACATAAAACTCAAATAGTTACGCGACCCTTTCTAACTCTTTGACCCGAAATCGCGCAGGTTCTGGCGGGGGTTTGCGGGTAGTTTTCCATTCAGGTTAGACAGCTTCCAAGGGATGCGGATGACGGTAGTCGACCGGCGAAAATTGACGTCAAGTCGATCGGAGGCGATCGCGGCATCGCAGGCACTGATGACGGTTGCGCGTTGCGGATTCAACCGGTGGATGCAATGGATATCGTCGAGGCGTGGTGCGTCACCGGATCACAGGCCCGTGGCTCCAGTTGCGTTAGTCGAACTGGCGAACGGTCATCGCTCTGCTCACGCGAGGCGGCAGCGCGGATGACCGGGGACACGCGGCCATCGGGGTGTACTATCTTATTCGCAGGGTCACCGTGCGCGCGGCATTTGGGTATGTTGTCAATGGCGGTCAATCAACCTCGACGGGGCCCTTGGGGAACAGCATGAGGGGCTTGCTTCTGGCATGGGGATGTACATGCATGCTGTCGGTTGCCGCGGCGCAGGGTATGCCGACTGCCCCAGTGCCCGGAACCACGGTCGCCGCGAAGGACTACCTGGCCAAAGCGAAGCGCGTGGTCGATGCCGCGGCGCAACCCGCTGCGCCCTGGAACGGGCCGCGCAACGGGCCGCGCGCCCAACTTGGGAAACGTGTCGCCATCGTCGCCGAGGATTTGCGTAACGGCGGTATCGTCGGAGTGGTCGACGGTGTGCTGGAGGCGGCCAAGGTCATCGGCTGGAGCGTAAAGATATTCGACTCCGGCGGCACGCCGGACCTGCGGCTGAAGATGCTTGCAAATGCGCTGACAAGTCGTCCAGATGGTCTGATCATCGTCGGTGGCGACGCACGCGCCCTGCTGCCCGGGCTGCGGCCGTTTGCCGAGCGCAGCATTTCTATCGTCGGCTGGCATGTCGCGGCCCAGGCCGGACCGGTGCCCGGCACGCCCGTGGCGATGAACGTGGCGACGGATCCGCTCGAGGTCGCGCGCGTGACCGCGCTGGCGGCCATCGTGCAGTCCGGCGGGCATGCGGGAGTCGTCATCTTCACCGACTCCAATTTCCGGATTGCGCAAGGCAAGGCGGATGAAATGGCAGCCGTCGTGCGCGCGTGCAGCGGCTGCACCGTGCTCGATGTGCGCGACGTGGCCATCTCACGCAGCGAGGAACTGATGCCGGGCACGACACGCGCCTTGCTCGCGCGGTATGGCAAGCGTTGGACGTATGCGCTGGCCGTCAACGACATCTACTTCGACTACGCCGCACCCGTGCTGACCCAGGCCGGGATGCCGAACGGCGCCA
This sequence comes from Paraburkholderia sp. BL10I2N1, assembly GCF_004361815.1. NCBI lineage: Bacteria > Pseudomonadati > Pseudomonadota > Betaproteobacteria > Burkholderiales > Burkholderiaceae > Paraburkholderia > Paraburkholderia sp. BL10I2N1. Next base: position 2,734,656 of record NZ_SNWA01000001.1, on the reverse strand, counting down.
TGGCCATGCTGTCGGCTGGCGACGGCAGCGAGTCCGCCTTCCTGCGTATCCGGACGGGCACCTTCCAGACGGGCACCGTGGCCGAACCCCTGAATCTGCACGGCTGGCAGTTGGTCGACGAGATGAACCGGCTCTTCGCCGGGGCAGGCGTCACGGGTTACCTGTTTCCGGTGCATCTCGTGACGGCGGACAACATCGCCGCGGACGGCGGCGATCGTCTGCTCTACGACCCGGCCAACGGCTATCGCGACATCTATCGCCGCATCTGGCAACGACCGTGAAACTTCCGCTCCCACGGTCTCTCACCGCGCAGTTCACGCTCGTGGTTTCGTGCCTGGCCGCCCTGGTGATCGCGGTCGGTGCCACGACCATTTACTCGTTGGCTGGCTCGGCCCACGCGATCCGCCAGTTGGCCGAAGAGCGGCTGGCGCTCCAGGAAGATGCACAGAACCTGGCGCAGCTCACTCTGATGATCGAACGCCTGGCATTGCAGTTGTCCAGTGACGATACGGTGGACGCTGTGCGCGAGACGCATCGGCATATCATCGAACAGCTGGCGTCCTTCGACCGCCTCGTGGACCGCCTCGCCTCCGCGACCACGAGCGACAACGTCGGTGTCGACGCGCTGGCGCTGCATCGATCGAGCCAGCGCTTCCGCAACACGGCGAACATCGCGGCGCAGGTGCGCGAGACCGCGCTGGGCGTCGGCGCCGCGCCGGCGTCGGCGCCGCGGCCCGGCGCATCATTGGCCAGCCTGGACGACGATCTGCGCCGCCAGGCCGACGCTCTGGCCGCCGCGGCGCGCCAGCAGTCGGATCATTTCACGCGCGACTACCGTAAAGCGGCCCAGGATCTGGCCGAAGACCTGAACCGCACGCGCAGGTGGGTGGGCGGCGAAGTTGCGGTGAGCCTGCTGCTTGCCTGGCTGATCGCCCGCGCATTCCTCGGTCGCCACGTCGTGGCACGGCTACGCCGAGTCAGTCACTTCCTGCGGCACGGCGATGTCGACAGCGTGCAAGCCGGCGTCCCCGTTCACGGCGGCGACGAGATTGCCGATATGGCGCGCGCAGTCGAGCAGTTCCTCGAAGACCGGCGCCAGCGCAGGCATGCTGAGGACGCACTGATGGAACTCAACGCCGAACTCGAGGCGCGCGTCACGCAGCGCACGGCCGAACTCAGCACGGCGCTTGCGGGCCAGACGGCTGAGATCGTCGAACGACAGCACGCCGAAGAGGCTGCGCGGGCGAGCGAACACTTCCTGGACAGCATCATCGAGAACATCCCCGACATGATCTTCGTCAAGGATGCGGCGACGCTGCGCTTCGTGCGTTTTAACAAGGCGGGAGAGCAACTGCTCGGCTACCGGCGCGAGGAACTCATCGGCAAGTCCGTCCATGACCTGTTTCCGGCGCAGGAGGCCGATTTCTTCGCGCTGAAGGATCGTGACGTCCTGGAGTCGCAGCAGCTGGTCGACGTGCCGGAGGAGCCGGTTCACACGCGTTACGGGCCGCGCCTGGTGCACACGATGAAGATCCCGATCCTCGACGTGCGCGGCAAGCCGCAGTTCCTGCTCGGCATCTCTCGTGACATCACGGAGCAGAAGCGTGCCGAAGAGGAACTGCGGCGCTACCGCGAGCACCTCGAAGACATGATTCGCGAGCGAACCGCTGAACTGGCCGTCGCCAAGGAACACGCCGATGCGGCCAACCGGGCCAAGAGCGACTTTCTTGCTCACATGAGCCACGAACTGCGCACGCCGTTGAACGGGATTCTAGGCTACGCGCAGATCCTTAAGCGCGACAGGAGCCTCGACCAACGCCAGGTCGACGGGATTACGGTGATCCAGCGCGGCGGCGAACACCTGCTTGCGATCATCAACGACATTCTGGATATGGCCAAAATCGAGGCCGCAAGGGCGGAGCTGAACCTGTCCGATATTCCGCTTGACCGGTTCATCGACTTCATCGCCGAGACGATTCGGGTGAAGGCAACGGAAAAGGGCTTGGCCTTCGCTTGCGAGATGGCACCGGATCTGCCCGCGGGCGTGCGGGTCGACGAAAAACGGCTGCGCCAGGTGCTGCTCAACCTGCTATCCAATGCAATCAAATTTACCGAGAAAGGGGGCGTGCGCCTGCGCGTCGATTGGCTGCCGCCCATGCGGCTGCGTTTCGAAGTGCGGGACACCGGCATCGGTATAGACGAAGCGCGTCTGGAGGCGATCTTCCTGCCTTTCGAGCAAGCGAGTGATGCTCGGCACCGGGTTGGAGGCACGGGGCTGGGCCTGGCCATTAGCCGGCAGTTCGTGCGCCTGATGGGTGGCGAGATCCACGTCGAGAGCCGCCGCGGTGCCGGGAGCGCCTTCTCATTCGAGCTGAACGTCCCGGTGGTGGCGCCTCAGGCAGCTGTCGTCCCGCCAGAATGGGCAATGACCGGCTATAAGGGGCCGCGCAAGACCGTCCTCGTCGTGGATGACGTAGCGGCAAATCGTGCCGTGGCAGTCGATATGCTCGGCCAGCTCGGATTCGACATGGCGGAGGCCGGCGACGGACTGGAAGCTTTGGAGAAAGCCAAAGCGCTGCGGCCGGCGCTTATCCTGATGGATGTCGTCATGCCCGGCATGGACGGGCTCGAAGCCACGCGGCGCCTGCGCGAAATGCCGGAGTTCGGGGATCTTCCCATCGTTGCGGTCTCCGCCGGCGCCTCGGGGAGTGATGCCGCGAGAAGCCTGGCGGCCGGTGCAAACGCCTTTCTGTCAAAACCGATTGATTTGAGTGAGCTGTTGTCACAGATCGCGGCCCTCCTGAACATCGAGTGGAGCGACGAAGTTCCGGAGACGCAAGCCACCGGAGCGGGCCGAACGGCTGTACACGCCGCCGCCCCCTCCGTGGGGACCTTGGTCGTGCCGCCGGCGGGGGAGATCGAAGCGCTGCACTACCTGGCGCGACTGGGCGACATGCGTGCCCTCGTGCAACACGCCACCCACCTGACCCAGCTTGACGAGCGCTATCGTCCTTTCGCCGACCACCTTTGCCAGCTAGCGAAGGATTACCAGTCCAAGGCACTCCTCATCTTCGTCGAGCGATATCTGGAAAGGAGGCAAGTCCCATGATCGGGACTGCATAACCCACGTCCTGAAGCGATCGGAGTAAGACCCGGCACGCTCGTATCTGACAACGTACCGCCGCCGCGCCTCTTCGATGCATGGGTCTCAACAAACGGCTGAAAGGTAGTCCACCAAACGAGCCAGCATTGCGTCACAGTCGCTCAATTGCTGGACGGTGACGAATTCGTCCGGCTTATGCCCCTGATCCATGCTGCCTGGTCCGCAGACCACTGCTGGAATGCCCGCGTGCTCAAAGAGCCCGCCTTCTGTGCCGAAAGCTACCGTGCCGAACTCATTGGAACCGCTGAGCAAAGCCAACAGGCGCGCCGCTTCGCTGTCGGGCGAGGTAGCCAATCCCGGATAAGCGGAGAGCGACTGAAAGCGGATGCCGGCGTCGGACTTCACGGCGCGCATCTTCGGCAGCAACTCAGCTTCGGCATAGGTTTGCAACTCGTCGGCTACCTGGTGGGCGTCAAAACCCGGCAACGCGCGCACTTCGAAGTCGAATTCGCATTCCGCAGGCACGATGTTCAATGCGCGGCCGCCGTTGATCACACCGGTCTGCACGGTCGAGAACGGCGGATCAAATCGCTCGTCGCGATACGCGGACTGCGCCAGCTGCTCGCCGATCGCTTCCAGTCGGCCGATCATCCGCGCCGCGTACTGAATGGCGTTGACGCCGTACGGTGCATAGGCCGAATGGCAAGGCGCGCCTTTCACCTGGCAGCGCATCGCCAGCTTGCCCTTGTGACCCAGCACCGGCTTGAGCTCAGTCGGTTCGCCGATCAAACACAGGATTGGTCTGTTCGGACGCCGCTCCAACTCCGCGAGCATCGACCGCACACCGAGGCATCCGACTTCCTCGTCGTACGAAAAGGCGAGATGCACCGGCAGCTTCAACTGCCGCTCGAGAAACATGGGCACCACCGCCAGCACCGATGCGATAAAGGCCTTCATGTCGGCGGTGCCGCGCCCATACAGCCGACCCTCGCGTTCGGTGAGACGGAATGCATCGACGCTCCACGCCTGGCCTTCGACCGGCACCACATCAGTATGGCCGGACAGCACGATGCCGCCTCGCTCACGCGGACCGATGGTCGCAAACAGATTCGCCTTGGTGCGCTCGGCGTTATAGAACAGCTCGCTCTCGACGCCGAGTTCCTCGAGGTAGTGTCGAATGAACTCGATCATGTCCAGATTCGAATCGCGGCTGACCGTGGCATACCCGACCAACCTTTCGAGCAGCGCACGGCTGGATCTGTCATTCATTGCCCGGCACTCCATAGCTGGGCGCGACAGTCGGATTCAATGCGCGGGTCAGGTAGTCCTGCATCTGCGGCCGATACGCGTGCCACAAACCGTCGAGCTGGCCGATGGGATCGTCATCCGCCCAATCGACCCGCAAATCGACCATCGGCCAGCTCACGTCGCCCACGATTCTGAGCGCCGCGGAATGCACGGGCCCCGCCTCCCCACCGGCCGCCATCGCCGCACGCATGGCAGCGAGCAGCCGATCGGCAAGTGCGCCGGATGCCTGTTCGAACGCCGGCACCATCGCCTCGATCACTTCGACGCCGGCGAGCATGTTGCCCGCGGCTACGCATTGCTCGCCGGCGACGGCGTGATACGTGCCCAAAGCTTCCTTGCCGCTGAAGAACGCCGTGCGGCCCCGGCTATCGATCACCGTCACCTGCCGGTATTCACACCAGTCGCTCGCGCCGAGCGCACGGTCCAATGCGGCGGCGGGATCCAGATACCCGCTCTGCAGAAGATCGAGAACCTGCGGGCCGAGTGCAGGCAGCGTGACGTTCTGGGTCGCCACCGCGCCAACGCCTGCCCGCACCCACGGGCATCGGGCGCCCACCGCGATGCTCGAAGAACTGATCGCGATACCGAGCTGCCTCGATTGTGAACAGCGTCCGACGATAGAGAATGTCATGTCCCGCTCCTCAGGCTTTCGGCCGCGCCCATCCGTCCGGAATCACGGCGATAACGTCGATCTCCATCAGCCATTGCGGCTGACCCAGCGCGACCACCACCAGGCCGGTGGAAATCGGAAAAACGCCTTTCAACCACTTCCCGACTTCCTGATAGACCGGCTCGCGGTAACGGATGTCGGTCAGGTAAGTCGTCGTCTTGACGACGTGAGATAAATCGCTGCCGGCTTCCTCGAGCAATTGCTTGAGGTTCTTCATCGCCTGCTCGGCCTGGGCTCGCGGATCGCCGAGACCGACCAGACGGCCTTCGAAATCCGTACCCACCTGGCCGCGTACATAGACCGTGTTGCCGGCCCGCACAGCCTGACAAAGATCGTTGTCGAGCGTCTGGTTCGGATAGGTATCCTTCGTGTTGAACATGCGGATACGGGTATGCGTAGGTTGGCTCATCAATGCACCTTTATGCTGGAAAGAAATGGATCACGAATCAGAGAGGCGCATGTATCAATTCACGCCCATCTCGCTGACTTGATGGACACGTGAACCGGCGGATGCGCCGTTGGCACTTTCAGCGCTTTGCTTGCCGCAGCTCGGTGCATGGCGTTGCGGTTCATCGTAATACGCCAGATATTTGCGTTGCGTGACGATGTGATCGGCGATGTGCTTCGCGTCGTGCCACACGCCCCAGATAAATGCCGAGCCACGACGCGACAGCCAGGGCAGACCGAGAAAATAGATGCCTGGCTCCTTTGATACGCCGCGCTGATGTTTCGGCTTACCCTTTTCGTCGAAGGCGGCGACCTTCAACCAGCTGAAATCGACTGCATAGCCGGTTGCCCAGACAATCGATGTCACGCCCGCTTTCGCAGGGTCGAGGTCGTCCAACGGATGAGTGATGCACTCCGGATCGGCTGGAATGACGCGCGCTTCGGGCTCTTCCGGAAGGTCGAGACCGTTGCGTTCGGCGTACGCGTCGGCCGCGTCCAGCAGCGACAGATAGTTCTCGTCGCCGCGCGCGATGTTCGCCGCGAGATCGGCTTCGAAGGTTGCCACGCCATTGTCGAAAGATTTCGTCAGACCAACGAGCGTGATGCCCTGATGCGCGAGGCGCCGGAAATCCACGGTATGACCGCCGCGCGAGCCGCTCACCGCAATGGTGACGTGCTCCCTGCCGGGCTTCATGACCTCCGCGTCCCATTCGCCGAGCACGCCCAGCCACCAGCAGAAATCGCGACCGCGATAGGCGCGTGGCGGACGATCATGCGCGCCAACCGACAGATAGACGCGCTTGCCCGCACGTTGCAACTCGTCCGCGATTTGCACGCCGGACGATCCTGCACCCACCACCAGCACACCCCCTTCAGGCAATTGCCCGGGATTGCGATAGTCGCCGGAATGAATCTGCGCGAGACTCGAATCTTGCGGCGCAATCGGCGGAATGACGGGGCGCTGGAAAGGTCCGGTCGCGACCACCACGCGATTGGCCTCAATCGTGCCCTCCGACGTTTCGATGGTGAAGCCCTGCCGCCCCACATTGCGCACGACCTGCTTCACTTCCACACCAGTGCGGATCGGCGCTTCGAACTTCTGCGCATAAGCGACGAAATAGTCCGCGACCTGCTCCTTAGAAGCGAATGCGTCCGGGTCGACTTCCGCGAACTCGAGATTGGGGAAACGATCGTGCCATGCGGGACCATTGGCAACCAGCGAATCCCAGCGTCCCGTGCGCCAGCGCTCGGCGATACGAGCGCGCTCCAGCACGAGATGCGGCACGCCGAGCCTGCTCAAATGTTCGCTCATGGCGACGCCGGCCTGACCGGCGCCGACCACCAGCGTATCAATTGATGTTCTCTCCACTGTCATGACGATGCCCTTCTGAGGATGCGGATTATTTCGATTCGATTGCGGCCTCGCGGCCCTCGAGTGCTCGCGTCCGTAGTCGGCCCGATGGCGCTCTCCGGTTACGTGTGCCGCCTGGGCCGTTTGTCTCCGTGAAAATCTACCCGCGCATTCAGAATCTGAAAAATATATTAAAAAAATGCATAGCATCGGATTTACCTATGCAAGGCTTTTTGACCGCTCCACAATGCCGCTCATTGAAGACCTGAATATGGAGCGTGGTCGATGGAGACTCACCCGTTACGCTATTCGTTGCGCCAGTTGCGCTATTTCGTGGTCACTGCGGAAGCGCTGTCCTTTACAGCCGCCGCGAAGCGTCTACACATCTCGCAGCCATCGATCTCGACGGCGCTGGCGGACCTGGAAGTGTCGTTCGGCGTGCAACTCTTCATACGCCATCACGCAAGCGGTCTCTCGCTCACGCAAGCGGGGCGCGATCTGCTCGGGCAAGCGCGCAATCTGCTGAAGATCGCGGAGGAACTGCAGACCACTGCCAAGGAAATGGATGGCGGCATGACGGGCGCCATCGCGCTCGGCTGTCTCGTCTCGCTCGCGCCGCCGCTCATGCCGGGGCTGATCAGCCGTTTCACGAGCGAACACGCGGGCATTTCGTTTCGCACTGTCGAGGCGCATCAGGACGGCCTCCTGCGGGGCCTTCACGACGGTTCGCTCGATATCGCCCTGACCTACAGCCTCGACCTGACAGAGGACATCGCCTTCACGCCGCTGCTCTCGCTGCCGCCTTATGCGATCCTGCCGAGGACGCATCGGCTCGCGCGCGCGCGCAAGGTATCGCTCGCAGACCTGCTGCCCGAGCCCTATGTGATGCTCGACCTGCCGCACAGCCGCGAGTATTTCGCCGCGCTCTTCGATGCGGTGGGCAGCCGCCCTGTGCCCGCTTTCCGTTCGTCGCAGCCGGAAGTCGTGCGCGGCATGGTGGCTAACGGTCTCGGCTATAGCCTGCTCAACTTTCCGCTCAAGTCGAACCGCACCGTGGATGGTGAAGAGTTCATCATTAAACGCTTCAAAGACAACGTCAACGCGACGATGCTCGGTATCGCGCAATCGCGCACGATGAAGCCGCGCCAGGTTGTGCACCGCTTTGCGTCGTTCTGCGAAACCTATATCCGGCGACTGCACATCGACACATGATCCAGAACGTTCAATCGTCCGCTTCAGGCCCACGCGCGCTACATAGGAAAAAGCTTTGCTTTGTATCTGAAAACAATATTTTGACTTGCAATTTGGCTTGATAAATTGATGTCCATCCTGAGCGCAGCGCCGCAATACCTCGCGACGGCACGCTCCTACCGTGATGAATCAAGGGGGACACCATGACCAACCCGTCAAGGACAATCGCAGTAGAAGCGCTTGTCGACGAACTGCAGGCGGGTTGTGAACGGTCATTCAGCGATGCGCATGCCATGCCGCCCGGTGTCTACACGTCGCCCGAATTCCTCTCGCTGGAGGAGCGCACTATCTTCGAGCGGGAATGGCAATGCGTCGGTCGCGCCAGCGCGCTCAAGGCGCCCGGCGATTACCTGACGGCGCGCATTGGAGCGCAACCCATTGTCGTCTTGCGCGACGAAGAAATGCAGATCAAGGCGATGTCGAATGTGTGCCTGCATCGGATGTCGGTACTGCTCGAAGGACGCGGCAATGTGCGTCGCATCGTCTGCCCCTATCACGCCTGGAACTATTCGCTGGACGGCGCGTTGCAAGGCGCGCCGCTCATGGACCGGCAACAGGGTTTCTGCAAGGAGAGCTGGAGACTGCCCACCGTGCGTTGCGAAGCATGGCAAGGCTGGCTCTACGTGACGCTCGACGAAAACGCGCCGCCCGTGCATAGGCAACTTTCCAGTTTGAGCGAGCTCATCGGCGCATACGGCATGTCGGACTACGTCGAAACCTTCCATGAAGAACACGTGTGGGAGACGAACTGGAAGATCCTTGCGGAAAACTTCATGGAAAGCTATCACCTGCCGATGCTGCATCGCGCGACGGTAGGACCACATTCGCGGCTCGAAGAAATGGAATGCCCACCGGGCTATCCCGCCTTCAACTATCACTGGATCACGAAAGAAGCGTCCTTGCCCATCGGCAATGCGCATCCGGACAACACGCGCCTAACGGGACATTGGCGCAAGACCACCGCGCTGCTCGCTATCTACCCGACGCATCTCGTCACGCTCACGCCGGGTTACTTCTGGTACCTCGTGCTGCAACCTCAAGGCGTGGAGCGCGTGCATATCCGCTTCGGCGGCGGGCTTGCGCCGGAGTTCATCGCAGACCCCGAGGCGAACGCGCACATGAGCAGGTTGAAGAAACTGCTCGACGAGGTGAATGCGGAAGACAAACGCGGCGTGGAAGCGGTCTTTCGCGGCGTGCACGCGCCGATGGCGAAGCCCGGCCACCTGAGCCCTCTCGAACGCCCCAACTATGACTTCGCGCGCTATATCGCCAGCAAAGTCGCTGCGACGAAGCTCGGCACACATTGATTACGACGCACCATCGACAGGACGCGATCACGATGTCAAACCCTTCCTTCATTTCGTTCTCGCGCGTGAGCAAATCGTATGACGGCGCCCAATACGTCGTCGAAGACTTGAATCTCGACGTGCGCAAGGGAGAATTCCTGTCGCTACTCGGTCCCTCGGGCTCGGGCAAGACAACCACGCTCATGATGCTTGCGGGATTCGAATCGCCCACCCAGGGCGAGATTCGCCTCGATGGCCGTCGGCTCGACGACAAGCCGCCGCATCAACGCGACATCGGTATGGTGTTTCAGAACTACGCGCTCTTTCCGCATCTGACGATTGCGGAGAACGTCGCGTTTCCGCTCTCTGTGCGGCACGTAGGTCGCGCCGAGCAGAGGACGCGCGTGAAGCGTGCGCTCGAGATGATCGAACTGCCGCATCTCGCGAACCGGGGTCCCGCCCAGCTCTCCGGCGGACAGCAGCAGCGCGTGGCGCTGGCACGCGCGCTCGTGTTCGAGCCGAGCGTCGTGCTGATGGACGAGCCGCTCGGCGCGCTCGACAAGCGCCTGCGCGAGACCATGCAATACGAAATCATGCGCCTGCATCGCGAACTGTCGCTCACGATCGTCTATGTGACGCACGATCAGGCCGAAGCGCTGACGATGTCGGATCGCGTCGCGGTGTTCTCCGATGGCCGTATCCAACAGGCCGCCACACCGAGCGAGCTGTATGAGAACGCGCAGAACGCGTTCGTCGCAAACTTCGTCGGCGAGAACAACGGGTTGACCGGGCGCGTCGTCAATGCGAGCGAAGGCTGGGCGACGCTCGCGCTCCTGGACGGCAGCGTCATTCGCGGCCGCTGCGAACGCAGCCTGCGCGCAGGCGACGATGCGATGCTCGCCTTGCGTCCCGAACGCGCGCATATCCCGGGCGCGGAAAGCACCCACGCCGATGAACACCACAACGTAGTGCGCGCGCACGTCCGGGAACTGGTGTATTGCGGCGATCATCATCGTGTGCACCTGACACTCGGCTCGCGCGACCCGCTCGTCGTGAAAGTGCCCAACACGCAGCGCCACGCGCTGCCTTCGCCCGGCAGCGCGATCGAGATCGCATGGCGCCACGACGACTGCAAGATTCTCGCGATGAGCGCGCCGCGAAGCGCGCCTGCGATTCACCTATCCACACCGCCCTCACCTTCCAACATCACGACCGCACCAGCAGGAGCCAACTGACATGCGCACTCTCATCAAAGCACAATGCGCCGTACTCGCCGTACTCGCATTCGCCACCGTGACCACTCAGGCAGCGGAGACGCTCTCCGTCGTGACGTTCGGCGGGGCGTACGAAGCAGCCGCTAAAAAGGCATATTTCGAACCGTTCACCCAGTCCACGGGGATCGGGTTCTCGACCGAATCATATGACGGCGGCCTCGCAAAACTCTCCGCGATGGAACAGGCGAAAAACACCACGTGGGACCTGATCGACCTCGAAACCAACGATGCGATCACCGCCTGCGATGAAGGCCTCCTGCAGAAGTTCGACAAGAAGACGATCGGCAAGACGAGCGATTTCATCCCCGGCTCGATCAGCGATTGCGCGGTCGCGAGCATGGTCTGGTCAACGGTCTACGCGTACGACGCGAGCAAGCTCAAGACCGCCCCGACCACCCTCAACGACTTCTTCGATTTGCAGAAATTCCCGGGCAAGCGCGGCTTGCGCAAGTCGCCGAAGGTATCGATGGAGTGGGCGTTGATTGCGGACGGCGTCGATCCGAAGGATGTCTACAAGGTGCTCGCTACGCCCGCCGGCGTGGATCGCGCGTTCAAGAAGCTCGACACGATCAAGCAGAGCATCGTGTGGTGGGAGTCGGGTGCGCAGGCGCCGCAGTTGCTCGCCGACGGCGCAGTCGTGATGACACAGGCCTACAACGGCCGCATTTCCGATGCCGCGAAGAAGGACAACAAGCCATTCAAAGCCGTCTGGGACGCACAGGTCTACGACTTCGACTGGTGGGGCGTTCCGACGGGCGCGAAGCACGCTGACGCTGCCGCGAAATTTATCGCCTCCGCGTCACAGCCGAAAGCCTATGCGGACTTGACGAAGTACATCGCGTATGCGCCGCCGCGCAAGGACGCGATCGCGCTCGTCGACAAGCAGCGCCTCGCCGACCTGCCGACCGCACCCGAGAACTTCAAGCGCGCATTGCAGATCAACGCGAACTTCTGGGCCGACAACGCGGACCAGATCAACAAGCGCTTTCAGGTGTGGCTGACGCAGTAAGACCATCGTCCGACGAGAGCCCAACGTGACTTCCAGCATGCCCGTTTCCGCCCAAGGCACGGCCCCGGGTTCTCCGACGAGAGCCGACGGCCGCGCGTCGTTTCAGAAGGCGCGCCGCCGCGCATCGATGCAGGCGTTGTTGCTTGCGCTACCGTTGCTCGTGTTTCTGCTTTCGACGTTCATTGCGCCGATCATGCTGTTGCTCGCGCGCAGCGTCGAGAACCGCGAAGTGTCTGACAGCATGCCCGCGCTCACGCCCGCGCTCACTGCGTGGGACGGTCACGGCGTGCCGGACGAACACACGTTCGCCCTGCTCGCCGCGGGGCTCAGAGCGGCACAGCAGAGCGGAGAGCTCGGCACCGTGGCGCGGCGGCTCAACTTCGCCAAGCCCGAGTTTCGTAGCCTGTTGATGCGCAGCGCGCGCCAATTGCCCGTCGATGCGCCGCCGGCGTGGAAACCAGCGTTCGTCGGGCTCGACGAACGCTGGAATTCGCCGGAGACCTGGCGGTTGCTGAAGCGCGCCGCCGCATCGCCGACGCCGGACTATCTGCTCGCTGCACTCGATGCGCAAGTGACGCCGCAAGGCGCGCTCGCGTTCGTTCCGGACAACGCTTCCGTCTATCGCCAGGCGTTCGTGCGCACGATCTCAATCAGTGCCACAGTCACGCTGCTGTGCCTCGTGCTCGGTTATCCCGTCGCATGGCTGCTTGCGAACTTGCCCACGAAGAGCAGCAACCGCCTGATGCTCTTCGTGATCGTGCCGTTCTGGACCTCGCTGCTCGTGCGTACGACCGCGTGGTACGTGTTGCTGCAACCGGGCGGCGTCATCAATAGCCTGCTGATGGGTCTCGGTCTCGCCACGCATCCGCTGCCGCTCGTCTTCAACCGCGCGGGCGTGTTGATCGGCATGACACACGTGCTCCTGCCTTACATGATTCTCCCGATCTTTTCCGTGATGAAGAGCGTGTCGCCCGTGTACGTGCGTGCCGCGCAATCGCTCGGGGCGCATCCGTTCACTGCGTTCGTGCGGATCTACATTCCGCAGACGCTGCCCGGCGTCGGCGCAGGCTGCTTCCTTGTCTTCGTGCTCGCGCTCGGCTACTACATCACACCGGCGCTGCTGGGAGGCGCAGGCGACGAGATGATCAGTCAGCTTATCGCGATACAGACCAACACGCAGCTCAACTGGGGCCTCGCCGGTGCGCTCTCGGCCTACCTCGTGATCTTTACGGCGATCGTTTATTTCCTGTTCAACCGCATCGTCGGCATCGACCGCCTGCGCTTCGGTTGAGACCGGTCGAGACACGCACACGACGAAGGAACGACATGCAAGCTCAACGCAACAAGTTACTGACGGAACGCATCGCCGCGCGCTGGGCGCGGCTGCATACCGCGTTCGTGCTGTTCTTCCTGATTGCACCGATTCTCGCGATCATCCCGCTCTCGTTCAACTCGGGCTCGTACTTCTCGTATCCGATGCAGGGCTTTTCGCTGCGCTGGTACGAGCAGGCGCTTACAAGCGCGGACTGGCAACGGTCGCTGCTCAACAGCATCGGGATCGGCGCGGCTTCGACGCTGATCGCCACGTGTCTCGGCACGCTCGCCGCGCTGGGCCTCTCGCGCGCCCAGTTTCCGCTGCGCTCGCTGATCATGCCGCTCATTATCTCGCCGATGATCGTGCCGATCGTCGTCGTCGCGGCGGGCTTCTATCTGATCTTCGCGCCGCTCGGCCTTGTGGACTCATACCCCGGCGTGGTGCTGGCGCATGCGGCCCTCGGCACGCCGTTCGTCGTGATCACCGTGACCGCGTCACTGCTTTCCTTCGATCACAGTCTGTTGCGTGCCGCTTCCGGACTCGGCGCGCCGCCCTGGGTCACATTCCGGCGCGTGACTTTGCCGCTCATCGCGCCCGCGGTCGCGACCGGCAGTGTCTTCGCATTCGCGACCTCGTTCGACGAAGTGATCGTCATTCTGTTCATCGGTGGCCCGGATCAAACAACCGTGCCGCGGCAGATGTGGAGTGGTATTCGCGACTCGATCGACCCGTCGATTCTCGCCGTGGCGACGATGCTGATCGTGTTCGCGGTGCTGCTGTTCGCGAGTATTAACTGGCTGCGCGGGCGCGCGGCCGCTGCGAGCAACGTGGCTGTCTGACGCATCGAGAGCATTTGGGGCGGAGCTTGTGTCAACGTCGATTCGCGAGCGGGCTGCGGGTTCGGGCAGAGGATTGACCTGGCCATTGGCATGGCCAAGTCACATTACGCGTCGGCCAGAATCTGTTGAATGGCTTTCTCGAACGCTTCGACGGGTTGTCCGCCAGTCAGCAGATAGCGGTTATTGAAGATGATCGACGGTACTGAATCGATGCCCATTGCGTGGTATTTCTCTTCTTCTGCACGAACCTCATTGGCATAGTCGCCTCCTTGCAGAACAGAGCGCGCCTCAGCGCCGTCAAGTCCCACAGACTCGGCGGCTTCGACCAGAACGTCACGGCTGCTCGTGGCCTTGCCCTCGCCATGATAAGCCTGTAACAGCGCCTGTTTAAGCTGTACCTGTTTGCCTTTGATACCGGCCCAATGCATCAAGCGGTGTGCATCGAAGGTGTTATAGATGCGTTTACGCGTGCCGAAGATGAAACCAACATCCGAGCCGCGCTTCCGGAGCTCGACCTGCGCTTGCGCTACCTGTTGCGGGGTGCGCCCGTATTTCTTTCCGATATGTTCGACAAGGTCTTCACCGTCCTCGCCCATCTGCGGATTCAGTTCGAAGGGATGCATGACTAATTCGGCGTCGACGGCATCGCCAAGTCGTGACAGTGCAAGTTGCAGCGAGGATAGACCGATAGCACACCACGGGCACGCTACATCGGAGACAAAATCGATTCTGATCGGTTGTTTCATTGCTTTCCTGATGATGATTACCTGTTGCGTCGCCAGATCGACACAACCGCAACAGCCGCACACAGCGTAACCCGATTTGCAAATGCTTGCCGGACCGCCTGCCCGATGACAGAGCACCCGTGGCCGGAAAACGCGATACAAAACTGGCGGCGAACTCTCCGAGAACCGGCTCTGCGGGCACGCTTATGAACGTCAAATCGAGCAAGTCCTGGTTTGCGCCAGGACGCTCGAGCGTTTCCAGATGACGCATCGACCATTCGCGCCACCGACGTTTCGGTCGTGATCGGGGACAGGCTTGATTCTGGACGAGTTTCGACGTGAAATCATCATCGCCCGCGGCAATTCAGTTGTTCCCGTAAGTCAAGCATGCGTCAGCCCCAAGCTGACTGGTACAGACCCGATTGGCGAGACCGTCTATCGCCGAATGCACTATTTGTTGTTGTCGCTGAAGAAAGCAATCGATCAAGCCGATATGTCGCTGCAGCGCGAGATGTAACGGCTACCTCCTTCCAGCGCTGTCGCCAGATCCCCAGCTCCGGCGACAGAGCGACGGCCGACGAAATCAGTCAGCGATCCTGACCACGACCTTCCCGAACGGGCCGCGAGCCAGGTGCTCGTAAGCCTGTACGGCTTCCTCAAAGGCATACACGCGATCAATGACCGGCTTGATCTTGTGCTTGTCGAGGAACGGATTCATGCGTTCAAACGAGGTGCGCGGAGCCACGGCGATTCCGCGGATGGTTGTCTGACGGAAGATCAGCGGCATGAGGTTGAGCGCCGACGTTTGCCCGGTGAGGAAGCCCACCTGGGTGATGATGCCAGCCACCTTGGTCGCGGCCACGGATTGATTCAAGCCATTCCCGCCGGCGACGTCGATCGTGATGTCCACACCGTTGCCTTCGGTCAATTCGAGAACTTTCTGTTCCCAGTTCGGATGGGTCTTGTAGTTGATGCCTTCGCTCACCCCGAGTGCCTTGACCTTCGCGAGGTTCGCGTCGCTGCTTGACGTCGCGATTATGCGCGCGCCATGTGCGGCCGCAATCTGCGCCGCAAATATCGAAACGCCGCCGGTGCCCTGCACCAGCACGGTCTGACCTGATTGCAGGTTGCCGATGTCCATCAGCGAATACCAGGCGGTCAGTGCCGCGATCGGCAGCGTCGAAGCTTGCTCGTCGCTCATCATGTCGGGCGCTTTAACGGCGCTCTCTTCATGGATGATCATATATTCCGCAAGGCCGCCCGGCAGTGGCATGCCGAGGCAATAATCGGGCTCGTTCGGTCCCGGCGGCCCGTCGATCCAGCGCGAGTACAGCGCCGAGTTCACGCGATCACCGGGTTTGAACCGGCTGACGCCTTCGCCCACTTTCACAACCATCCCCGCGGCGTCCGGCACGGGAATCAACGGCTTTCTCACCCTATGCGGCTCGTCGACGGTTGCCTTGTCGCGAAAGTTCAGCGACACAGCACCCACCTTCACCAAAAGTTCGCCCGGCTGTGGCACGGGTGTAGGAACTTCTTCCAGATGTAAATTGCTCAGACCGAAGTCCTTCAGCAGCCATGCTTTCATTGCGCGCTCCAGTGTACGAATGCGTTGTTCAACGTCGCGGCGGCTAGCGCCGTCAACCTGGAAGCCAGTCTAATTGCATCCCGACTGTTCAGTTGGTCGATACAATTCCAGACATTCGGTCCTGAAATTCCGGAATAACGTGATGGAAGACCGTTTTGCTGGTATTCGTGAGTTCGTGGCGACGATAGATGGAGGCAGTCTTACGGCAGCCGCGGAAGTGCTGGGCGTGACCGGATCCGCAATCGGGAAAAGCATTTCAAGGCTGGAAGCGCGCCTTGGGGTCCAGCTTTTGCATCGGACCACGCGTCGCATCGACCTGACCACGGAAGGTGACGCATACCTCAGCAGTTGCAGGCGCATTCTCGAAGAGCTTGATCAAACGGAAGCGTTTCTTTCGACCGGACACCAGCAGCCTATCGGTAGGGTCCGCATAGATTTTCCCACCATGTTCGGTCGCCGCCATATCATGCCGACGTTGCTGAACCTGAGTCTGCGGTACGAGAAGTTAGACCTGTCCGTGACGCTGCAAGACCGTGCCGTCGACATGGTCGGCGAAGGCATCGATCTGGCGGTCCGCATAGGAACACTGGGAGATTACCCTGATTGTTTACGCCGACCGAAAATTCAGCCACATGTAGGGATCGCGCCGACTGAAAATTGAGCCGGGCAATCAACCTATCCTGCTAGTTTTTCTGGCAGGGTGTTTGGGGATGATCCCGATGACGATGATTGGCAAGGTGCGGCGGATGTTCCACCGCCAGAACAAGTCGGTACGCGAGATAGCGCGTCTCACAAGCCTGTCGCGCAACACGATTAGTAAATATCTGAACATGGATGTTCAGGAGGAGCCGAAGTATCAGCGGCGCGCCCAGCCGACCCGGTTGACGCCGTTTCATGAGGTGCTGGTGCAGGCGCTCAATGTCGACGCGCGGCGACCGAAGAAGGAGCGGCGCACCGCCTGGATGCTGTTCCAGGAGATCAAGGTCGGCGGCTACGACGGCTGTTACTCGCGGGTGACCGATTTCATCCGGGCCTGGCGGCAAGGCGAAGGCAAGGCGGTTTCGAAGTCGGCGTTTGTGCCGTTGCGATTCGAGCTGGGCGAGGCATTCCAGTTTGACTGGTCCGAGGAAGGACTGGTTGTCGGCGGCATTTACCGCAAGCTGCAGGTGTCGCACATGAAGCTATGTGCGTCGCGGGCGTTCTGGCTGGTTGCCTATCCGAGCCAGGGGCACGAGATGCTGTTCGATGCCCATACGCGCTCGTTCGCGGCCTTCGGCGGGGTGGCCCGCCGGGGCATCTACGACAATATGAAAACAGCCGTAGACAAGGTTCACAAAGGCAAGGGCCGCACGGTCAATCCGCGTTTCGCAGTGATGTGCTCGCACTACCTGTTCGATCCGGACTTCTGCAACGTCGCCAGTGGCTGGGAGAAAGGCGTCGTCGAGAAGAACGTGCAGGACAGCCGTCTGCGCATCTGGATTGAGGCGCGTGCGCAACGCTTCGGCAGTTTCGCCGAACTGAATGCATGGCTGGCGACCCGGTGCGGGTCGTTGTGGGATCAGGTGAAGCACCCGGACTATCGTGACCTGAGCGTCGCCGACGTGTTCGAGCAGGAGCGCGCCCATCTGATGCCGATGCCGACACCGTTTGACGGTTATGTTGAGCGCGCAGCACGGGTGTCGTCGACCTGCCTGGTGGTGATTGGCCGCAATCGCTACTCGGTGCCATGCGAATTTGCAGGCCAGATGCTCAGCACGCGGCTCTATCCGGGCCGTGTTGTGGTGGTGGGCGATGATGCCGTGGTGGCCGCCCATGAGCGACTGGCCGACGAAGGATTGGTGCGATACGACTGGCAGCACTATATCCCGCTAATCCAGCGCAAGCCCGGGGCGCTGCGTAACGGTGCGCCGTTCCAGGACATGCCCGAGCCGCTGCAACGCCTGCGTCGGGCGTTACTACGCGAGCCAGGTGGTGACCGGGTAATGGCGAAGGTTCTGGCGCTGGTCCCCGAACGCGGTCTGGATGCCATAGTGGTTGCAGTCGAGCTTGCATTGGAGCAGGCGCCGCCCTCCGGGCGCGTGAGCGTCGAGCATGTGGTGAACGTGCTGTCGCGCATGCGCAGCGTGCAGATGCCGCCGAAGATCGAAACTGCGCTACAACTGACGACACCGCCGCTGGCTGACACATCGCGCTACGACGGGCTGCGCCCGGCGCTGCAACAGCCGGAGGCCGGTCATGCGTGATCTGATCGTCGAACTCAAACACTTGCGGCTGCACGGCATGGCTGCCGGCTGGGCCGAACTGCTCGAGCAGGTGAATGTCGACGCGGCGTCTTCGCAATGGCTGCTCGAACGGCTGTTGCAGGCCGAGGTCGCGGATCGGGCCGTGCGTTCGGTCAGCCACCAGATGAACGCGGCGAAGTTCCCGGTGCATCGCGACATCGCCGGCTTTGACTTCGATGGCTCGCCGGTCGATCGGCAGCTCGTCACGCAACTGGCCAGCATGACGTTCACCGAGGGCGCGCACAACCTGGTTCTGGTCGGGGGACCGGGCTCGGGCAAAACGCATCTGGCGACCGCCATCGGCGTGTCCGGCATCATGCACCACGGCAAGCGGGTGCGCTTCTACTCGACCGTGGATCTGGCCAACGCACTGGAGCAGGAGAAGGCGCAGGGACGCGCCGGGAGGATCGCGGCGAGCCTGCTGCGCCTCGACCTGGTCATTCTGGACGAACTCGGATATCTGCCCTTCAGCCAGGCCGGCGGGGCGTTGCTATTCCACCTGCTGAGTCGCCTGTACGAGCATACAAGCGTTGCGGTCACAACGAATCTGGACTTCGCCGAATGGTCCAGTGTGTTCGGCGACGCGAAGATGACCACGGCATTGCTGGACCGGCTGACGCATCACTGCCACATCGTGGAAACCGGCAACGAAAGCTACCGTTTCCGCCATAGCAGCGCCAGTGCAAAGAAGCGTATCCGCTCGCGTGAAGCGGTGCGCAGAGCCGACGGTGCGAGCGCGAACGAATCAGCCTGATCGTCGCTTGCCGCGCAGTGGAAGCCGCTACGGGCTACGCCCTTCGCAGCTTCCACTGCGCAATACATCCTCACACGAAGGAGGACAAGCACTCCGCAAACCCATACACTTATCCACAACCGGTCCTGCTTCGGACCGGTCTCCACCCCGGCTCAAAGCTCGGTCGGCGCGGTGGCTCAAAATTCATTCGGCGCGGACACACACTGAAGGCCTATGGCATGCGTTCGTCGATGAGCCGACGGGGTGACTGCTGGGATACTCAGTCTAAGATCGCTTCTGAACGTCGGACCGATCTGACCCGTGCTGGGATTGGCCGAACTGCCTTGGCGTTGACCTGTCGATCGGCTTCCGGCGTTCCCCGAGCGTTGCCGGGCTCACCGTCTGTGACCTGATAGGAGCTTTGTTCTGCACCATGAGTGTCCTGTCCTGCGAGTGGGGTTGGCGATGCGCCCACTACAACGGAAATACGCATGGAACAAAACGAAGTGATTCTGGGTGTCGACACGCATCTGGATGCGCATGTTGGGGCTGTGATCAGTGAGACGGGGAAACTCCTTGGAACGCTGTCGGTATCGACCGACACGGCAGGATATCTCAACCTGGTGACCTGGGCGAATTCGTTCGGTCATCTGCGCCGTGCCGGCGTAGAAGGGACCGGCACCTATGGAGCGGGTTTGGCGCGCGTGCTGCGCGATCACGAGATTGAAGTACTCGAAGTCAATCGCCCCGACCGGGCGACACGTCGGTCTCGAGGGAAGTCCGATCCCACCGATGCAGAAAATGCAGCCCGCGCGGTTCTCTCCGGAAAAGCAACTGCTATTCCCAAGGAGCAGTCCGGCGCTGCCGAAGCAATGCGCGCCGTCTCCGTTGCCAGACGCAGCGCTGTAAAAGCGAAAACGCAGGCCATCAATCAGTTGCGGGCTTTGCTGGTCAGCGCGCCACAGGAAATTCGCGAGCGCCTTCTGAAAACGAAGACAGCAGAATGCGTTGCGAGCTGCGCCCGCCTGCGCTCGTTGGGCAACACGCCCATGTTGCAAACGTTGACGACCACGTTGCGCTTGCTGGCCAAGCGCTGGCAGAGGAACTCAACACGCTCGATGCCATGCTTGATCGCCTGACCAGCCAGCACGCCGGCCGGCTTCGTGAGAGATTCGGTGTTGGCCCACAGACCGCTGCAGTGCTCGTCGCCGTCGCGGGCGACAATCCCGAACGCCTGAAAAGCGAGGCTGCGCTGGCGGCGCTTTGTGGCACGAGCCCGTTGCAGGCATCGTCTGGCAAAACGGTCCGGCATCGCTTGAACAGGGGCGGCGACCGGTCTGCAAACAATGCCTTGTGGACCATTGCGATGGTGCGGATGAGAAGCGATCCTCGGACCCGTGCTTATGTCGAGCGCCGGACCAAAGAAGGCATGTCGAACAAGGAAATTCATCGCTGCCTCAAGCGCTATATCGTGAGGGAGCTGTACCCGCTCATCCTCGCGGATCTGGCCGAGTCAACGCGTGTCCCTTGACATAGGAGCGTCAACGCGCCGACCGAAAGTCTGTGGGGTTCGCTGAAGGTCGCACGTATGCATGGCCGGCACTTCGCCACGCGGCGTGCCGCGATGGATGGTTCCCTGGTTGATAAGGTGCTGCGTAACACGCATCGCAACAGCTTTTCTGTCCCGACCAACGACATGCGTTCGCGCGGAGCAGTGAAGATCACTGCGCGCTTTCGCACGATCCTTACGGTGTCGTGTTTCCTGGTTCGCTTCAGGCAGCTTGCGCGGCCACCGTCAGGACAAGTCGTAGGCGTGGTCGTCGAGCGGCAGTAGCCCCGCGAAGGAGCTCACCGTGTTGACTCGGTAACAACAATCAACGACAGAAGGACAAAGGGATTGGAGGGAGGCACTGCGGATCGAGGGCCCTGATCTGCTCAGTCAGCTGGCAGCGATGACGATATCGTAGTGTCCATGTGACATTTGTGCCGGCGCCAGCGGGTCCAAATTGATGCCGTTTCGGGTGGGGGCGTCCCATCCCATTGTCGTCCGGGCGGAGCCGCCTTTCAAAGGTCCGCGTTTAAGTTTGTACCATCGACCGTAGGTGGCCGACCTCTACCCGGAGGTTGCACTTTCAAGGTACTCGCAACCGGCGGCGGTTGAACCGCGTTATCGATCCCGAGCAGTCCGGTTGAGGTCCCGCAACGGGGTCGTTGATAGCCCTGCGAGTCCAGGGAACGGATGGCGAATGTTCGGCGGCACGGCACGCACAGCTGACTTGTATCCGTGTCTGCGGGTGTGTGCGGCGAAACGCAAGCGCAGTGTTGATCGCAAGACATGCCTGGCCGCCGGCACTGAAGAGCGGATCAAGCAGTCGGCCACATACAAGGAAGCCGTGAAGATGTTGGGAGAGGTGTACGAGATCTCGCTCTGCCCTGTGCGAACACTCGAACCACCAGGGCGGCCGTCGACCAGGTCCGGCGAGTGCCTGTGCAGAAGCCGCACGATCCATGACGGCGCTGTTGTGCTTCGATGGGCGAGCGTTCGTGCAGCCGCACGTGCTGCCGGAGAAGCCCGTTACCTGGGCGGCGGGAGCGAAGGATCGAGCTTGGCCGAATCCCTGACGAGCTGATCCGTCATCGCGGCCCCGACCGGGTTCGAGCCCGTGCCTGGCTTCGAGCTACGTTGGTCCATCGCGGCGCGAGCGGCGGACATGTCCGGCGGAGGCAACGAAGGATCGAGCTTGGCCGAATCCCGCACCAGTTGGTCCGTCATCGCGGCCCCGGATTGATACGCGCCGCGCTGGTCCGTGCTCGCGCGAGCACCGAGGCTGGCGGGCGGCAAGGACGTGGGAGGCGGCAACGAAGGATCGAGCTTCGCCGATTCCCTGACCAGTTCGTCCGTTTCCGGTGTCGCGTCCTGGGTTGTTATCGCGCGACGGTCCAGACCGTTTCGTCCACGCTGGACGCGCTGCGCCGGAACCACCTTCGGCGCACCCGAGTCCTGCGCGTTCACCGACGCGACTGCCGTCGATGGCCCCTGCTTCGGTTGTGCCTGCGGTTTCGGTTGCCCAGTGTCTTGCGCGGCGGCCGGACTGGATGCAGGCGCGGCCGTCATGGGCGCAGGTGCGCGAGCCGGCGCTGCTGCCAGAGCGGGAGCCGGAGCGGGAACCACCAGCGGCTGCGCGATGGCAGTGCTTTTCGTGATTGCGCTGGATGGCTTCGACTGGCCGATGCTGCCTTCCGCCACGTGATCGCTGACGCGCGAATCGACGACAGGATGGCGTGCGGATTCATCCATGGCGGCCGTGACTTCTGCCATTGCGCGGCGGTCCGCCTGAAGGAGCATCAGGTACGTGGTCCCTGCTGCACAGAGCAGGAGCCCTCCAATAATCATCAAAATCTTTCGGGTATTCATCATACTCACTGATGGATCGTTCAAACGACTTGAGCCACCCATGATAAACGACTGATCGCGGCTTTCATCAGATCAATGCCAGCAATGGGGGATCTGATGAGCAGGAATGGGCGAGCGATATCCAGAGAATTGCCGGGTCGTCAGTCCTTGCTGTAGAAGCGGGCATTCGCGCAGGCCGGCTATTCAGACTGGTCTGACGATTACGAAGGCACAACGGTCTCATGCGATGAGGCATAAATCGACTCACAATGGACGGTCGCGACCCGGACTCGGCCACCCCGTTGCCGGCAGCACCCATCGGCGATTTTCCGGCACACTACGGGCACCTTCGCTGAGCCTAGCATGCCATGGCCCATTCGTTTAAGCCTACCGCCGAACAGCACGCAGTTGTAGATGCGGTTCTGGGCGGAGGCGACCTGAAGATCAAGGCGTATGCGGGCGCGGGAAAGACTTCGACGCTACGGCTGATTGCCGATCATCTCGCCGGTAACCGCGGCAGCTATCTCGCCTTCAACAAGGAAATCGCCGAGCAGGCTCGCCGCGGCTTTCCACGGAATGTCAGCGCGCGCACGGTGCATTCGCTCGCGTATGCATCCGTAGCTCCCGCCCTCACCGCGCGCTTGAACGTTCCGGCCGAGCCACCGCACGAACTGGCTGCCCGTTATGGGCTCGGACCGATACAGGTGCCGACCATCACCGGCAAGACAGTCGAAGTCACGCCGTTTGAAATTGGTCGGATGGTCGCCGACGGCCTGGGCAGATTTTGCCGCTCGGCGCAGTTGCGGCCGGATGCCTTACATATCCCTGTCGACGAAAAGGTAGATGACAAGGCGGCCGACTGGCTGCGCGAATCGTTGCTTCCCTGCGTCGTGCGCCTGTGGAATGAAAGCACCAATCCACGCGGCCGTAGCGCCATTGCGCCAGACGTCTATCTAAAGGTTTGGGCGCAGACCAAACCCCGTATTGATGCGGACTTCATCCTGTTCGACGAGGCGCAGGACAGCGATGGCGTCATGCTCTCGGTGCTTGGCCTCCAGCGCCACTCTCAGATCATCTACGTCGGCGACCCCTACCAACAAATCTATGAATGGCGCGGCGCGGTCAATGCAATGGCTCAGATCGACGCGCCCGAGTGTGCGCTAACCGAATCCTTCCGTTTCGGACCGACGTTCGCGGCGCTCGCAAGTCGTGTGCTCGCGCTGCTTGGCGAGCGCACGCCCGTTCGCGGCCAGGATGGCATCGGTTCGATCATGGTGGAGGACCCGAATATCTCACCGCCCGTCGACGCCATTTTGTGTCGCAAGAATGTGACGGCGATCTGGCAATTGGCCGCAGGTGTCGAAGCGGGTCACAAGCCGGCGATCCGTATGAGTCCCACAGAGATCGTGGCGTTTGCAGACGGCGCCGATCAGTTGCAGGCCGGTAAGCGAGCTTTCCGGCCAATGGCATTTTCGCTGTTCGAAACCTGGAAGGACGCTCAGTCGTTTGCCCAGAGCGCGGTCGGGCGCGACTTACTACCCATCGTGCGAATCGTCGACGCGTGCGGCACCGCCTATCTTCGGGAGCTGGCGCGACGAGTCACGCCCGAGGCAGACGCCGACTACGTGATCTCGACCGTGCATCGCGCCAAGGGGCTGCAATGGAAACGGGTGAAGATAGCCAATGACTTTCGCTTCAAGACCGTTGACGGGCGCCTGACGCTGGACGAGGACGAGATGCGCCTGCTTTACGTGGCCGTGACGCGCGCACAGCATTTGCTGGACGTCTCCGAGCTACGCGAGGAGCTTTTACGGCTGTTCACCAATAAGTCAGCCTGACCGGCCGTTCGATTGGCGAAGATGAACTGCTTCAGGCTATGTCCTGAGAATGAACGGGGACGTTGGCGTTTCATGTCTCACTGGCCCGCCCCTCGTCCTCATCCAAACCGAACACAATAAACAGGCGGCAAATGCGCCGAAAGCAAATGCCAACTCTCGCCGCCGTCGTCGGACGTCCATAGCGCGCCAGTGGTCGACCCCATCGCGAGGCGCGTGCCGGAGTCATCTACAGCGAGCCCGTGCCGATACACGAGGTCATACGCCGGTGCAGGCGGCAACCCGTTCGAGAAACGCTCGAACGTGCGGCCGCCGTCGCGTGTGCGCGTGACTACGAACTGACCGTCCGCCGGGATGCGGCACTGGTCTTTCACGGCAGGCACGAACCACGCGGTGTCCGGCTCGCGCGGATGCACGGCAACCGCGAAGCCGAAGCTCGATGGCTGCGCTTCGATCCGCTGCCAGTGCGCCGCGCCGTCTGTCGAGCGGAAGATCGCGCAGTGATGCTGCGTCCACAGCGCATCCGGGTTTGCCGCGCATTGCACGACGCGGTGCGGGTCTTGCACGTTGGCATCGCCGCGCCGCTCCGGCGGCATGTAGTCGGCCTCCATGCCCTCGGCACTCAGGCGCCACGTCGCACCGCCATCGGCGGTTTGCCAGACGCCGCCGCACGACACACCGATCGTCACGTGCCGGCTGTCGCGCGGATCGACCATCACGGAATGGATGCCCGGCGCGTCGTAGCCGCCCCCGAACCATTCGCGACGCTCTGGGCGATCCCACAGCGCGCGGTTTAGCAGCCATGTGTCGCCGCCATCGTCGGAACGGAAGAGCCCGCCGGGAATCGTGCCGGCCCACAAGACCCCCGGCTCGTCCGGGCCGCCGGTTTCAAGCGACCAGATTTGCTGAAGCGTCCAGGGAGGGGGCGACGGGCTGGGCGCGGCCGCACTCGCATGGTCCGCGCTGGTGTCTGCACTCGCGTTCGTGCTCGCATTCGCGCCGTCACCGGTACGCGTCTCGTCGGCAGGCTGCGGCGGGTAGACGGGGACCGCGCACTCTTCATAATCCGCCATGCCCGCGCGCCGGCGATGGAGCTTCACGCCAAAGTGGCCGAGATTGAGCGCGGCATACAGCGATCCGTCGCGCGAATCAGGCAGCACCATGCTCACCGGCTCGCCGACGAAATCCGGCTCACCGAGCGTCCAGCCGCCCTTGTCACCGGCTTGCAAAACGAACAGTCCCTTGCGGGTTGCGACAAGCAATCGATCGCTCATGTCGAGTCTCCTTGTGTACGGATGGAACCCTCTTACCCGCCCGACAGCGCCTGTACGACGTAAACCCGGCTTTCCTCGCCGAGCGCATCGGACAGATGTCGTCGGTCGCGCACCGGCCGGCCGTCGACAAACACGGCGAGATGCCGCCGCAGTGAGCCCTGATCATCAAGGATGTAGCCGCGCAGTCGAGGTTGCGCGGCGAAGACAGCCTCGAGCGCTTCGCCGAGCGTGCGGGCATCGATCTCGTGCTCGGGCGTTGCGATATGCCGCTGAATCGAAGCAGCGAAGAAGATGTGCGCCATGGCGGGGTAGCGTCGCGGGAATGGCCGTGTCCGTCAGTTCTATAGTTTAGGCGATCCGCCGTGTGCTCCGGGGCATCGCCATACACCAGACGTCAGGTCGCGGTACATTGCCTGACACAACGTCTGGCCCCTGAAGTCAATCCAGCCGTCATCGAGCAGGCTTCCCTATCGCATCCCGGCGCCAGCACAAGAGCATGCCGCATAAAGCCACGACCCAGGTTCAGACCATGAGGACAACGATGAAAGCAGTAAGCCGCCTTCCATGCACACCGGAAACCCCGACGGTTTCGAAGCTCAGTTGTTCGGTCGCCATTGATCTGAACAACAGCGAATGGTTGAAGGAGTTTTCGCCGATCTATTCCAACCCCGGCGGCAAATCAGCAGCAGTCGTCTCTTTGACGGACTCATCCTCTGTACCGGCTACTCCGATCGCGCGAAAGTCCCTTTCGACGGGGCCGTCGTCGCCCACTACCGCAAGTAGGAGGGAACCGGAATGAAGCGCTCAGATCGACGTGCCGGATTGATCACGGCTACCTTGGCAGCGTTGACGCTCGGAACGTTTGGCCATATCACTTTCGCCGCCACTGACGGCGAGCCCAATCACGAAGCAAGGATAGAGACCACGACGGGACGCAACGCGGCGACGCCGTGTAAAGAGCACGCGAGCAGTGCAGATGCCCCGCTTACCCTGCTCGTCCAGCCTCCGGTCGGCAGCACGGTGCGGCTCACTTATGTTCCGGCTGACGGATGGAAGCTCGACACCCCCGATGCAGCACCCAAGGCAACCCAGGGCCGGGTCACGCCCGTAGCGACGTCGCGACATGAAGATAGCCACGGCAAAAACGAGCCAATGACCGTGTTCATCGACGGTCCGACCGGCTATACCTACATCTGGATACAGGACAAGGGCTGGACGTTTGCCGGGCACGTCACGGACCGAATTCAATGAGCGTCCCGCGGGATGCATCCGGCGCCCGTGAAGCACGGGCACTAGCGGAGGCGCCTTATCGGGTGCGATCTCGTGAGCAACCCCTGCGGCTGGTGACCCGCCCTGGAGGAAAGCAGGTGCCTGCGCGCCTTGCAATTGTAGTTGCTGTCATGTTGATTGTTACCCAGTCCGCCCGGGCGGACGGCGCCGTCGAGGGCGCGGCGCCACCGCTTACCGACCCCGGTATCATCAGCGCCTGGCGGGCACTGCGCGCCGCCGACTGCGCTCGTTGCCATGGCAAGGATTACGAAGGGTTGGCAGCCCCCTCCATCGTCGACTATGCGCGAAGCCAGAGCCGCGAGACATTTGTCCGAATGGTCCTCGACGGAGATGGAGCCCGCGGGATGCCAGCATATCGTCTCAATCCGTCGATTGCCGATCACCTCGACGACATCCACCGATACTTTATGGGCCGGGCCGATCGGACGATCCAGGCAGAGTCGCGCCCTCAGCAGTAGCGCTAACGAGGAATACGTCTGCGCACGCGGCAAACCCAATGTTGGATTCCGAGGGATGGCGAGGCGATTGCGTCGGTCACGACTTGTCGGGGTGGAGTCGGCGCGTAATGAGACATCTCTGATAAGCCGCAAACTCGGGATCCTGGTAGTAAAACCGCATGGCATCAGTCGTCGACGCCGAAAGCAGTTCGCTGTCGTTCTCGGAGCGCGCAAGTAGAAGGCTCAGCCACCAAACGTACGACGAGAAGCGGGCAAGACGCCGTTAGTCTTCCTTCGCCGAGCGCACCGATACTGCTCGGACAGTTTCGCGAGCACATACTACAAGTGCAGTAGAGGCAGCGGAAGGCCGGTGCACCCAGTACATGGCCTTCGGATAGGAATGTTTATCCATCGGAGGCAGTTCCCCGATTTAAGCGCGGCGATAGCGCTCGCCGCCCCTTCAGGGCAGCCACGGTCGCAGTGTTCCATTAGGTCCGCTTTGCGCGTCACTACACGAATGACCGTTGATGGCCCGAGAGCATGTATCAAAAATCTGCCGGGAAGCTCCCGTCCGCCGCGAGAAATGGCCACTCGGTTCACGTTGGTCGTGGAGTGGAATGCCACGGGTGGCCGGGCGTTACTCCGGCTGCTATGTCCGCGCCACTGTGTCGGGCGATTCTTCCGACCATACGCTGGCGAGTGATGCGCACCTTCACACCCGCGGTGCAGGCACCCATGGGTTTGATCATTGTGCCCTGTTCGCGCCGGCATGGCACGAACAGGGACCGCTAATGGGTGTCAACGATTCACCGGCCGGCCTTGCATGACTCAAAATGGACTCGAGACACCTGTTACCGGCCAGTCTGGATTCGCAGGCGGAACTGCTCTGTTACCTCGTGGTAGTGCAACCCGTCGCACACGCACATCCCAGCGCACGCATTGGGATCCCCCACGTCATGCAGTCCGCGAGTACGTGCTGAACGAAACCACCTGATCCCGACGAGCCCCACGATCGAAATCGAACCTTGCACGGACCATTGAATGTTCGCGGATATTAACCAGCAGGCTCCGCTGTCACAACGTCCCGGAGTCGAGACTCGGTGAAAAACCGGAAATGTTCGACACAGATGCTGACCGAGACAGTGAACCGGTAGACGGCAGCCGTGACGCCCTCACCGTTTCCTCGCTGCTCCACCCTGCCCGGCCAGGCGATCAGCGCTTGAATGCATTCATCAGCAGTCCTTCATGACACACCCGGGCCGGCCTCTCCCTCTGCATTGGGTGCTGCGATGCGGTGCTGGCTCCCGACTTCGACGACGGCTTTATTCAAGGTCCCAGCTGTGGATTCCATCGCCGAGTCGACACAGACGATGCATCGATCGGCCGCAGCAGGTAGCGTACCTGCGGCGCTTGTTAGACAGGGTTTACGCGAAATCCCGCAAACCCTTGCTGGTAATGAACGACAGGAATAGAAAAAGGCTCTCAGGGCAAAACCCTGAGAGCCTTATCTAGTCTCACCCTTAACGAACCCGGTCCCAAGACGATCGTGCAACATCGAGCGGCTATCGCTGTCGACGGTCGGCAGCTCCCGACCCTCTCCGGCCATTTGATGTTGCCGCGGGTCAACGGCCGGTCACAAGGTCAAGCGGCCATTCCGTCGACCAAACCCTCATCCGACTGCAGGGTCATTGTAGACGCGTGGACGTGCGAGTTCGCACGTGGATGCGTTGGAAACAGCCACTTGCGAAACCGAGCAACTCCCCTCGTGGGTTTGCGCAAGTGTGTCTCTTTCCACTACGCGTATTTGTCGCCAACCGTACTGCGGATTAGATAGATGTCTTAGACAATTGTCATCTGTTGGAAGACTCCGCCAAACTCGATCGAGCTAAGCAAACCCTCGCACAATCAAAGGTCCGCGAGGATTTGCTTTTTATTGCGGTCTCGAACTGAACATCCTTGAAAAGATATTGCTCAAAACCGCTTCGGCCGAAGCGTTCGGCAGTTCGTTGGGCATGGTCATGTTGAAGTAGAGGATGCCGTCCATCAATGCGATAGCGGCGAGCGCGTAGTCGGCGCAAGGGCCTGGCAACTGCACGTTGACGCACTTGCGGAACTGCTCGATGAAGGACGCGATCATATCGCGCTTTTCCAGGCACAGGGCGGTCATGCGTTGCCGGAATCTGTCGTCACGCATGGCGTGCAGACGTGCCTCAGCCCAGATAACGTAGTTGTTCTCGTCACGATAACGCTGCGCGTACAACAAGGTGAGCTGCTTTTGCAGCTCTTCGCTGGACGGGGCTGCGTCCAGCAGCTTCCGCAAGTTTTCCTGGATGTTCCGGTGATCGAGACGGAGCAGTTCGACGAACAGGTCGCTCTTGCTGTTGAAGTTAGAGTAGAACGCGCCGCGGGTGTAGCCGGCCTGGGCGGCGATGTCCTCAACACTGGTCGCGGCCAGCCCTTTCCTGGCAATGCTCAGGGCCGCCGCGTCGAGCAGGCGCAGGCGGGTCTGTTCACGGGCTTCATCCCGGCTCAATCGTTTGCGGGGCATGCGGCAAGGTAGCGAGTCATCTGGCACATGTGTTTCGTTGCGTTATCAGCCGGGTGCCACGCGTCGAGCGGACGAAACGCTGCGCTTCCATTCCCTGATGGCAAGTACCAGCAGGGACTGTTCGAAAGGTAGCAGTTCCGCTGCAGGGACGAATCGGAGTCTCTAGCAACGGCCATCGAGCAACGAAGATGGCGAAATTCCGTGGTCCTCATTGGGCGCTATGGGCACGTACCGTTGTTACCTGATGGCGACCGCGTCCAATTCACCGGGTTGCCAACCCCCACCGAGCGCCTTGAAGGCGGCGACTGCTGCGCGTGCTGATTCCGTTTTCGCCTGCGCACGCTCATCGGAGGCGCGTAGCAGGCTTTCATCGGCCTGCAGGACTTCGATGAGGCTGACGACACCGTTTTGATAGGCTGCAAACGAGGCCGCTCGCGCGCGGCCGAGCGAGTCCACGCCCTGGGCGAGCACAGCAGCCTGTTCCTCGCGCTTGACCAGTGCCGAAAAAGCGTTCTCTACGTCCTCAGTTGCATGTAGCGCAGCAAGCCGATACGCAGCCAGCATCTCGGCCTCCTGGCCCTTCGCCTGGTTGATCTGCGCATTGATTCGGCCGAAGTCGAACAGACGCCAGCGCAGACCCAGCACGCCTGCCGCCTGGCTGGCACCGCTCGAGAACAGATTGCCACTGGCGACTGATGTCGCGCTACCGATCAGTCCATTCAGGGAGAGCTTCGGGTAATACTCGGCGATGGCGACACCGATATGCGCGTTCGATGCGGCGAGGCGTCGCTCGGCCACGATCAGGTCAGGCCGGCGCCGGAGCAGTTCACCCGGTGATCCGGTCGCTCCGATCTGCGGGGCGGCCGGGATGTCGCCCGCTTCGACCAGTTCTGCCCGATGCGCGCCGGGCTGCGCGCCCAGCATCACGTCCAGCGCGTTCATGGCCGCATCCAGGCCCGTCTCCAGGACCGGGACCGATGCCCGGACCTGGGCAAGCGCGCCCTCGGCCTGCCTCACCTGAAGTTCGGCCGCCAATCCCTTGCCATACAGAAGGTTGATCGTTGAGAGCAGATCCTGCTGCGTCTGCACCTGCCGCCGGGCAACGATCAGACGGGCTTGCAAGCCACGAATGCTGATGTAGATGTCGGCGGTCTGTGCCGCCACAGCCAGGCGCGTGGCAGCTGCGCCCGCTTCCGAAGCCTGGTACTCGGCAAGCGCCGCTTCCCGTCCACGACGCAGCCCTCCAAACACGTCCAGTTCCCAACTCGCACTCAGATTGGCTTCGTAATCGTTGCCGTAGCGGTCGAAGCCGGGCGTCGAGTTCAAGACCCGCCCCAGGGGCGTTTCAACGGATTGATAAACTCTGGCTGCCTGGCCGCTGACATTGCCGGAAGGCAGCAACGCGGCATTCGCCGCCCCAAGTCCTGCATGTGCCTCGGCGACACGAGCGGATGCCTGCGCGAGGTCAAGGTTCTGCTCCAGCGCAAGCGCGACGAATCGTGTCAGTTGCAGATCGCCGAAACCCGCCCACCAGGTGGTGAGGTCGGCAGTGGCCGCCGCAGGCCGCTGATCGACCGCGGTCTGGCCCTGGAACCGCTCCGGCATGGGTACATCGGGCCGAACGTAATCGGGACCGACCGCGCAGCCCGCCGAGAAGCTGGCGACGATGAGCATGGCAAGAGTGCGTTTGGGCAGCATAAGCTTCTTCCGGCGAGGAGAACGAATGGATGTGACTATAATACATTTTAGTCACATGTTGTCGATTCACAAGAGCGGCGGTAAGCTAGGAACCATGAAAAATGCAGCCACCTATCCCATCTCGGGCCGCGGCCCGGCCGACCACGACGTGCGCGATCAGATCGTTGCGGCGGCCACCGAGCACTTCAGCCGGTATGGCTACGAGAAGACAACCGTCTCCGATCTTGCCAAGGCCATCGGCTTTTCCAAGGCGTATATCTACAAGTTCTTCGAGTCCAAGCAGGCTATTGGCGAGATGATCTGCGCGAACTGCCTGCGCGAGATCGAAAGCGAGGTCAAAGCGGCCGTTGACGAGGCTGACCGGCCACCCGAGAAGCTGCGACGGATGTTCAAGGCGATCGTTGAGGCCAGCCTTCGCCTGTTCTCCCAGGACCGCAAGCTTTACGAGATTGCCGCGTCGGCCGCCACCGAGCACTGGCAAGCGACGCTCGCCTATGAGGAGCGCATCCAGAAGCTGCTTCAGGACATCCTGCAGGAGGGCCGCCAGAGCGGGGACTTCGAGCGCAAGACGCCCTTGGACGAGACCGCGATGGCGATCTACCTGGTCCTGCGCCCCTACCTCAACCCGCTGATCCTGCAGCACAGCTTCGATTACACCGAGGAGGCGCCGGCGAAACTGTCTAGCCTGGTGCTACGCAGCCTCTCGCCTTGAAGCGAAGCGTTTGTGACTGTTGACTATATTGGTCACTAGAACCATAATGAAAGCCGTCATCCTTTCGTCGATGGGTCTTTCATGCTTTCGCGTCGCCTCGCCACCTCTACCGTCGTCTTCGCCTTGCCGTTTGCGCTGGCCGCTTGCGGCGCAAAAGCACCATCCGATCCGCGCACGGAGGCGCCGATGGTGCGTGTCGCCATCGTCAAGAGCGCGACTCCAGCGTCGCGTTCGTTCACGGGAACCGTAGCCGCCCGGGTGCAGAGCGACCTGGGGTTTCGGGTCGCCGGCAAGGTGCTGGAGCGGCTCGTGGATGCCGGTCAAACCGTCAAGCGCGGCCAGCCGCTCATGCGCATCGACCCCGTCGATCTGAAGCTCGCTGCGCAGGCGCAGCAGGAAGCGGTTGCGGCCGCGCGCGCGCGGGCGCAGCAGACGGCGGAGGATGAAGCCCGCTACCGCGATCTGCGCGGCACCGGTGCGATATCGGCTTCGGCCTACGACCAGATCAAGGCGGCGGCGGATGCTGCCAAAGCCCAGCTCAGCGCAGCCGAGGCCCAGGCCGACGTAGCCCGTAATGCGAGCCACTATGCAGAGCTCGTGGCCGACGGCGACGGTGTCGTCATGGAAACGCTGGTCGAGCCCGGCCAGGTCGTCAACGCCGGGCAGATCGTCGTGCGCCTCGCCCACGCCGGGCGCCGCGAGGCCGTTATCCAGTTGCCGGAAACCCTGCGCCCTGCGGTCGGTTCCGCCGGACAGGCCACGCTCTTCGGCAAGGACGGCGTTAGCGTCCCGGCCACGCTCCGGCAGCTATCGGATGCGGCGGATCGCCTGACCCGCACGTTTGAGGCGCGGTATGTGCTGGAGGGAGAACTCGCCAATGCACCGTTGGGCACCACGGTTACGATCCAGATTCCGGACGGGCATTCCTCCGCACAAGGCGGCTTACAGGTGCCGATCGGCTCCCTGTTCGACGCGGGCAAGGGACCGGGGGTGTGGATCATCAACGGGCAGCCTGCAAAGGTTTTCTGGCGGCCGGTTGCGATCCAGCATCTGGATGACGATGGAGCACGCATCGCCGGCCAGCTCCAGCAAGGTGACCGGGTCGTCGCGCTCGGCGCGCATCTGCTGCGCGAAGGCGAGCAGGTCCGTGTGGCGGGCCAGACTGCCGCGACTGCGACCGAAGGAGCCCGTCCGTGAGCGAAGGTCGTTTCAACCTGTCGGCGCTCGCCGTGCGCGAGCGCTCCGTCACCCTCTTCCTGATCTGCCTGATCTCGCTGGCCGGGCTTATTGCGTTCTTCAAGTTGGGCCGCGCGGAAGACCCTGCTTTCACGGTCAAGGTGATGACCATCATCACCGCCTGGCCGGGGGCCACTGCGCAGGAAATGCAGGACCAGGTCGCCGAGAAGATCGAAAAGCGCATGCAGGAGCTGCGCTGGTATGACCGTACCGAGACCTACACAAGACCAGGCCTCGCCTTCACGACCCTGACGTTGCTCGACAGCACACCGCCTTCGGAAGTGCAGGAGCAGTTCTACCAGGCCCGCAAGAAGGTCGGCGACGAGGCGGTCAACCTTCCGCCCGGCGTCATCGGGCCATTAGTCAACGACGAATACGCGGACGTCACCTTTGCGCTGTTCGCGCTCAAGGCCAAAGGCGAACCACAGCGCCTGCTGGTACGCGACGCGGAGACGCTGCGCCAGCGGCTGCTGCACGTGCCCGGCGTGAAGAAGGTGAACATCATTGGCGAGCAGGCGGAGAGAATCTATGTCGAGTTCTCGCATGACCGCCTGGCAACGCTGGGCGTCAGCCCACAGGAAGTGTTCGCCGCGCTCAACAGCCAGAATGTCCTGACTTCGGCCGGCTCCGTGGAGACCAGGGGCCCTGAAGTGCTCATTCGCGTGGACGGCGCCTTCGACGAATTGCAGAAGATCCGCGATACGCCCGTTGTGGCGCAGGGTCGCACGCTGAAGCTGTCGGACATTGCCACCGTCAAGCGTGGCTATGAAGATCCGGCGACGTTCATGATCCGCAACGGCGGCGAACCTGCGCTGCTGCTCGGCATCGTCATGCGCGACGGCTGGAACGGGCTCGATCTCGGCAAGGCGCTAGACAGCGAGGTCGGTTCGATCAACGCGGAACTGCCGCTGGGCATGAGCCTGAGCAAGGTTACCGACCAGGCGGTCAACATCAGTTCGGCGGTCGATGAGTTCATGGTCAAGTTCTTCGCCGCGCTGCTGGTGGTCATGCTGGTCAGCTTCGTGAGCATGGGCTGGCGCGTGGGCCTCGTGGTCGCCGCGGCCGTGCCGCTGACACTGGCGGCGGTCTTCGTTGTGATGGCCGCGACCGGCAAGAACTTCGACCGCATCACCCTGGGGTCGCTGATCCTGGCGCTCGGCCTGCTGGTGGACGACGCCATCATCGCCATCGAAATGATGGTGGTGAAGATGGAAGAGGGCTACAGCCGCGTCGCTGCCTCCGCCTATGCCTGGAGCCATACCGCTGCGCCCATGCTGTCGGGCACGCTGGTCACGGCCGTCGGCTTCATGCCCAATGGCTTCGCCCGATCCACCGCGGGCGAATACACCAGCAACATGTTCTGGATCGTTGGCATTGCGCTGATCGCGTCGTGGGTCGTCGCAGTGGTCTTCACGCCGTACCTGGGTGTCAAGTTGCTGCCCGACTTCAAAAGAGTCGCAGGTGGCCACGGCGCGATCTACGATACACCGCGCTACAACCGTTTCCGTCAGGTGCTGGGGCGCGTCATCGGGCGCAAATGGCTGGTTGCCGGTTCGGTGGTGGCCCTCTTTGTCGTTGCCATACTCGGTATGTCGGTGGTCAAGAAACAGTTCTTCCCGATCTCCGACCGCCCTGAAGTGCTGGTCGAGGTGCAGATGCCCTATGGCACGTCGATCGCCCAAACCAGCGCCACCACGGCGAAGGTGGAAGCCTGGCTGGCCAGACAGAAGGAAGCCCGGATCGTCACCGCCTACGTCGGCCAGGGCGCGCCCCGCTTCTATCTGGCGATGGGACCGGAACTGCCTGATCCGTCGTTTGCGAAGATCGTGGTCCGCACGGACAGCCAGGATGAGCGTGAGGCGTTGAAGCAGCGACTGCGCCAGGCGATCGCCGGCGGTCTCGCCTCCGAGGCGCGCGTGCGTGTCACGCAACTCGTATTCGGCCCGTATTCGCCGTTCCCGGTCGCCTACCGGGTCACTGGTCCAGACCCGGACAAGCTACGAAGTATTGCGGCTGACGTGCAACACGTGATGGACGCCAGTCCGATGATGCGCACGGTCAACACCGACTGGGGCACGCGCACGCCGACACTGCACTTCACCTTGCAGCAGGACCGATTACAAGCGGTAGGACTGACGTCCAGCGCCGTGGCGCAGCAACTGCAATTCCTGCTAAGCGGCGTGCCTGTCACCACCGTGCGTGAGGACATCCGAACAGTGCAGGTCGTCGCACGCTCGGCCGGCGACATCCGGCTCGACCCGGCCAGGATCAGCGACTTCACGCTGGCTGGCGCCAATGGCCAGCGCATCCCGCTGTCACAGGTGGGCACGGTTGACGTGCGCATGGAGGAACCGATCATGCGCCGTCGCGATCGCATGCCGACGATCACCGTGCGGGGCGACATCGCCGATGATCTGCAGCCGCCGGATGTGTCAGCGGCGATCACCAGGCAGCTTCAGCCGATCATCGCCAAGCTGCCCAGCGGCTACCGCATCGAGCAGGCCGGCTCCATCGAAGAATCAGGCAAGGCGACGGTAGCCATGTTGCCGCTCTTCCCGATCATGCTGGCGATCACCCTGCTGATCATCATCTTCCAGGTGCGCTCCATCTCCGCGATGGTCATGGTGTTCCTGACCAGTCCATTGGGGCTGATCGGCGTGGTGCCAACCCTGATTCTTTTCCGGCAGCCATTCGGCATCAACGCGCTGGTCGGCCTGATTGCGCTGTCGGGAATCCTGATGCGCAACACGCTGATTCTGATCGGGCAGATCCACCAGAACGAACAGGCGGGCCTGGATCCGTTCAAGGCGGTCGTCGAAGCAACCGTGCAGCGTGCGCGGCCGGTGATCCTGACCGCGCTGGCGGCGATCCTGGCGTTCATTCCGCTGACCCATTCGGTGTTCTGGGGCACCCTCGCCTACACGCTGATTGGTGGCACCTTTGCGGGGACGATTCTGACCCTGGTGTTCCTGCCGGCCATGTATTCCATCTGGTTCAGGATCAGGCCAGGCAGTACGGCCGATCCGAAAGGCCGGCACAAACAGGCACTGCATGTGGGACAGATGCTGCAGGACTCGGCCGCCGCCCCGAGATAAGAAAACCTCACCTGTACAAAAGGAACCGTTATGTCGAAGTCCGCAGTTGTCGTTGTTACCGGCGTGTCATCGGGCATCGGACGTGCCGCCGCAGAGAAGTTCGCCGAGCGGGGGTGCCGCGTATTCGGCACCGTGCGTAGCACTACAAAGGCGCAGTCAATACCGGGCGTTGTGCTGGTTGAAATGGATGTCCGCGACGACGCTTCAGTTCAGCGTGGAATCCAGACCATCATCGGTGAGGCCAAGCGCATTGATGTTCTTGTCAATAATGCGGGCGGATCCCTGCTCGGTTCGGTCGAAGAAACGTCAATTACCGAAGCGCAGTCGCTGTTCAATACCAACGTATTCGGTGTACTGCGCACGACACAGGCGGTACTGCCGCACATGCGCGCGCAGCGCTCGGGAAGAATCGTCAACATCAGCTCAGTGTTGGGTTTCCTTCCGGCCCCGTACATGGGGCTCTATTCAGCATCCAAGCATGCCGTGGAAGGGATGTCCGAAACCCTGGATCATGAGGTGCGCCAATTTGGAATCCGCGTGGTACTTGTCGAACCTTCCTATACCAAGACCAGTCTCGATATCAATGCGCCGCAAGCAGCTTCCAAAATTCCAGCCTATGATGCTGAGCGCGATGTCGTATCCCGCGCGATCGTAAAAAATGTCAATGATGCTCCCGCGCCAGACAGTGTGGCAGCCACGATTGTCGATGCCGCTTTTGGTACATGGAGAATGCGGCGAACCCCCAAAGGTCAGGCCTCTCTTCTGAGCAAATTGCGGCGATTCATGCCCGCTGGCCCAGTGGATGCAGGCGTCCGGAAAGGTCTAAGCATGAGCTGAAAATCATTCACCCGCCCAGGCAGGTCCATTGCGAGCGGTCGGCACGATCATCCACGTTGGCCGACGGTTCGCTACGGCAACCATGCGACCACACCCTGCTTTGTCTTCGAGGTGCCGACGGCGTGTTGGCCCGCAAACACCCTCACCTGGCTGCAGTCGCGTAGGCGAACCGGCCTGCGCGCATCATCCGGGCGCGTTGAGGAATTGGATTTAGCCCGGCCGACAGCACTGCTCGGTACGCCCCAATCGGGAGACCGAGCGGCTTGCATTGAATGGGTTGCTGCCAGCGCACGGCGGCCGCGGTGACGGAAGAAAAACGGCTCTTTTAAAAGCGCAGTGGGTAATGCGGCTCACGAGGCATGCGGATTGAGTGCTGAGAAGTCGAGTTTGCCCGCGATGAGAAACAGCACGGTGCGCATGGTCTTGAAGCTGGCGTATCCCCGTGCCTTGCGCTTGGCGGCCTGAAACAGGCCGTTGATCGCCTCAATGAATCCATTGGTCTGGCGTGTCTGCGCCCACGCGATGATGCCGTCGAAATGACGACGGATCATGCGCGCGACGTCCTTCATGGGCTCGACCTTGGAACGCATGACGTTGCCGCACCACCGGCGCAGCATTTTGGAGACGACGTGGATCTGTTTGCGATCGAGAATCTCGCGCAGTTGCTCGCGGTACATCCACGCTCGGGCCGTGCGGTTGGTGGCGTACTGGCTGATCAGCGCCTCGAGATCGGTCAGTTGCGCGAGATCGAGTTTCTCGGCATCCTTGAGCAGCGACCAGCGCATGCCCTTCAGCGAGGGATCGGT
The DNA here is from genome assembly GCF_004361815.1 of Paraburkholderia sp. BL10I2N1. Taxonomy (NCBI): domain Bacteria; kingdom Pseudomonadati; phylum Pseudomonadota; class Betaproteobacteria; order Burkholderiales; family Burkholderiaceae; genus Paraburkholderia; species Paraburkholderia sp. BL10I2N1. Next base: position 2,696,313 of record NZ_SNWA01000001.1, on the reverse strand, counting down.
TTTCTGCTGCGCGCGGCGCACACCATCAAGCGCTTTGGACGCATGCGCCACGACATGAAACTTGTCGAAGGTCACACGCGCGTCGGGCAGGTGTTCGTCCACGCCCTTGATGAAGGCAGCCGACATGTCGATGCTGACCGATTCGATCTGTGCAGGCGTGGCATTATGTTCCTCCAGGTGCCGGGCAAAGCGTTCGACAACGCCGGCATCCTTGCCTGGCGTGACGAAGACCACGCGCCTTGCGTCCATGTCGGCGACCAGCGAGATATAGTCCTGCCCACGTCGGGCCGACGTTTCGTCAATGGCCACCGCGGTAACTTCGGACAGGTCGGTCGCGGCCACGGCCAGGTCCACGTAACGGTCACAGATGGCCTTCACCCGATGCCACGACAGGTTCACCACGCGGGCCACCGCGGCAAATGTCATCTCCCGGCACAGCGTCAGCACGAGCGCTTCAAACAGCAGCGTGAAGCCGTCCAGCTTGCCTATCCAGTCGGGTTCGACCAGGCGCACCGAGCCGTCCGGCAGACGCACCCGCGGCACCCGAACCTCCAGATAGCACTCGTGCTGAAAGAAGTTGAGGTGGCGCAGCCGCTTGATCTGGGTGTCGTGAGCCGGATGCTCGCCCGCGACGCCGGGATAGGGAAAGCGCGTACCCGCGACAAAGTCCACGGCAATGGTCAGTTCACGCCGCGCGGCATCGAAATCGACGCCTTGCACGTACCACGGGGCCTTGATTCCCAAGGCGGCTTCAAACAGTTGGGTCTGGTTCATCGGTTCACGTTGTCTTGCAGGGCTGGTTGCCGCATTCTGCCGCAACCAGCCCTGTCCCAGCTTACTTCTTCAACGCGCGTCAAGTATTCGCTTCGCCGGGCTGACGCCCGTACTTGACCCGCCAAACCAGCCACTCGGAATTTGAAATAGGCAGAAAAACTCAAGGCAGGCTGAAGGCCGTCAACCGACGATATGCTCCTCGACCACACTGCCCTTCGCGCGCCGGTCAGCGAGCCAATGCGACAGACGGTCAAACCACAGGTGCACGACCGGGGTCGTAAACAACGTCAGCATTTGCGAAACGATCAGTCCGCCGACAATCGCTATGCCGAGCGGCACGCGCAATTCGGCACCCGCGCCGTGCCCGAGCGCGAGCGGCAGCGCGCCGAACAGCGCGGCGAGCGTCGTCATCATGATTGGACGGAAGCGCAGCACACAGGCCTGCCGGATCGCTTCACGCGGCGACAGGCCTTGATCGCGCTCGGCCACCAGCGCGAAGTCGATCATCATGATCGCGTTCTTCTTGACGATGCCAATCAGCAGGATGATGCCGATCATCCCCATGATCGACAGATCCTGACCGCACAGCATCAACGCAAGCAAGGCGCCCACGCCCGCCGAGGGCAGCGTCGAAATGATGGTGAGCGGATGAATGGCGCTCTCGTACAGGATGCCGAGAATCAGATAGACCACCACCAGCGCCGCAGCGATCAGATACGGCTCACTCGCGAGCGACGCCTGGAACGCTTGCGCCGTGCCCTGAAACGAGCCCGTCAAACTATCGGGCTTGCCTGCTGCGACTTCGGCCTGGTGAATCGCCGCCACCGCGTTGCCAAGCGACTGACCCGCCGCCAGATTGAACGAGATCGTCACGGCCGGGAACAAACCCTGGTGATTCACCGAGATCGGCGACACATTGTTTTCGATCCGGGCGAGCGTGTTGAGCGGCACCAGTTCGTTCGTCAGCGGCGAACGCACGTAGAGATGCGCGAGTGCGTCCGTCGTCAATTGAAAGCCAGGATCGACTTCTTCGATGACGTGATACTGATTCAACTGCGTGAACAGCGTCGCAATCTGCCGCTGGCCGAATGCATCGTAGAGCGTGTCGTCGATGGCTTGCGCCGTGATGCCGAAACGCGAAGCCGTGCTGCGGTCGATCACGAGTGTCGCACTGGTAGCGGCTGCCTGCTGGTCGGACGTGACGTCGGCGAGTTGCGGCAGCTTCGACAGGCGATCGGTCAGCACGCCCGCCCAGTGATTCAGCTCGCTGATGTCGGGGTCCTGCAACGTGTACTGATACTGCGCAGCGCTGATGCGGCCACCCACCTGAATATCCTGCCGGACCTGCATCGACAGCGAAATGCCCATGACCTTCGCCACTTGCGGCTTCAAACGGTTGAGCACCTGCGCGGCGCTGTCCTTGCGCTGACCGAACGGCTTCAGGTTGATCATGACGCGCCCCTGGCTCACGGTCGGATTCGCACCCATCCAGTAGTAGACGTTGTCGACGGCAGGATCGGCTTCGATCAGATGACCAAGCTGCTGCATCTTCTGCGACATCGAGTGCGGCGAGATATCCGGCGCGGCCTGTGCGACGCCCATGATCAAACCGGAGTCTTCCTGCGGAAAAAATCCCTTCGGGATCACGACGAACAACGCGCCGGTCGCGACAATCGTCGCCACCGTGACAGCCAGCATCAGCTTCGGGCGGTTCAGTACCCAATCGAGGCCGCGCTCGTAGCGCCGCTCCACGGCGGTGAAGACCGCTTCAAGCCCTGCTTCGAGCCTGCGCACCCGGCCGCCGCCATCCGGCTCGGGCAAACGGATCAGCCAGCCGCACAGCATCGGCGTGACGGTCAACGATACCAGCGCCGACATCACGATCGCCGCGCTCACCGTCACCGCGAATTCGCGGAACAGCCGGCCGACGATGCCGCCCATCAACAGGATCGGAATGAACACCGCGATCAGTGAGATCGTCATCGAGATGATGGTGAAGCGCACTTCCATCGCGCCGAGCAGCGCGGCCTTCATTCTTGGCACGCCTTCTTCGATATGCCGCATCACGTTCTCGATCACCACGATCGCATCGTCCACCACGAAGCCCACCGCAATGGTCAGCCCCATCAGCGACAGATTGTCGAGGCTATAGCCCAGCAGATACATCACGCCGAAGGTGGCGACCAGCGAAAGCGGAATCGTCAGGCTTGGAATGATGGTCGCCCATACGTTGCGAAGGAACGAGAAAATCACCATGACGACGAGCGCGACCGTCAGCATCAGCGTGAACTGCACGTCGTGCACTGACGCATTGATGGTCTGCGTGCGATCGCCCACCACATGCAGATGCGCCGCCGCGGGCAGCGTCGCTTCGAGCGCGGGCAACTTCGCCTTGATGTTGGCGATCGTCTGCACGACGTTGTAGCCCGGCTGCTTGTGAACGTCGAGAATGATCGCGCGTTCGTGCTGAAGCCATGCGGCTTGCTGATTGTCTTCGGCGGCGTTTAGCACCGTGCCGAGGTCGGAGACGCGAATCGGCGCGCCGTTCTTGTACGCGACCACGAGATCGCGATACTGCGACGCGGTGGTGATCTGGTCGGTCGCGTTAAAGATCACCGAGCGGTCCGGGCCGTTCAGGCTGCCCTTCGGTGCATTGACCGTCTGCACACCGACGATCGAGCGCACATCTTCGAGCGTCAGGCCGCGTGCGGTGAGCTTGTCCGGATCGAGCTGGATGCGCACCGCGGGACGCTGCTCGCCATGGAAATCAACCAGACCGACGCCGGGCATCTGCGAGATCTGTTGCGCGAGATAGTCTTCGGCGTAGCTGTCGAGTTGCGTGAGCGTGAGCGAGGGCGAAGTCAGCGCCAGTGACAGCAAGGTGAAGTCGGCGGGGTTGACCTTCTCATAGGTCGGCGGGTTCGGCAGGTTCTTCGGCAATGTGCCGCCGGCCGCGTTGATCGCCGTCTGCACGTCCTGCGCTGCGCCGTTGATATCGCGCGACAGATCGAACTGCACGGCGATGCTGGTGGTGCCGAGCGAGCTGGAAGACGTCATCTGCGTCACGCCCGCAATCAGCGAGAGTTGCCGCTCCAGTGGCGTCGCCACCGAAGTCGCCATGGTCTCCGCGCTCGCGCCGGGCAACTTCGCCACGATCTGGATGGTCGGAAAATCGACCTGCGGCAGCGGCGCGACGGGCAGCAGAAAATACGCCACCGCGCCGGCCAGCAACACCGCGATCGCCATAAAACTGGTCGCGATGCGCCGCTTGATGAACAATTCCATCAGGCTCATGACGGATTGTCCTGATTCGCCAGGCTGTCTGCCGGATTGGCATTGGCCGGCGCCTCGGCGACCGCCGCTACCGTGGTCGCCGCCACATGCACGCCCGGGTTCAACCGGCTTTGTCCGTCGAACACAACCAGATCGGTGGGCGCGACGCCGCTGCGAATCTCCGTCATACCGTCGACGGTGACGCCAGTTTGCACCGGGCGCATTTGCGCCGTACCGTTCGCGGCGATCACGTACAGCTGCGTGCCGTTCTGCGTGTTCACCACCGCGCGGCTCGGCACTGCGAGCCGCTGTGTATCGGTGCGCATCAGCACGCGCGCATTCACCAGTTCGCCGGGCCACAGCTTGCGGTCCGTGTTGGTGAACGAAGCCTTGAGTTTGATCTGGCCGGTGGTGGCATCAACCGTGCTGTCGATGAACACGAGCGTGCCGTCGGCGAGCGCGGTATCGCCGGAACGCGCGGTGACATTCACCGCGAGCGGCGCTTTCGCCTGATTGGCGAGCAGTTCGGGCAGCACGTCCTGCGGCACCGAGAACAGCACGGTGATCGGCTCCATCTGCGTGACGGTGACGATGCCCGTCGTGTCGGTCGGATGCACGATTGCGCCGATATCGGCCTCGCGCGCGCCGACGCGTCCGGTGAACGGCGCGGCCAGCGTGGTGAAGCTCAGTTGCAGCCGGTCGCTCTGCACCAGCGCGGCGTCCGCTGCAACGGTCGCGGCGAGCGCCTCGACTTGCGCCTTCGCGGTATCCACGGCCTGCGTCGTCGCCGCGCCGATGCCGACCAGTTTCGAGTAACGTGCGAGATCGAGCCGCGCGTTATCGAGCGATGCCTGATCTTTGCGCTGAGCCGCTTCCGCTTGATGCAACTGGGCGGTGAGCGGTCCCTGATCGAGCTGTGCGAGCAGCTGGCCGGCTTTGACGTCCTGTCCTTCGGTAAAGGCTACGCGCTGCAACTGGCCGTCCACGCGCACCTTGACGTCCACGGTATTGAGCGCCTGAACCGTGCCCACAGCGGCGACGCGGATCGGAAAATCGCGGTTCACCGGATGGCCGGCATTGACCGGCACGGCGGCCGCCGCCTTGACGGCCGGATGCTTCGGCCAGAACCACACGACCAGAATCGCGACAAGGATCACGCACGCGATGACGAGAGGCGCGCGGCGGCGCGTGCGGGGCGCCTCGTGGTTCGGAGAGTCTGCAGGTTTCATGAGCGGGAAGGCGTAGAAAAGGAAGCGGTGCTGCTGTCGGTCACGCCGAAGCCGCCGCCGAACGCGCGAAACAGGCTCACCGACGCCTGCAGGCGCGCGAGCCGCACCTGCACCAGCGTGTCTTCGGCCTGAAACAGCGTGCGTTGCGCGTCGAGCACGGTCAGAAAGTCGACGGTACCGAGCTTGTACTGGGCTTGCGCGAGCGTGGCGGCCTTGCGGGCGGCGTCGGCGGCGCGCTGGTCAGCCGCTTCCGCGAGTTCCTGCTGTTGCGCCGCCGACAGCGAATCTTCGACGTCCTGCAGCGCGGTTACCACCGCCTGCCGGTAATCCGCAACGCCCTTCGCTTCGGCCGCCTGGCTCGCGTGCAACTGACCACGCAGCGCACCGCCGTCGAAGATGGGCGCTGCCAGCGACGTGGCCAGACTGGCGAACGGGCTCGACAGGAACTGCGACAGCGACCTGCTGCTCAGGCCGCCGTCCGCGGTCAGCACGATGTTCGGCAGAAAGGCCGCGCGCGCCGCGCCGACACTCTGATTCGCCGACTGCAACTGCGCCTCCTTCGAACGGATGTCGGGGCGCGTTTCCAGCAGGCTCGCGGGCAGATTCGGGCGCGGTTGGGGAATCGGGATGTCGGCGAGCGCGGCGTCGCTGACCGTGAATTGTTCAGGCGCGGTGCCCGCCAGCACCGCCAGCGCATGAATGCTGGTGTCGAGCTGCTCTTGCAGCGCCGGCACAGCCGCCTGGAAGGTGGCGAGCGCGTTGCGCTGCTGCTGCACCTGCAATTCGCTCGCGACGCCCGCCTGCTGCTGCGCGAGCAGCAGTTGCAGAATGTGCGCGGCATCGTCAGAAATGGAACGCGCAATCGCGAGCCGGCGGCGCAGGCTCTGCACCTGAAAATACGTGTCGGTGACCGATGCGGTCAGCGTCAGCGCCACCGTATCGCGATCGAACCCGGACGCGCGCGCGAGCAGGTCCGCCGCGCTGGCGTTGGCGGCGTTGAAGCCCCAGAAGTCGACCTCGTAACTGGCTTCAGCGAACAGGCTCTGGCTCTTGGTGGTCGAACCGCGCCCCTGGTGGCTGCGATCGAATGTGGCGCCGAGCGAAAGCGATGGATACTGCGGCGCGCCGGCTTTCTCGGCGTTGCCGCGCGCCTGTTCGACGCTCGCAATCGCTGACGCCAGCGTGAGGTTGTTGCGCAGGCTGCGCTCGACCAGCGCGTCGAGCGCGGGGTCGTGATACTCGCGCCACCAGCCGCTTCTGACGGGCACGGTATCGGCGAGCGATCCGCCAGCCGCGCCGTCGAAGGATTGCGCCAGCGGCACGCCCGGCCGTTGCCAGGCAGGCACAAGCGAACACCCGGCCAGCAATACGACGCCCAGCACACACAAGGCGGCGCGCAGGCACGATAGGGGTGCAGGAGGACTGACGGCGCGCGGAAGCGGCGCCGATCGGGACAGTCCTGACATGGGAGAACGCTCCGGCAACTGGAAATGTCGCCAGATTAGCCAGCGGGTCCTGTCGGCGCTTTCGCCCAATGATTAAATAAATTTAATGGGGCGCAACATGCCGCGTCGGCGCGCCCGAGCCAGGGCTTGCAAGGCTTGCAGCGCCTGTCACGGCGCCGGGTTCAGCACGTATCCCGCGCCGACCACCGTATGAATCAGCGCCACCGGGAAGTCGCGATCCACCTTCGCCCGCAGCCGATGCATGTGCATGTCGATAATGTTGCCGCGCGGCTCGAAATCGTAATTCCACGCCGCCTCGAGCAGCATGCTGCGCGTGACGACCTGCCCCTCGCGACGCGCCAGACATTCAAGCAACAGAAATTCGCGGTGCTGCAGACGCAGATCGCGGCCGCCGCGGCTTGCTGTCCGCGCCCGCGTGTCGAGCACCAGATCCGCGCATTCGAGCCGCTCACTCATCCTGCTACGATCCGCCCGCCGCGCGAGCGCCTCGATTCTTGCCAGCACTTCGACGAAGGCATACGGCTTGACGAGATAGTCGTCGCAACCTGCGCGAATCGCCTCCACGCGTTCGTTCAGGCCACCGACCGCCGACAGCATCAGCACCGGCGTCGTATCCCCACCGGCGCGCAACTGCTGGACGAGTGCCACGCCGTCGAGCGCCGGCAAGCGCCGATCAGTCACAATCACGTCGTAGATGCCCTCGCGCGCATAGGCGAGCCCGGTCGCACCGTCGGCTACGGTGTCGACAATCAGACCGCTCTCGCTCAGGCCACGCGCCAGAAACTGGCTCGCGCGCGTATCGTCTTCGATCAGCAGGATTCGCATGCGCAATCGGGGCAATCGGGGCTTACATTAAAATTTTTTCATGTTGGCGCGAAATGCCTGTGCAGCTTCGCGCGGCATACTGCGGACATCGTAGGTACGAGCGTAGCGTAAAACGGCCGGCTGGCGCAGCTTCGACGCTCGCCCATTTCTGGAAAAAAGCATGTCGAACGTATTGGTCGTCGAGGACGACGAGCAGACTCTCGCGGAGATCGTCGAAGCGCTCGCCGATCACGGCTGCAAGGTCGAAACCGCCAGCACCGGCCGCGACGGTCTGATGCTCGCGGTCGCCAACAACTATGACGCCATCGTGCTCGATCGCATGTTGCCGGGCGGACTCGAAGGGCTTGGCATGCTGTCGGCGTTGCGCAGCGCCGGCGTGCTCACGCCGGTGCTGATCCTGAGCGCGCTGTCCGCGGTCGACGAACGAGTGCGTGGTCTGCGCGCCGGCGGCGACGACTATCTGACCAAGCCGTTCGAGTTCATCGAGCTGACCGCGCGGCTCGATGCGTTGATGCGCCGGCGCGAGGCGGCGCCCGGTGTGCAGGAGTACCAGGTCGGCCCGTTGCGTCTGGACCCGCTCAAACGCGAAGTGACCTGCGCCGGCCGCGCAGTACAGTTGCTGCCGCGCGAGTACCGGCTGCTCGAATACCTGATGCAGCATGAAGGCCAGGTGGTGAGCCGTACCATGCTGTTCGAAGCGGTATGGGACTACCGGCTCGACGAGCGGACCAACGTGATCGACGTGCACATCAGCCGTCTCAGAAAGAAGCTCGACCCGGACGGGACGGCTCCAATGATCGATACCGTGCGCGGTTCGGGGTACATGCTGCATGCGCCTGACTGAACTGCACCGCACCACCGGCTTTCGCCTCGCCACGCTGTTTCTGGTGCTGTTTGGCGTGATCGCGTTGCTGCTGTTCGGTTACCTGTACCGCGAGATCACCGGCTTCGAGCAGGAACGCATCGACGACTGGCTGATTCGCGAGCACGCACAGTTGAAACGCGAAGCGCCGGACGAACTGATCGCGCGATTCGAACATCAGAACCAGTTCGATCCGCGCCGTCAGCGTCCTTTCGGCCTGTTCGACGCCAGCGGCAAACATCTTGCCGGGGGCCTTTCGGGCGATCAGCCGGCGATCCCCGTCTTCGACAAGCCGTTTTCGATGCGCCTCGCCAATCTGCCGGGCCACCCCCCTGGCCGATGCATCGCAGCGCGCGTGCCCGATAGCCGCATCGCCCTGCAATGCCAGAACACCCTCGAACTCGACCACTTCGACGACGAACTGCTGCATGCATTGCTCTCCACCGCGATGATCACGCTCGTGATCGGCCTGATCGGGGCGAGCCTGATTGGTATTTCGGCGATGCGGCGGCTCGATGCGGTGACCGCGTCGATCGAAGAAATCGTCGCCGGCAATCTCAGCAGACGTTTGCCGGTGCATTCGAAACGCGACGACGTGGATCGCCTGGTCGGCGTCGTGAACGGGATGCTCGACGAAATCGAGCGCCTGATGAACGAGGTCAAAGGTGTGTGCGATGCGATTGCGCACGATCTGCGCACACCGCTCACGCGGATGCTCGGCGGACTCGAACGTGCGCAACGGCGCGCCAGAACCGAGGCGGAGTATCGCGCGGCAATTGATGAAAGCATCGTGGAAACCAGCGGCCTGCTACGCACTTTCAACGCACTGCTGCGTATTTCGGAAATCGAAAGCGGCGTGCGCCGCGCCGGCTTCACCAGCGTCGATCTGGCCGCCGTCGCCGACGATGTGTTCGAGTTCTACGAGCCGACTGCCGAAGACAGGCAGATCGCCTTCGAACTGCAGCGGACTGTGTCCGGGCCGCTGGAGATCCAGGGCGATCCGAACCTGCTGTTCGAGGCACTGGCGAACCTGGTGGAAAACGCCATCAAGTTCGCGCCGCACGGCGGACTCGTGCGTATCACGCTGTGGCACGACGAAAAAGGCGCTGGCGTGACGGTCCAGGACAATGGGCCGGGCATCGCGCCGGCCGAGCGCGATGCCGTCCTGCGTCGTTTCTATCGCGGCGAGGGCAGCCGCCATACGCCCGGCAGCGGCCTGGGGCTCAGTCTTGCCGCCGCCGTGGCCGGCATGCACGGCATGGTGCTCGAGTTCCATGACGCGGCCGTCGGTTGCGAAATCAGTCTGTTCAAGCCCGCGCAAAGTCATCTGGCAGATAGCCGATGATCGATTGGTAGCCACGGTGCAGGAAAACCGTATTCATTGCATCTTCGAAATCTGTCAAGCGAGGATCCTGGCATGGAGGAACGCGGCGTCATCGCGTCGGGCTGGCGATCCAGCCGGCGCTGCATCGCTTCGCGTTCCCACAGGCGGATGCGCCGGTAATCGGCCGGCTTACACTGGCTCTTGATGGGGCGGCGCTGACAGGCACTGCTCCAGTAGGTTCGCCATGTCATGCCGCTGCGTTCAATCGGACTGTATCGGTAGATGGCCCGCTGCCCAGCCGGTCATTGATATTCGTCATCCCTGGCGATGTAGATGAAGTCGGCCTGATCGAAGCGGCCGTCGGCCTTTGCGCCCGAAGTGGTGGACTTAGTCCCCGAAGGGGTCACGGGGCCCCAAGGCGTCATCGATCGCGTGTATTGCACGGTGCATCGCCTCGCCTACCGCCGCCTGCCCAATGAGCGGGGATTGATACCGCTCGGGCTTGGGTGCAGGAGATGCCTCGTGGGTGGCACCCCCCTTGGACAGACGCTCGATCAACAAAGTAACTGTCGACCCTCCGTCGCGATGGTCCCGCGTGCTGACGGTAATAGCAAAGCCCCGATGCTCTTGTCGCTCTTCCATGGCAGCCTCCTTACCTCTGAAGGAATCGTAGCATGAAGGAACGCCTGGCCCGGCCTCAATGCTGGCCGGCATTCAGCAGCATCCAGGTCTGTTGTCCGGGCGGTCCGGCAAGAATGCGTGTGAACGCGGCACCGCACCGCTTGCAGATGTAGTGCAGTTCCACCACGTCGCCCTTCAAAACACCTGCGCCCTTGAGCGCCAGGTCGTCGTGCGGATCAACGGTCGCGCGCTGACCGTGAAGATCCGCGCACGCATCGCAGGGCTGAATCCAGAGTTCCACTCCGGACTACGCTTTCCTATCCAACCAGTCTGCCGCTACGGACTTCGCATGCGCGACGGCGTCTTGCGCATCACGGAATACACCAAGCTGCTCCCAATGTTCCTCGACCGCGTAAGGACCCTTCATGCCGAGTGCCTTTTGGATGCTCAAATGCGCTGCATACCTGCCGTCCTCCAGTGGTCGAGCAGCTGCAGTCACCTTGTGCGGGAGCGCAGATCTCTCCGGTTGAACCAACTCAACGGGACCGCCGGGAAGGCCGATGTTCAACTCATTGCGCACTTCGCAGTCTGGGCAATGGAAGCAGAACCCTTCGTTCTCGCAGATCGCTTTGATCTGTCCGCGGGCCAGCACGGCGCGACATTCAACGTTTTCGCAGAAATACGGCATCGCGGTCTCCATGGTGGTTTGCGAGGAATCCTAGCATGACCACCAACGACCAACCATCAGCATTGTTGCCGTGCCCATTCTGCGCCCGCGAAGCCGTATTGATCGAGCAATGAGATCGCCAAAGGCGAACTCGTCAACGGTCGCCGAATTTACCTCCAACCCGGCCGTTACGTCCAGGCGGCGGCACCCCTTAGATAGCCTCATGCGTGCCACCCGGCGTCTCCCGGTTTCCAGAGCTGCTATTCTTTCCTCTCCCGACCGCCGCATGGTCGCACGTGGTAAGCCCAGCGCCTGCCATCAAGCGAGACGGATTTTCAATGTTCGGTTTTCTGCGCAGCTACTTTCCCAACGACCTCGCGATTGATCTCGGCACGTCAAACACGCTGATCTACATGCGCGGCAAGGGCATCGTCCTTGACGAACCTTCGGTCGTGTCGATTCGTCAGGAAGGCGGCCCGAATGGCAAAAAGACCATTCTGGCAGTTGGCAAGGAAGCCAAGGAGATGCTTGGCAAGGTGCCGGGCAACATTGAAGCCATCCGCCCGATGAAGGACGGCGTGATCGCCGACTTCAACATCACCCAGCAGATGATCAAACAGTTTATCCGGATGGTGCACGCACCGCGCATATTTGCGCCGTCGCCGCGCATCATTATCTGCGTGCCGTGCGGGTCCACCCAGGTCGAACGACGTGCAATCAAGGAAGCCGCGCATAGTGCGGGCGCGTCGCAGGTGTACCTCATCGAAGAGCCCATGGCCGCCGCAACCGGCGCAGGCCTGCCCGTGTCTGAAGCGACTGGCTCGATGATTGTCGATATCGGCGGCGGCACCACCGAAGTGGGTGTCATTTCGCTCGGCGGCATCGTGTACAAAGGTTCCGTGCGCGTCGGCGGCGACAAGTTCGACGAAGCCATCGTCAACTATATCCGCCGCAACTATGGAATGCTGATCGGCGAACAAACCGCCGAAGCCATCAAGAAGGCAATCGGCTCAGCTTTCCCGGGTTCGGAAGTCAAGGAAATGGAAGTGAAGGGCCGAAACATGTCAGAAGGCATACCACGCAGCTTCACGGTCTCCAGCAATGAGATCCTCGAAGCCCTCACCGATCCGCTGAACCAGATCGTATCGGCGATCAAGATCGCGCTCGAGCAAACGCCGCCGGAACTCGGCGCCGATATCGCCGAGCGCGGCATCATGCTCGCGGGCGGCGGAGCACTTCTGCGCGACCTCGATCGGCTGCTCGCCGAGGAGACCGGTCTACCGGTGTTCGTTGCCGAAGACCCGCTGACCTGTGTCGTGCGCGGCTCGGGCATGGCGCTCGAACGCATGGACAAATTCGGCAGCGTCTTCGCCTACGAATGAGCGTGGCGGCACTGTCGCAAGATACGGACTCTGCGGCGGCCAGGCCTGGTCAATTTCTATTGCCGCATACCCCGCCTCCCGGGACATGCTCGGGACCGGTGCTGCAGCGCGGAGCGTCGCATCTCTGAGTGAAGCCGACGTTCGAATGTCCACAGGAGAGCGCGATCGAACGGCCGTAGACGTTTAAGGCGCAGCACAGATGCTGACCGTAACAGTGAATCGGGAACGGTACCCGTGACGTGGTCACCGTTTCCTCGCCGCTCCACCTTGCCCGGCCAGGCGATCAACGCTCAAATGCATTATTCCGCAGTCCTTTGTAACACATCCCGGCCGGGTTCTCCCTTTGCATTGAGTGCTGCGATGCAGAGCAGGCTCCGCATCGAGCCGACTTCGAGGACGGCTTTATTCAAGGTGCCAGGTGGGAATTCCATCGCCGAACCTGTCTACGCAGACAATGCATCGGCCGCCGCAGGTAGCGTACCTGCGGCGCTTGTTATAATTAGACAGAGTTTACGCGAAATCCCGCAAACCCTTGCTGGTAATGAACGGCAGGAATAGAAAAAGGCTCTCAGGGCAAAACCTGAGAGCCTTATCTAGTCTGGTCGGGGCGAGAGGATTTGAACCTCCGACCACCTGCACCCCATGCAGGTACGCTACCAGGCTGCGCTACGCCCCGAAAGCACAAAAGTATAACAGACCCTTCATCCGATTAGAACCGCTGACATCCGACAAAAAGCACAATCAGTGACTCAACAGATCAATCACATGCAGCAACTCCTTGCGCAACTGATCGATATCGACCACCGTTGCCGGCTGCACTGCCACCGGTTCAACCACCTGTTCCTCCATCTCCACCGGCCCACCCTGTCCCGGACCATGCGAGTCGAGACGGTTGCGCGCGCCGTTAATCGTAAAACCCTGCTCGTACAGCAACTCGCGAATCCGTCGGATTAGCAGCACTTCATGGTGCTGATAATACCGTCGGTTACCGCGCCGCTTGACCGGCCTCAACTGCGTGAACTCCTGCTCCCAGTAGCGCAGCACATGCGGTTTCACACCGCACAGTTCGCTGACTTCGCCGATCGTGAAGTAGCGCTTCGCTGGAATCGGAGGCAAGACGACTTTTTCGATCGTCGCTGTCATCGTCAGTTAGCTGTGGTGGGTTGCGCAAGAAAACGCACGAAACACGCGATAGCTAGGACCGCGCGAAGCTCGCCTCAGCGCCGCTCTCAACTAGCGCCTTCAACTTTTGACTTGCATGGAACGTCACGACGCGACGCGCGGCAATCGGAATCGCCTCACCAGTCTTCGGATTGCGGCCCGGACGCTGCGGCTTGTCGCGCAACTGGAAGTTGCCGAACCCGGACAGCTTCACGCTGTCGCCGCTCTCCAGCGCATCGCGAATCACCTCGAAGAACGCTTCGACCATGTCCTTCGCCTCGCGCTTGTTGAGTCCGACATTGTCGAACAGCAACTCGGCAAGCTCGGCCTTGGTCAGCGTCGGCGTTTCGGCCGACGCACTGGCGGGTGATGTCGGAATATCGCGAATCATGGCGCTACGCTGCGCCGTAAGAAGGGCTTCGAAATCACTCGAGTTCATTTCGTTCATAATCTATAAAATGGCGCGCTAACCAGAAACGGGTAATGCGGAAACAGCCGTTTTAAGGTTATCCGCGCAGCCGTGCGCCATATACTCGAGCCAGACGATCCACCAGGGTTTTAATGGCCAGATCGACCGTTTCATCCTGAAGGGTCCCGCCAGTATCTTGCAAGGTCACACGGAACGCAAGGCTTTTCTCGTTGGGTGCCAACCCACCGGAAGTATTTGATTTTGGACGAAATTCATCGAAAAGCGCAACCCTCTGGATTGTCTTGCAGGCATCCTCGGAAAGCGCCTTTTGGATCTCGTCGAGAATCGCCTGAACCTCGATTTTCTGATCGACGACAACCGCAATATCACGTCGCACCGGCGGGAACTTCGACACTTCTGTCGGGCTCGGCAAAGCGCGCTGCATTAATGCGTCAGCTTCAATTTCAAACAGGATCGGCGCATTCGGTAAATCGTATTTCTGCATCCAGCGAGGATGCAATTCGCCAATCCAGCCCACCGCACGACCATGCAGTTCGACGCGCGCGCTGCGCCCCGGATGCAGAGCCGGATGCCCGGTCTTGACGAAACGCGCCACCGCCGGCGCAAACAGGGCTTCCAGGTCGCCCTTTACATCGAAGAAATCGACCGCACGCGACGGCGCGCCCCACTGCTCATCCAGAGCCGGTCCGTATGCCAGCCCACCCACCATCTTCGGCTGCGCGAAACCTTCGACCGTCAGCTCGCCGGCCTTGATCGACGGATCGCACAGGAAGACACGGCCCGCCTCGAACACACGAACGCGGTCCGCGCGACGATTCAGGTTGGAGCGCAGCACGCTGATCAAACTGCCGAACAGCGTCGTGCGCATCACTGACATCTGGCTTGCAATCGGATTCAGCAGGCGCACCGGGTTGTCGTTTCCGGCGAAGTCCTGCTCCCACTCGGCATCGACGAAGCTGAAGTTCACGGTCTCGGCGTAGTCACGCGCAGCGAGCGCATGACGGATCTCGTGGATCGACCGCTGCGTTTCGTTGGTGCGGCGCATTTCGCTCGTCGCAACGGGCGGGCGCGCCGGAATCCTTTCGAAGCCGTAAATGCGTGCGACTTCCTCGATCAGGTCTTCTTCGATTTCGATGTCGAAGCGGTACGACGGCGGCGTCACCGAAAACATCTCGCCATCGCGCTCAAATTCGAGGCCGAGACGCGTGAAGATCTCCGCGATTTCATCAGCGTTGATCGTGACGCCGATGATCCGGTTCGCCCGCGCAACACGCATCTTTACCGATGCCCGCTGCGGGATATTGACGATCTGATCGTCCACCGGACCGGCTTCGCCGCCACAGATGTCGAGGATCAGTTGCGAGATGCGCTCGATATGCTCGACGGTCGTCGAGTAGTCGACGCCGCGCTCGAAGCGATGCGCTGCATCCGTCGAGAAGTTGTACTTGCGTGCGCGGCCGCGGATGCTGTCGGGCCACCAGAAAGCGGCTTCGAGATAGATGTTGGTCGTGTCGAGCGTGACGGCCGTGCTGTCGCCTCCCATGATGCCGGCAAGACTTTCGACGTGCTGATCGTCCGCGATGACGCCGACGGTTTCATCGAGTTGGACTGTGTTGCCGTTCAACAGCTTCAGCGTTTCGCCACGACGCCCCCAACGGACGTCGATGCCGCCATGGATCTTGTCGAGGTCGAACACGTGCGACGGACGGCCTAGTTCGAGCATCACATAGTTCGAAATATCGACGAGGGCGGAAATGCTGCGCTGGCCGGAACGCTCGAGGCGCTCAACCATCCATTGCGGCGTCTTCGCGTGTGCATTGACGCCGCGAATCACGCGCCCTGAGAAACGGCCGCACAGGTCCGGAGCAGAAATCCTCACGGGCAACGTTTCGTTGAGCTTCACGGCGACCGGCTTGATCTCGAGCGGACGCAACGGTGCACCAGTGATCGCGGACGTTTCGCGCGCAACACCGAACACCGACAGACAATCCGCCTTGTTCGGCGTCAGCTTGATTTCGAAGATCGTATCGTCGAGATTGAGCGTCTCGCGGATATCCTGACCGATCGGCGTATCTTCCGGCAGAATCAGGAGGCCGCTATGATCCTCCGACAGCTTCAGTTCGCGCGCCGAGCACAGCATGCCCTGGCTCTCGACGCCGCGCAGCTTCGACAGCTTGATCTCGAACGATGCACCTCCCTCTTCGGCCGGCGGCAGCTTTGCGCCAACCAGCGCAACCGGCACCTTGATGCCCGGCGCGACATTCGGCGCGCCGCAGACGATATTGAGCGTGGCGCCTGTGCCCGCGTCGACCTGACACACATTGAGCTTGTCGGCGTCCGGGTGCTTGACCACTTCGAGCACACGGCCAACCACGACCTTCGACGTGGGCGGCGCCGCTGGGCTCAGCCCTTCGACTTCGAGGCCCGCCATCGTCAATGCGTGCGACAGTTCGTCCGTCGTCATCTTCGGATCAGCAAAGCTTCTCAGCCAGGATTCAGGGAATAGCATGGTTCTTTACGTTCTAAACAGGTTAGGTCTACGTCCGGCGGTTTCGTTTGAGTCCATCGGCGACGCCGCTTGTGGCGTGCACATCCTCTGGATCATGCGCGCCCGCTCCGGTCGCGAGTGACGTTGTGCGTTATGCGAATTGCCGCAGGAAACGAAGGTCGTTTTCGAAGAACAGACGCAGGTCCTGCACGCCGTAACGCAGCATTGTCAGCCGCTCCAGGCCGCTGCCGAATGCAAAGCCGATATACCGTTCAGGATCGAGGCCCATGTTACGGATCACTGTCGGGTGAACCTGGCCAGAGCCGGAAATCTCGAGCCATTTGCCCGCGTTCTTGCCCTGCTCGAACATCATGTCGATTTCGGCCGACGGTTCGGTGAACGGAAAATAAGATGGGCGGAAGCGCACGAGTATGTCGTCGCGCTCGAAAAATTTCTTGAGGAAGTCGGTGTAGACGCCCTTCAGGTCTGCGAAGCTGATGTTCTCGTCAATCCACAGGCCTTCAACCTGGTTGAACATCGGCGAGTGGGTAGCATCGCTGTCGACACGGTAGGTGCGGCCCGGCACGATAACCTTGATCGGCGGTGTGTTGGTGCGGGCGTAGCGCACCTGCATCGGGCTCGTGTGCGTGCGCAGCAAAAGCTGACGGCCGTCCGCATCCTTACCGTCGATGTAGAAGGTGTCCTGCATCGAACGGGCCGGATGATTTTCCGGGCTATTCAGTGCGGTGAAGTTATACCAGTCGGTTTCAATTTCGGGGCCGTCGGCTACGTCGAATCCGATCGTACGGAAAATCTGTTCGACACGTTCCCATGTGCGCATGACCGGATGCAAGCTGCCTGCTCCGACCCCGCGACTGGGCAACGTGACGTCGATGGCTTCGGCGGCGAGGCGCTGATTCAGCAGCGCCTCGGCCAGCGCCCGGCGACGCGCCGTAAGTGCGGCTTCCACTTGCTGCTTGGCGACATTGATACGTGCGCCTTCAGTCTTGCGAGCCTCGGGATCGAGCTTGCCAAGGCCCTTCAACAGTTCGGTCAGCGCACCCGACTTGCCGAGAAAACGGGCTTTCTCGTTTTCTAACGTCGTGATGTCAGAGGCGTGTTCGAAGGCTTTTTGCGCGTCGGCGACAATCTGGTCCAGATCCATTGATCCCATCTTTTCAACGTCAGTATTCAATGCGAGCAAAAGAGGCTCGACCAACAAAAAAGGGGCTCGGTGAGGAGCCCCGTTTTTGTTGCAGCGTCACCGAGACTACCGGATCTTCGCTGCAACGAACCACGCAGTGCGATTTGCTAAGAGCGCAATCAGGCTGCAACGGCGGCTTTCACCTGCTGAACGATCGCAGCAAAAGCGGCCTTGTCGAACACAGCCATGTCGGCCAGCACCTTGCGGTCGAGTTCGATCGAAGCCTTCTTCAGGCCATTGATGAACACGCTGTATGTCATGTCGTGCTGGCGCACCGCCGCGTTGATACGCGTGATCCACAATGCGCGGAACACACGCTTCTTGTTGCGGCGATCGCGGTAGGCGTACTGGCCTGCGCGCATGACCGCCTGCTTGGCGATGCGATAGACATTATTACGACGGCCGCGGTAACCCTTGGCCAGCTTGATGATCTTCTTGTGGCGGGCCCGTGCGGTAACCCCACGTTTTACTCGAGGCATGTTTCGCTCCTATGAGTTTCGGTTAAGGGTTAGGCGAACGGCAGCATCGCACGGACGGAGTTCAGATCGGAATCATGAACTGCCGTGGAACCGCGCAGGTGACGCTTGTTCTTGGTGGTCTTCTTGGTAAGAATGTGGCGCTTGAAGGCTTGACCGCGCTTGACGGTACCACCCGGACGCACCACGAAGCGCTTTGCAGCACTCTTCTTGGTCTTCATCTTAGGCATGACGAACAACTCCATTATTAGATGGATATGGGTGTGCGGTTGGCCCTGACAGCCCTTCACCCGCCCTTCGAAACCCACTCCACTTGGTATGCAGCCGGCCGATGATACTGGCCGCCGCCTTTTCAGGAGACGCACCCGCTACGCAGACGCGCTTCCGAAACCTGCCACTTCCGCCGACAGCCGCAACCCTGCGCCGAAGGAGACTACATATTCCTGACACAACCTGAACGGCGCGCACCGAACGATGCGCAATTGCCGCTTACTTCTTCTTCTTTGGGCCCAGCACCATGATCATCTGGCGCCCTTCCATTTTCGGCATCTGCTCGACCGCGCCGACTTCATCCAGGTCTGTGCGCAGACGTTCGAGCATGCGCATACCAATTTCCTGGTGAGCCATTTCGCGGCCGCGGAAACGCAACGTGATTTTTGTCTTGTCGCCGTCTTCGAGGAAGCGAATCAGGTTGCGCAGTTTGACGTTGTAATCGCCGTCATCGGTACCCGGGCGGAATTTGACTTCCTTAACCTGGATGACCTTCTGCTTGAGCTTGGCCTCGTGCTGCTTTTTCGCTTCCTGGTACTTGAACTTGCCGTAATCCATCAAGCGGCAAACCGGCGGGACCGCCTGCGGGGCGATTTCAACCAGATCCACGTCTTGCTGTTCCGACATGCGGAAAGCATCGGCGAGTTTTACGATGCCGAGCGGTTCGTTCTCGACTCCGACCAGACGCACCTCAGGCGCAGTAATTTCACCGTTGATGCGATGCGACGACTTATCAGTAGCGATGTTACGTTTCCTCTAAAAATTAAAAAAACGAGCCGCGCTGCCAAGTGGCTTACTTGAACGACTGCACGTCCTGATGCAGACGCTCAATGAAGGCATCGACTGGCATTACACCTAGATCGACACCACCACGGGCACGCACGGCTACCGTTTGCGCATCACGCTCCTTGTCGCCGACAACCAGCAGATACGGGACCTTTTCCAGCGTGTGCTCCCGTATTTTATAGCTAATTTTCTCGTTGCGCAAATCAGCCTCCACTCTAACCCCTTGTTTTTGCAACGATTGGGAGAGAGATTGTGCATAGTCGGCCTGACTCTCGGCGATATTCATCACCACAACCTGCATCGGAGCGAGCCACGACGGCATTGCACCAGCATGGTGCTCGATGAGAATCCCGAGGAAACGTTCCATTGATCCGACGATTGCCCGGTGCAGCATGATCGGCCGGCGACGGCTGTTGTCTTCCGCCACGTATTCGGCGCCGAGCCGCTCCGGTAGCACCATGTCGAGTTGCAGCGTACCGCATTGCCACGAGCGACCGAGGGCGTCCTTGATGTGATATTCGACCTTCGGGCCATAGAAAGCGCCCTCGCCTGGCAGTTCGTCCCACGTCACGCCGCACGCCGTCAGGGCTTCGCGCAGACCCTGCTCCGCGCGATCCCATGTTTCGTCGGTGCCGGCGCGCGCGTCAGGGCGCAGCGACAGCTTGATGTCAACGTTCTCAAAACCGAAGTCCTTGTACACGCTCATCGCCAGCGTATTGAACGCAATCGACTCGCTAATGAACTGGTCTTCGGTACAGAAAATGTGCGCGTCGTCCTGCACGAAGCCGCGCACGCGCATCAGGCCATGCAACGCGCCCGATGCCTCATTGCGGTGGCACGAACCGAACTCCGCGTACCGCAGCGGCAGGTCGCGATACGAACGAAGGCCGTGATTGAACACCTGCACGTGACCCGGGCAATTCATCGGCTTGATCGCGTAGTCGCGCTTTTCCGATTCCGTCGTGAACATGTTTTCACGATAGTTCTGCCAGTGACCGGACGCTTCCCACAGCGAGCGATCCATGATCATCGGCGTCTTGATTTCGAGATAGCCGGCGTCATTCACTCGGCGACGCATGTATTGCTCGACCTGCTGCCACAACGTCCAGCCACGCGGGTGCCAGAACACCATGCCCGGCGACTCGTCCTGCATGTGAAACATGTCGAGCTGCTTGCCAAGCTTGCGGTGATCGCGCTTTTCCGCTTCCTCGAGCATGCGCAGATACGCCTCCTGGTCTTCCTTCTTCGTCCAGGCCGTACCGTAGATACGCTGCAGCTGCTCGTTCTTCGAATCGCCGCGCCAGTACGCGCCCGCGACCTTCATGAGCTTGAAAACCTTCAGCTTCCCCGTCGACGGCACGTGCGGACCACGGCAAAGATCCGTAAAACCGCCGTGCGAGTACAGCTTGATTTCATCGCTAGCGGGGATCGATTCGATGATCTCGGCCTTGTACTTCTCACCGATGCTCTTGAAGTATTCGACGGCTTCGTCGCGCGACACCACGCGACGCGACACCGGCTCATCTTTCTTCGCGAGCTCCTGCATGCGCTTTTCGATCTTCTCGAGATCTTCGGGCGTGAAAGGACGGCTGTAAGCGAAGTCGTAGTAGAAGCCGTTATCGATAACCGGTCCGATCGTAACCTGTGCTTCCGGGTAGAGGTCTTTCACCGCGTACGCCAGCAGGTGGGCCGTCGAGTGGCGAATGATGTCGAGACCAACAGCGTCCTTGTCGGTGACGATCGCAAGCGATGCGTCGCGATCGATCACCGTAGACGTATCGACCAGTTCGCCGTCGACCTTGCCGCCGAGGGCTGCTTTCGCGAGACCCGCACCAATCGAGGCCGCCACTTCGGCGACGGTCACCGGATGATCGTACTGTCGAACAGAACCATCGGGCAGACGAATCGAAACCATTGCACTCTCCGTGGTGCCAACCGGCGGCGGCACGTCCAGTATCGAGATAAAAAAAATGCGGCCCCGCTTTCGAGGGGCCGCATTCACATTTTTAGCAAACTACAAGGGCGAAATTGGTCCTCGACTAGCGCCGATCCGAAGTGGTTTCGGTCAACGTTCGCGGTGTCATAACCGTATTCGCCCTGTGTGCGCCGAGGCGCATACTACGTTCGCGAAACCCCGGAAAACCGGAATTTCAATTTCGTTGGTAGGCTCGATTGGACTCGAACCAACGACCCCCACCATGTCAAGGTGGTGCTCTAACCAGCTGAGCTACGAGCCTGAAGAAACGAGATTATATGGAGCGCCTCGAAACTTGGCAAGTATTTTTATGCGCCGACATTAAAAATCCTGACCGCCACACACCTCGACGTGCCGGAGATCGCGTCCTTATGTCTTGCGCGATGCACGCGCGACGCCCATTACTTCGCCGAGCAACGTGCACGCGCGCTGAATCTGCGCCGCACTCGACACCTCGACCGTAAACTGCATGAACGCCGCATTACGACGCGTCTGCGTCTTCACGCCGACCACATTCATCTTCTCGCGCGCAAAAACTTCGGAGATGTCGCGCAACAGCCCCTGCCGATCCGTCGCCTCAATCGTCAGGTCGACGGGATATACCGAGTGTCCGTGGCCGCTCATCACATCGGCCGACCATGCTGTCTCGAGAACGCGCTCCGGCGCGCGCTCGGCCATACGAAGGAAGGTTGGACAATCGCTGCGATGAATCGACATGCCTTTGCCGCGCGTCACGAATCCGCTGATATCGTCGGGCGGCGCGGGACGGCAGCAACGTGCGAGTTGCGTAAGCAGCGCATCGACGCCGACAACCAGCACGCCAGTCGACGCCCCGTGCGCTACGCTCGCGCCACTACTGCGTTTTTCGAATTGCTCAGGCGCCTCGACGACCGGTTCCGGCGGCGGCGCATCGTTCAACGCTTGCTCAATCAGACGCAGGCTGAACTCTTCCTTGCCGACGACCGAGAACAGATCGTCGGTGGTCTTGAAGCCGAGCTTTGCAGCGAGCTGATCTAGATTGACCGAAGTCTTACCTTCGCGTTGCAAGGTCTTTTCGACCATCGCGCGGCCCGTCGCGATGTGCTCCTGCAACTCCACAGCGTTGAACCAGGCGCGCACCTTCTGACGCGCACGCGGGCTTTGCAGATAGCCGAGTTGCGGATTGAGCCAGTCGCGCGACGGACCGCCCTCTTTCACTGCGACGATCTCGACCGTCTGCCCGTTCTTCAGCGGCGTGTTGAGCGGCACCATCGCGCCATCGACGCGCGCACCGCGGCAACGGTGCCCCAACTCGCTATGCAGGTGATACGCAAAATCGATAGCCGTTGCGCCTTGCGGTAACGGGATCACGCGCGCCTGGGGCGTCAGCACGTAGATATGATCGTCGTCGAGTGTTGCCTGGCGCAGTTGCTCCCACGGCTGCGCGGCACGCTTTTCGCCATGCTCGCCTTCGGATACATCGTCCTTCCAGGCGAGCAGCTGACGCAGCCACGCAATCTTCTCGTCGTATTTCTCGCTAGCGCTGAACTGGCCGCCGTAGCCGCGCGCGCCTGCTTCCTTGTAGCGCCAGTGCGCCGCGACGCCGTATTCCGCGAATTGATGCATCTCCTGGGTGCGGATCTGGACTTCGAAAGCCCGGCCATCGTCGCCGATCACAACCGTGTGCAGCGATTTGTAGCCATTCGGCTTGGGTCGCGAAATGTAATCGTCGAATTCCTTCGGCACCGGTTGCCACAGGTTGTGCACGATGCCGAGCACCGTGTAGCAGTCCTTTATGTCCGGCACGATCACGCGGAACGCGCGCACGTCGTAGAGTTCGGCGAAATCCAGTTCCTTGCCGCGCATCTTGCGCCAGATGCTATAGATGTGCTTTGGCCTGCCGCTGACTTCCGCGCGGATGTGCGCGCCCGCAAGCTCATGTTGCAGCCGGGTGATCGCCTCGGACACGTATGTCTCGCGCTCGACCCGCTTCTCGTCGAGGAGCTTCGCGATGCGCTTGTAGGTTTCAGGTTCTTCGAAACGGAACGCGAGATCTTCGAGCTCCCATTTCAGTTGCCAGATGCCGAGCCGGTTCGCGAGCGGCGCGTAGATATCGAGTGTCTCGCGTGCCACATCCGGCGACGGCGTGATTCTCGCCGCTGCGTAGTAACGCAGCGACTGCAGCCGCGATGCGAGACGGATCAGCACGACACGGATGTCCTGCGCAAACGCGAGCAACATCTTGCGCAGCGCCTCCACCTGCGCACGGCGCGCCGCCTGTGCGTCACGCCCTGCCTCGGGGATCGCATTCTGCGCCGCGCGCAGGCTGACGGTGCCGAGACGCAACAGCTTGCGCACGTCGCCAACCAGTTGCGCGACTTCTTCGCCGAACCGGTCGGCGAGGATGCGTTCAGGGTCCTTCAAATGCGGCGTCAACGCAAAGAGCGCCGCCGCCAGGACAGCCGGCGGATCGACGTTGAGTGTGCCCATGATCGCCGCAGTACCCGCGGCATGATTGGCAAGTAGTTCGCCCGATGAGAGCCGCACCTCTCCTGCATACTCACGCACCAACGCCATCGCATCGTCAATAGACGGTGCGGGTTGAGGAGCGGTCGTGACGGTTTCGGTGTTCATGGTGCGGCTCGCCTTGTGAGGCGGAAAGCAGTGTTGCAATCGATCAGCTACGTTGCGCTGCCACGACGACGACTTCGACGAGGCAATCCGGGTTTGCCAGCTTCGCTTCGACGGTGGCGCGCGGGGGCGTTGCGCCCGGTGCGACCCACGTGTCCCACACCGCGTTCATGCCGGCGAAATGCACCATGTCGGAGATGTAGATCTGCACGGACAGCAGGTGCGACTTGTCGCTGCTCACTTCGGCAAGCAGGCGGTCGATGTGGCCGAGCACTTCACGCGTCTGGCCCGCGATGTCCTGGTTGGTATCTTCGGCGATCTGGCCCGCAAGGTAGACGGTGCCGTTGTTCACGGCGATTTCCGAAAGGCGCGCGCCGACGTGGTGACGAATGACTGCCATGAAGAGTCCTGTGATTGAAAGTTAAACGTGTGTCGTTGAAACGTCCCGCAGCGCGCCTCGCAGGGCGCGCCGCGGAACCTCGTATTATGACGCGTCGGCGTTCTCGCCAACGAAGAAGCGTCGCGCGATGTCGATCTGGTCGTTCGAGAGAAAAGCGGGTGCGTGCCCGACGCCCGGGATTTCCACGCTCGATACAGCCCGCCCGTTCCCGACCATTTGAGCAACCGTTTCACGCGACAGCAGGTCCGATCGCTCGCCGCGCACCACGAGCACCGGGCCCTCGGTTGCAGCCAGCGAACGCCACAACGCAGCCTCACCTAGCGCGCTGAGCTCCGGTGTTGTCGCGGTGAACGGCTGCGCGATCCGCGGGTCGTAGCGCAACTGCCAGGCGCCGTCCCGCTGATGAAGCAGCGGCGTATTGATCTCGCGCCATTCTTCAGGCGTCAACGGACCGAAGGTATTTGCGAGCAGCGCAGCGTAGTCGATGCCCTGCTGCAACGTCTCGAAGCTCGCCGGCTTGCCCAGGTAGTCACCGATACGCGCCACCGCTTCGGGTTCGAGATGCGGACCGACGTCGTTGAGCAGCATCTTGCGGATCGGCGAGTCTGGCAGGCCCGCCAGCGCCATCCCGATGAGGCCACCCATCGACGTGCCGAACCAGTCGACCGACTGGACGCCGAGCCGTGCGATCAACGTCACCATGTCGGCCACGTACTGCGGTACGCCGTAGTAGTTGGGGTCGGCGAGCCATGAAGACACCCCCCGCCCGACCACATCCGGACAGACGACGCGATACGTAGACGCGAGCGCCACGGCCAGCCGGTCGAAGTCGCGCCCTGAACGCGTCAATCCATGCACACACAGCAGCACACGCGGATTCTCCGGATCACCCCACTCGGTATAAGCGACGCGATGCAGTCCGCCCGGACTTATGCATTGCACGTCATATTGACGGGGCGACGACATACTGGCGGGATCAGGAGCAGCAACGGGCGTAGCAGTCATCGGAGATTTCCTTTGCTTGAGCAGAGACGTTGTTCGGCAACGGAAGCGACGTGCCAATGGAACGCACTCGATATGCAAACGATTTTAAACCGCTTTGCCGTTCAGGCCGGACTCGTCCGAATGGCCAGCACGACGAGCCCGGACTCCCTCTGCCAAAGGCACCTCGAAAAGGACTTCAAAGAGGGCGGCCAAAACAAAACGGGCGAAACTTACGCTTCGCCCGTTTTTTGCATCGGCGCCTGATCGCACCGACATCATCACTTTTCCTTCAGCCAGCGATCGTCAGCCCACGGCGCTCACGTCAAGCGGCGCGCCCGTCTTCGCCTTGATTTCATCGACGGTGACACCATCCGCCAGTTCGACGAGCTTCAGCCCGCCATCCGTCACGTCGATCACGCCGAGATCAGTGATGATCCGGTTGACTACGCCGACGCCTGTCAGCGGCAGCGTGCACTCTTCGAGAATCTTGTGCTGGTCGCCCTTCGCGACGTGCTCCATCAGCACGACCACACGCTTGACGCCCGCGACGAGGTCCATCGCGCCGCCCATCCCCTTGATCATCTTGCCCGGGATCATCCAGTTGGCCAGATCGCCCTTCTTGCTGATCTGCATCGCGCCGAGGATCGCCAGATTGATATGGCCGCCGCGAATCATCGCGAACGAGTCCGCCGACGAGAAGATCGACGAACCCGGCAGCGTCGTCACCGTTTGCTTGCCGGCGTTGATCAGGTCGGCGTCGACTTCCTCTTCGGTCGGCGACGGGCCGATGCCGAGCAGACCATTTTCCGACTGCAGCCATACTTCGACGCCCGGCGGGACATGGTTCGCCACCAGTGTCGGCAGGCCAATGCCGAGATTCACGTAAAAGCCGTCCTGCAGTTCCAGCGCCGCGCGCGCGGCCATTTGGTCACGATTCCATGCCATGATCATTCTCCTTTCGCGCGGACAATGCGTTGTTCGATGCGTTTTTCCGGATGGGCATTGAGCACGATGCGCTGCACGAAGATGCCCGGTGTGTGGATCGCGTCCGGATCGAGTTCGCCTGTCTCAACGATTTCCTCGACTTCCGCGACGGTGATCTTGCCGGCCATCGCGCACATCGGGTTGAAGTTGCGCGCGGTGCGGCGGTAGATCAGGTTGCCCGACTTGTCGGCCTTCCACGCCTTGACGAGCGCGACGTCAGCCGTCAGTGAAGGCTCGAGCACGTAGTGCCTGTCGCCAAACTGGCGGGTTTCCTTGCCTTCGGCGATCAACGTGCCGTAGCCCGTGTTCGTGAAAAACGCTGGAATGCCCGAGCCACCTGCGCGCAGCTTCTCGGCGAGCGTGCCCTGCGGCGTGAATTCCAGTTCGAGTTCGCCGGCCAGGTACTGGCGTTCGAACTCCTTGTTTTCGCCCACGTACGAAGAAATCATCTTCTTGATCTGCCGCGTTTCCAGCAGCAGACCCAGGCCGAAACCGTCGACGCCCGCGTTGTTGCTGATACACGTGATGTTTCTCACGCCCGAATCGCGCAGCGCTGCGATCAGCGCCTCAGGAATGCCACACAGGCCAAAGCCGCCGACGGCGAATGTCTGCCCGTCCTTGACGATGTCCTTGAGCGCGTCTGCCGCGCCTGGATAGACCTTGTTCATCAGTTTGTCCCTTCCTCGATTGGAAACCCGAAACCGGATCGGTGCGATGCACATCGGGCGCGACCCGATGCGTCATTCTAGTCATACGCGAGCGGCAATGCCGCTGCACGTTGCCTTCACCTGTATTTTCGCCACCTTTGATTTGTTCGAAAGGGTACGATGCTGCGCCCATGCTGCACAATACGCAAAAATACATAAGTATTTGCCGCCGCGCGCAACAACAAGCCACCGCCTGCCACTGCAACCCATGCCTGCCCTGGATTACCAAACCGCTTTTCACCTTGCGCCGATCGGCCTGGTACTTTCCCGCGAACGGACCATTGAAGACTGCAACGATCAGCTCGCGTCGATTTTCGGCTGTCCGCGCGAATCACTGCTCGGACAGTCGTTTCAGGTGCTGTATCCGTCGCCGGACGAGTTCGAGCGGATCGGCACCCGCATTCCACCAATCATGACCGCGCAGGGCAGCTACGCGGACGACCGCATCATGAAGCGCGCAAACGGTGAGCTGTTCTGGTGTCACGTGACTGGACGCTCGCTGGATCGCGCCGACCCGCATGCGGCGGGCGTCTGGACTTTCGAAGATTTGAGCGCGACGCGACGGGTCGCCATCGAACTGACCCCGCGCGAGCGCGAGATCGCAGCGCAGCTGGTGACAGGCAAGACCAGCAAGCAGATTGGCCGGGCGCTCGACATCAGTTCGCGCACGGTCGACGTCTACCGCGCGCGGTTGATGCGTAAATACGATACGGGGAATGCGACCGAACTGCTGCAGAGACTGCTCGGCCATTGAAACGACAGGAAGTTGACGGGCCGCGCCGCGGGACAGGTCACGACAGGCGCCCACAGCGCGGCGAGCCCGATGCTCAGGCCTTCGCCAGTGTGGCGTTCTCGATCGTTGCGCGCAGCAGGTCGGGAATCGGCACCGATTTGCCGGCGGCATAGTCGATCCACACGCAGCGCGCCGCGCCGCGCGCGTAGACGGTATTGGGATCGTCGGCGCGGGTGAGTTCGAAACCCGTATCGAAACTGCTGCGGCCGGGTGTGCCGACCGTCATCCGGCCAATCACGTCGCCTGGATAATGCAGCTGCCTCAGAAACTCCATCGACGCGTTGACGATCACCGGCCCCTGCCCTTCGCCATTGCCGCCCGCAATGCCGAGCTTCTCGAACCAGGAAATCCGCACCTGCTCCATGTAGCGGAAATAAACCGTGTTGTTGACGTGGCCAAACGCGTCCATGTCGCCCCAACGGATCGGCATGGACATCTCAAAAACTGCGTGGTATTCGCTCATCGTACTTCTTCTGCGGGTTGAAACAGGATCGCGCGCCGGGCCGCGAACAGCGGCCGGCGCACAGGTAAGGCGTCAGGACACGGCGCCGCTCAGGCGAGGCCGAAGCCGTCGTCGGCGGCAATGACCGCACCGTTGATGAACTGGGATTCGTCGGCGGCGAGCAGCAACAGCAGGCCGTCCAGGTCCTCCGGTTGGCCGACGCGATGGCGCGGCAGCATCGACACGAGCTTCTGCCCCTGCTCCGTCGACCAGTGATGATGGTTGATCTCGGTATCGATGTAACCCGGACAGATCGCGTTCACGTTGATGCCGTGGCGCCCCCACTCCAGCGCCATCGCTTTCGTCATGTGGACGACTGCCGCCTTGCTCATCGAATACAGGCCGATCTGCGGCAGCACGCGCAGGCCCGCCACTGACGCGATATTGATGATCCGGTAGGCCGGCTTCTGGCCGCCGCCGTTGCCGCGCATCATCATGCGTTTAGCCACTTCCTGCGCGACGAAAAATGCCCCGCGGGTATTGGTGTCGAACACATATTCGAAGTCGGCGGGCGTAACCTCAGAAAGTTTCTGCGTCGTCGATACGCCAGAATTGTTCACAAGAATATCGATCGTGCCGGCTTCCGTCTCCGCGTGCGCCACGGCCGACTTGATACTCTGATAATCGGTCACATCGAGCGACACGACGTGCGCAGCGCCTCCGGAGGCCTCGATTTCGGCGCGCAGCTCTTTCAGGCGCTCGGTACGTCGGCTCGCCAGCACGACTTTCGCGCCCGCCTGCGACAGCACCTGGGCGAAACGTTTGCCCAGCCCGCTCGATGCGCCTGTGATCAGCGCAACCTTGCCTTCCAGATTGATCGACCGGCCCATTGTCGTTCCTTTGTTCAGTTTTCAGTGGTCGCGACGGCTAGCTGCGCCAAAGGCCGCGATGAAGGGTTACACCGTATCATATAAATAGAACGGTCGTGCTAATATGTGCAGCTCGGGTTGCGGCGTCTGGGTGCTTCCCGGACAATACGATCCCGAAAAAAGCATTCTAACGGTAAGAGGAGCATCAATGACCCCCGCAAGTCTCATTGAGCAATACGGCCCGCGCGAGTCGATGGAATACGACGTCGTGATCGTCGGCGGCGGCCCGGCTGGCCTGTCCGCGGCGATCCGTCTGAAGCAGCGCGCGCAGGAGAAAGGCGTCGAGTTCGGCGTCTGCGTACTGGAAAAAGGCTCGGAGATCGGCGCGCACATCCTCTCCGGCGCGGTGATGGACCCGCGCGCACTCAACGAACTGATCCCGGACTGGAAGGAAAAAGGCGCGCCGCTCGATGTGCCGGTGACCGAAGACCGCTTCCTGTTCCTGTCGGAGACCGGCGCGAAGAGCGTGCCGCACTGGCTGCTGCCGGATAACTTCAGGAATGAAGGTAACTACGTCATCAGCCTCGCGAACGTCACGCGCTGGCTGGGCCAGCAGGCCGAGGCGCTCGGCGTCGAGATCTTTCCGGGTTTTCCCGCCGCCGAAGTGCTGTACAACGATGACGGCTCGGTCAAAGGCGTGGCGACCGGCAATCTGGGCATCGGCAAGGACGGCGAGCCGACCGAAAACTTCCAGCTCGGCATGGAGCTGCACGCCAGATACACGCTGTTCTGCGAAGGCGCGCGCGGCCATCTGGGCCGCCAGCTGCATGACAGATTCAAACTGCGCGACGGTGTCGATCCGCAGGTCTACGGCATCGGCATCAAGGAGCTGTGGGAAATCGATCCGGCGAAGCACAGGCCGGGGCTGGTGATCCACACCGCCGGCTGGCCGCTGGAAAGCGACACCTACGGCGGCTCGTTCCTCTATCACATCGACAACAACCAGGTGATGGTGGGCTTTGTCGTCGGGCTCGGGTATTCCAATCCGTACCTGTCGCCGTTCGAGGAATTCCAGCGCTACAAGACGCATCCGTCGATCCGCACGTTCCTCGAAGGCGGCAAGCGGGTGTCGTACGGGGCGCGGGCCATTACCGCCGGCGGCCTGATGTCGCTGCCCAAGCTCGTGTTCCCGGGCGGGGCGCTCGTGGGTGACGATGCGGGGTTCCTGAACGCCTCGCGCATCAAGGGCAGTCACGCCGCGATCAAAACCGGCATGCTGGCCGCCGATGCGGCCTTCGACGCGGTCCAGGCCGGCCGTCAGGCGGACGAACTGGCCGCCTATCCGCAAGCGTTCAAACAGTCGTGGCTGCACACCGAGCTGTACCGCGCGCGCAACTTCAAGCAGTGGATGAGCAAGGGCCTGTATCTAGGCACCGTGATGGTCGGACTGGAGCAGAAGCTGCTGGGCGGCAACGTGCCGTGGACGCTGCATCACCAGCACTGGGATCACGAGATGCTCAGGCCCGCTTCGCAGTGCAAGCCGATCGACTATCCGAAGCCGGACGGCAAGCTGACGTTCGACCGGCTGTCGTCGGTGTTCATCTCGAACACGAATCATGAAGAGAACCAGCCGGCGCACCTGACGCTGAAAGACGCCTCAGTGCCGGTGAACGTGAACCTGCAGACGTACGCAGGACCGGAAAGCCGCTACTGCCCGGCAGCCGTGTACGAGTTCGTGAAGAACGAGGACAGCAGCGAACGCCTCGTGATCAACGCGCAGAACTGCGTGCACTGCAAGACCTGTGACATCAAGGACCCGACGCAGAATATCGTGTGGGTCACGCCGGAAGGCGGTGGTGGGCCCAACTATCCGAATATGTGATCGCACAGGCTTTCCGCTCGCTCCACGCAAAAAGCGCCGATACATGCGGCGCTTTTTGCATTCGGCGCGACTTTCAGTCGCCCCCGGAACGCCAACGTAGACGCGCCCGGAACAGTGCGCGTCGCACTGAACGGGGCGGGGCACAGCACCGCGCCCGCCTGTTCAAGCCGCTGTTACGGCGCGCTCGCCGCAATCTTCGGCGTGCTTACCTGCACATCGCCGCATTGCGCGCGGTGACGCAGCGCGTGGTCCATCAAGACTAGCGCGAGCATCGCTTCCGCGATCGGCGTCGCACGAATTCCCACGCATGGATCATGGCGGCCAAAAGTTTCGACGATTGCCGGCTGACCGGCCTTGTCGATCGAGCGGCGCGGCGTGCGGATGCTCGACGTTGGCTTGATTGCGATCGATACAGTCACATCCTGCCCCGTCGAAATGCCGCCCAGCACACCGCCCGCGTGATTGCCAACGAAGCCTTCCGGCGTCAGTTCGTCGCCATGCACCGAGCCGCGTTGCGCGACGCTCGCGAAGCCCGCGCCGATTTCAACGCCTTTCACCGCGTTGATGCCCATCATCGCGTGCGCGATGTCGGCGTCGAGACGGTCGAAAAGCGGCTCGCCGAGTCCGACCGGCACGCCCGACGCCACCACGTTGATACGCGCGCCGATCGAGTCGCCCTCCTTGCGCAGCGCGTCCATGTACGCCTCGAGCTTCGGCACGATATCCATGTTCGGCGCAAAGAACGGGTTCTCGCGCACATGCGACCAGTCGACGAACGGCACCTCGATCTCGCCCAGGGCGCTCATGTAACCACGGACTTCCGTGCCGAAGCGTTCGCGCAACCACTTCTTCGCCACCGCCCCCGCCGCGACGGCCGGCGCAGTCAGACGCGCCGATGAACGGCCACCGCCCCGATAATCGCGAATGCCGTACTTCTGCCAGTACGTGTAGTCGGCGTGGCCCGGGCGGAACGTATCGGCGATGTTGCCGTAGTCCTTGCTGCGCTGGTCAGTATTGCGGATCAGAAGCGCGATCGGCGCGCCAGTGGTCTTGCCTTCGAACACGCCCGACAGGATTTCGACCTTGTCTTCTTCCTGACGCTGCGTGACGTGACGCGACGTGCCGGGCTTGCGGCGGTCGAGTTCAAACTGGATGTCATCGATGCCAAGTTCCATGCCCGGTGGGCAGCCGTCGATCACGCAGCCGATAGCGGGGCCGTGCGACTCGCCAAATGTCGTGACTGTGAAAAGCGTGCCGAGGGTATTGCCGGACATGAGCGTCGTCCAAAGAAATGCGGGGAAGCCGCTATTATGCCAGCCCAACCACCGCTGCGCGCCCTTCGGACGCGGCGCCACAAGCCGCCTCAGCGCGCCTCGCCGCTATTTGCGCGCACCACGCAGTTCCGTGACGATCCGCTGCAGACCCTCCGGCGTCACCGTCGCCGGATCGAGCGGCTCGCCGACAGCCAGCGTCAGCCGGCTCATCATGCCCTTTTGCAGCGGTCGCGGCAGGTAGACGTCTTCGTGCCGCGAAAACACGCTGCCCCACAAACCACATAGCGCCATCGGCAAAACCGGCGCCGGCGTACGGCGGATGATCTCCGTCACGCCGTGGCGAAACGGGTTCAACTCGCCGGTCGTCGTCAGCTTGCCCTCGGGAAAGATGCACACGAGTTCACCCTCGGCCAGCGCCTGTGCGCACGTATCGTAGGCGCGCGCGAGCATGTCGGCATTCTCGTGGGCTGGCGCGATCGGAATCGCCTTCGCCTGACGGAACAACCATCCGGCAAACGGCGACCGGAAGATACGGTAGTCCATCACGAAGCGGATCGGCCGCGGACTCTCAGCCATGATGACGGCTGCATCCACATAGCTCACGTGATTGCACACGAGGACGGCCGCTCCCTCCTGCGGGATACGTTCCGCGTGCACAAGACGGATCCGGTAGAACGTATGCACCAGCAGCCACGCAATGAAACGCAGCAGGAACTCGGGCACAAGCGAATAGATGTAGGTCGCGACGACGATATTGAGCAACGCCGTCACGAGGAAAATGCCTGGAATGCTGACGCCCGCTGCGGTCAAACCCACCGCCATCAGTGCAGACACGATCATGAACAGCGAATTCAGAATATTGTTCGCCGCGATGATTCGGGCCCGATGGCTCGGCTGACTGCGGCTCTGGATCAATGCATAGAGCGGCACGCTGTAGAAGCCGCCGAACATCGCGAGCAGAAACAGATCGGCGAGAACACGCCAGTGCGAGGGAATCGCGATGAACTCCCCGACCGTCAGCAGATGTACGGCCGGTGGCAGCCTATGGCTTGCGAAGTAGAGATCGATCGCGAACAGGCTCATGCCGATCGAGCCGAGCGGCACCAGCCCGATTTCGATGCGACGCTTCGACAGCCGTTCGCAGAGCAGTGAGCCGATACCGATACCGATCGAGAAGGTGCCAAGCAACACAGTCACGACATCCGGATCAGCCGACAGCACGTTCTTCGCAAAGCTGAAGAACGACGATAGAAACGTCGCGCCGACGAACCACAGCCACGAAATCCCGAGCAGACTCAGAAACACCGTGCGATTCTCGCGGGCGAGCTTCAGATTGCGCCACGTCTCGCTAACGGGATTCCAGTTGATGGCCAGATCAGGCTGCGGCGCGGCAGAAGGGGGCACAAACCCTGACACGCCCCGCCCGATGAGAGCGATCGCCACGCAGCAGGCCGCCAGCACGATCGCCCCATGCTCGACGAAACCAGCCGCTGCACCGCCCAGAATCGTCCCCAGGAGGATCGCGACGAACGTGCCCATCTCGACCATGCCGTTGCCGCCAACCAGTTCCTCTTTCGACAGATGCTGCGGCAGATACGCATATTTGACAGGACCGAAGAGCGTCGAATGCACGCCCATCAGAAAAGTGCACAGATAGAGCAGCGGCGCGCTATGCAGCAGAAAGCCTGTGCCACCGACCAGCATCACGCCGACTTCGAAGGTCTTCACGAAGCGCGTCAGCATCGCCTTGTCGTACTTGTCGGCGAACTGCCCGGAAGTTGCCGAAAACAGCACGAACGGCAGGATAAAGACAGCCGAGATCAGGAACGCTGCCGTCTTCGCATCGACACCGGAAAAGCGCGCTGCCTGGTACGTCACCAGCGACGTGAAGCCGATCTTGAACACGTTGTCATTCATTGCGCCCAGAAACTGCGTCCAGAAGAACGGCGCGAAGCGGCGCTCGCGCAGCAGGCGAAACTGCGACTCGTGCGGCGTGCCGGAGCGGCCAGCGCGGCGGGTGGCGGGTAACGGTCGATCGCTCATGAAGGCTGGGAACTCCAGGAATTGGATGACGGTGCGACAGGTGTTATGCGGCACTTTGCGCCGCAGACGGACATAAAAAAAGCGCACGCTTTCGCGCGCGCCTTCTCTTCATACACCACATGCGTGGCAGCCCCAAGGCGAACGCGGGAACCCGCGCCGGCCTGCTGACGGATCCAGACAGCCCCTGGCAGCCCGATTAGCGCGCCTGTTCCTGCTCCTGCTCCGGCCAGTCACGGATATAGGCCTTGAGCATGCGGTTTTCGAAACCCTGCTCTTCCACCACCGCCTTCGCGACGTCGTAGAACGAAATCACGCCCATCAGCGTGCGGCTATCCATCACCGGCAGATAGCGAACGTGGTGCTCGAGCATCATGCGGCGCACCTCGTTCACATCCGTCTCGGGTGTGCAGGTGAGCGGATGGTCGTCCATGACCTTGCGGATTGTCGATGTACCGACACTGCCGCCGTTACGGCTGAGCGTCAGAAGAATCTCGCGAAATGTCAGCATGCCGACCAGATCGCCGTATTCCATCACGACGAGCGAACCGATGTCGTGATCGGCCATCGTGTTGACGGCCTCGTGCACCGTCGTATCGGGGGTGACGGTGAAAAGGGTGTTGCCCTTGACCTTGAGGATGTCGCTGACTCGCATGATTGTCTCCTGTGATGCTGGTAGAGCCTGTTGACTTTCGATCCTAGCGGAAAGGTGTGCAAAAGGAAAGCGGACACCGCACCCCCAGCGCTGCCGCAAAAGCCGGCCCAACGGGCTCCTGCGGTGAAAAAGGGCCGCGAAACGGCCCGCCCCGGTGATACGATGGCCTCCACCTTCACCCTTCGCCGGGCCCTTTTGTGGCTCCGCCGCTCACGATGTCCGCCAACCGTTTCGATACGCTTGCGCTGCATGCCGGCGCCGCTCCCGACCCCACGACCGGCGCCCGCGCGACGCCGATCTACCAGACCACCTCGTTCTCGTTCCGGGACACCGATCACGCGGCGTCGCTGTTCAACATGGAGCGCGCCGGCCACATCTACTCGCGCATATCGAACCCGACCGTCGCCGTGTTCGAGGAGCGCGTCGCCGCGCTGGAAAACGGCGCGGGCGCAATCGGCACCGCCAGCGGCCAGGCCGCGCTGCACCTTGCGATCGCCACGCTGATGGGCGCCGGCGCGCACATTGTCGCGTCGGGCGCGCTATACGGCGGGTCGCACAATCTGCTGAACTACACGCTGCGGCGCTTCGGCATCGAGACGACCTTCGTCAAACCCGGCGACCTCGCCGCCTGGCGCGCCGCGCTGCGCCCCAATACGCGGCTGCTGTTCGGTGAGACCCTTGGTAATCCGGGGCTCGACGTGCTCGATATCGAAGCCGTCGCGCAGATCGCACACGGGCACCGTGTGCCCCTCCTCATCGATTCGACCTTCACCACGCCCTGGCTGCTCAAGCCGTTCGACCACGGCGCCGACCTGGTGTACCACTCGGCGACCAAGTTCCTCGGTGGGCACGGCACGACGATAGGCGGCGTGCTCGTCGACGGTGGTACTTTCGACTTCGAGGCGTCAGGCCGCTTCCCTGAATTTACCGAGCCCTATGAGGGTTTTCACGGGATGGTATTCGCCGAGGAAAGCACAGTTGCCCCCTTTCTTCTGCGCGCCCGCCGCGAAGGCCTGCGCGACTTCGGCGCGTGCCTCCATCCGCAGGCGGCATGGCAGTTGTTGCAGGGTATCGAGACGCTGCCGCTACGCATGGAACGCCACGTTGCAAACACGCGCAAGGTGGTCGAGTTTCTCGCAAGCCATGCCGCGGTGGAATCCGTGGCGTATCCCGAACTGGCATCGCATCCCGATCACGCACTCGCCAAACGCCTGCTGCCCCGCGGCGCAGGCGCTGTGTTCAGCTTCAACCTGCGCGGCGACCGGACCGCCGGCCTGCGCTTCATCGAAACGTTGTCGCTGTTCTCGCACCTGGCGAACGTCGGCGACGCGCGCTCGCTGGTCATCCACCCCGCATCGACCACGCATTTCCGCATGGACGCCGCAGCGCTCGCCGCCGCCGGTATCACGGAAGGCACGATCCGGCTCTCGATCGGCCTCGAGGATCCCGACGACCTGATCGACGATCTCAAGCGCGCGCTCAAGACATCGCAAAAGACCCCTGGCGCGTCAGCGAGCCATCCTGACGCCCACGGCCCGCGCAAGGAGTCCACATGATCGTCGACGTCCATGGCGTTGCCGCCTACGCCTATACCGGTGGCAAACCGTTCGACCAGACGCTGCCAGGCGCCGTATTCATCCACGGCGCCGAGCACGACCACAGTGTGTGGGCCCTGCAGACGCGTTATTTCGCGCACCACGGCTTCAGCGTGCTGGCGGTCGACCTGCCCGGTCACCATCGCAGCGCCGGGCCGGCGTTGCGCGATATCGCAGCCATGGCCGACTGGCTGGCGGCGTTGCTCGATGCCGTGGGCGTCGCGCGCGCGTTCGTCGCCGGTCACAGCATGGGCTCGCTCGTGGCGCTCGATTTTGCCGCCCGCTACCCGGCCCGCGCGAGCCACCTCGCATTGGTCGCGACCGCCGTACCCATGTCCGTGTCCGACGCCCTGCTCGATGCGGCGCTCAAACGCGAGCCAGAGGCGATCGGCATGGTCAACCAGTGGTCACATTCGACCCTTGCCGCGAAGCCATCCTGCCCAGGCCCCGGCTTCTGGCTGCACGGCATGAACCAGCGCCTGATGGAGCGCGTTTCGGCAACAGGTGAACCGAACCTGTTTCACACGGACTTCATGGCCTGCAATGCGTATGCGCAAGGCGTAGAACGCGCGGCCCAGGTACGCTGCCCGGTGCGGTTGATTGTCGGCCGTCGCGACGCGATGACTCCGCCGCGCGCCGCAAAAGCGCTCGAAAAGGCATTCGCGCAGGCAGGTGTGGCCGTTGACACTGTCGCACTGGACGCCGGCCACGCGCTCATGGCTGAACAGCCGGACGCAACCCTGGATGCGCTCTTTGCCTTTGCCTCGCAGCCATCGATAACCCTTTAGTCCCTTGCAGCAGTCTTCAAGATACCGAAATGCGGCAGCGCACACCATCGGCCGGATGGCCAGGTTGCGCGGGCCGGTCGATAGCAGCACAATGATTCAAGCCCGCCCCTGGTTGAAGTACGGCTTCGCGCAGTCCGGCGCTGCGCAGGTCAAGCATGCAGGAACGGCTGGCTGAAAAGGCAGAAACGGAGGTCATGATGGCGCATACCACTCACAGCGATCACTTCGCGAGCTTCGCTGAGTTCTATCCGTTCTATCTGGAAGAGCATCGCAACCGCGTATCGCGTCGGCTGCATTTTGTCGGGTCGCTAGGCGTGATCGGCTTCCTCGCGATGGCGCTCGCCACGGGTGACTGGTTATGGCTGCCGGCGGCAGTCGTTTGCGGTTACGGATTTGCGTGGGTCGGGCACTTCTTCTTCGAGAAGAATCGTCCCGCTACCTTCAGGCATCCGATCTACAGCCTGATGGGCGACTGGGTCATGTTCAAGGACATCTGCGTAGGGAAGATCTCTCTGTAACTGCGCGCACGCGTGGATCGTTAGCGACAGATCCGGGAAATTGGGCAGCCTTCAGGGGTTGTGAAAGATCTTCCGGATTACAGAAAGCGCTGAGGAGCCGGACAGACCACCTTCGCGCCACTGCAGCCGCGGCCTTCTCAGCCTGTCGATTCCTCAAGCCGTCTGATGCGGCATCGACTGACGTCGCTGCGCGTCCTCCGCGGCATGTGCGGCGCGCGCAGCCGCCCGCGCCGCCAGCAGTGTCGAAAGCGAAACACCCAGCTTGTCGTTATCCAGCGCGGCAAGCAACGACGCACCGTCGATCCGCGCCGAATCGAGGTTGAGCTGGTACGCGAGTTCCTGGCGATCGATCACAAACATGTCGAAAAGCCGCTCGACCGCGATCTGCGCCGGGTTCGCAATCAGCAGGAAACGCGGCCGCCCTTCGTTGTCTTCGAGGCGCGCGATCCATTCGAGATCTTCCAGCCGCTGGATCAACCGGGTCGTCGTGCCCATGTCGCGGCGAAGCATCCGTGCGAGTTCCTGCATGGTGTAGCCGGGCTTGCCCGCATCGCGGGCCTCGGACAGGCATCCCAGCAGTTCAAGCGCATCGAGCAGGTCGCTGCCGGGGAACTGCGGCCGGTGGAACTGGCCAATCCGGATCTCGGGCAACGCCGATGTGATCATCGCGCCCGCCAGTGTGATTACCCAGCTCAGATACACCCACAGCAGAAACATCGGCATGGCGGCGAACGCGCCATATACGGCGGTATAGGTCGGAATACGGCGGAAGAAATAACCGAAGCCGCGCTTGGCCAGCTCGAACGCGACCGCGGCGCACACGCCGCCGATCACCGCATCGCGCCATTCCACCCGGCAGTTCGGCAGGTAGACATACAACATCGTGAAGGCGAGCGTAGTAAGCGGGAAGGCCGCGCCAGTCAGCGCCCATTCGATCACGGCCGGAATGTGATCGGCACCGGTATACGCCATCGACTGCGTGAAGAGATACGACGAGATAGACAGACTGAAGCCGATCATCAAGGGGCTCAGCGTGAGAATCGCCCAGTAGACCAGCACGCGCTGCGCGAACGGCCGCCCCTTGCGCACGCGCCAGATCACGTTGAACGCGGATTCGACCGTCATCATCGTCATCACCGACGTGACGAAAAGGATGATCATGCCCATCGTCGTCAGGCCTTTGGCCTTGGCGGTGAACTCGTCTAGATAGCGGAAAATCTGGTCATTGATCTGTGGCGGCATCAGGTGCTCGGCGAGGAATCCCTGCAGCGACATCTGGAACGACGCGAAAATCGGAAAGGCGGTGAACAGCGCGAACGCGACTGTCGCAAGCGGGACCACCGCAAGCAAGGTGGTGAACGTAAGACTGCCGGCCACCTGAGCTATGCGATCTTCGCTGCTGCGTTCAGCGGCAAACTGCGCGAGACGTTTGAGCGTATCGAGGTCAAGACGCACCCTGGACAACAAACCGGCCTCCTTCATCTTCGTGTACCGCCCGCCACGCAACGTGCGCACCGACCGAACCCCTATAATACCCGCTCACCGATGAGGCTTATGAAAGACATTCTCGTGCTTTACTACAGCCGGCATGGCGCTACGCGCGAACTCGCGCTGGCGATCGCGCACGGCGTCGACAGCGTACCTGGCATGCAGGCGCGGGTGCGTACTGTGCCACCCGTTTCGACGGTCTGCGAAGCCACGCAACCGGATATTCCGGCCGAAGGTCCGCCCTACGCCGAACTGCGCGATCTCGAGGAATGCGCGGGTCTCGCGCTGGGTTCGCCGACGCGCTTTGGCAATATGGCGGCATCGCTCAAATACTTCCTCGACGGCACCACGCCGCAGTGGCTCTCGGGCGCGCTCGCGGGCAAGCCGGCCTGCGTGTTCACGTCGACGGGCAGCCTGCACGGCGGGCAGGAATCGACCCTGTTGTCGATGATGCTGCCGCTGCTCCATCACGGCATGATGATCATCGGCATCCCCTACACAGAAAGCACGCTCACCACGACGCAAACCGGCGGTACGCCCTATGGCGCATCGCACTTCGCGCGTGCCGGAACAGCGGAGCAAGGCATCTCCGCAGACGAAAAAACGCTGGCGATCGCCCTCGGCACGCGTATCGCGCGCGCGGCCTCGATGATGGGTGACCGGCCGTGAGCGCGCCTCGTCCCGCTTCACCGGAGCCAGGCGGGTCGTCCGCCATGCCGGCGGTCGCTGCACGCAGGGGCTTCGCCGTTGGCACGTCGATCGCGTTGATTGCGCTGATCGCGCTGTCGGTTGCGTGGGAATGGTGGCTCGCGCCGCTGCGCCCGGGCGGCTCGGCACTCGTGCTCAAAATCGTGCCATTGCTGCTCGCGCTCCCTGGCGTCGTGCGCCGCAGCGTGTACACGCTGCAATGGGCGTCGATGCTGGTGCTGCTCTATCTCGCAGAAGGCATCGTGCGCGGCATGACCGACCGCGGACTGAGCGCCACGCTCGGCTGGTTCGAAGCGATACTCGCGACGGTTTTCTTTGTCTGCGCGCTAAGCTATGTCGCGCCATTCAAACGCGCGGCAAAGCGCGCGAAAAAGGCAGCAGCTTAAGCCGAAAACGCGGCCGGCACACCTAGGCTCCCGGACCTCGCAAACGCACAAACATCACCGCATCACCAGGGCACGGCTCAAAAAGAGCGAGGCAGCACACGGCGCCCCGAAACACATCCAGACCGACCATCATGACTCAACCCGCCACATCGTCCCCCTCGCCGTCCCGTTTCCTCGCAGCCTGCATCGAAGTCATCGGCGCCACGCATGTCCTGACCGACCCGCACGACACCGCGCCCTACCTCACCGACTGGCGCCGTCGCTATACCGGCCTGGCGCGTGCCGTGCTGTGTCCGTCGACGGCCGACGAAGTTGCCGCGCTCGTGAAGCTCGCGGTCATTCATCGCGTCGCACTCGTGCCGCAGGGCGGCAACACCGGGCTGGCTGGCGGCGCAACGCCGGACGCGAGCGGCGCGCAGGTGGTGCTGAGCCTGCGGCGTCTGAACCGCGTCCGCGATATCGATCCGCACAACAATACGATCACGGTCGAGGCGGGCGTCGTGCTGGCCGACGTCCAGACTCGCGCGCAAGAGGCAGGCCGGCTGTTTCCGCTCAGCCTCGCCGCCGAAGGCAGCTGCACGATCGGCGGCAACCTCGCGACGAATGCGGGCGGCACGGGCGTGCTGCGCTATGGCAACACGCGCGAGCTGTGCCTCGGCCTGGAAGTCGTAACGCCGCAGGGCGATCTCTGGGACGGCCTGCGCGGCTTGCGCAAGGACAACACCGGTTTCGATCTGCGCGACCTGTTCATCGGTGCGGAAGGCACGCTCGGCATCATTACCGCGGCCGTGATGAAACTGCATCCGCAGCCGGCCGCCCGCGTAACCGCGCTTGCGGCGCTCGCGTCGCCCCATGCGGCGCTCGATTTCCTCGCGCTTACCCAGCGCTTTGCCGGACCGCTTCTGACCGGCTTCGAACTGATGTCGGACTTCTGCCTGCGGCTGGTCGGCCGGCATTTCGCGCAGATGCGTTATCCGTTTGCCGAGCCGCACTCGCAGGTTGTGCTCCTCGAGCTGTCGGACAGCGAGAGCGAGGAGCACGCACGCGCGCTCTTCGAACGTCTGATGGAAACCGCGCTCGAAGAAGGCCTCGTCGAAGACGCCGTGGTCGCGGAAAATCTCGCGCAGTCGCAGGCGTTCTGGAATCTGCGCGAACACATTCCGCTCGCGCAGGCTGAAGAAGGTCTGAACATCAAGCACGACATCGCGGTGCCGATCTCGCGCATCGGCCATTTCATCGACGAAACCGACGCCGCCATCGCGGCAGCCGTGCCGGGCGCGCGGATGGTCACGTTCGGTCACCTCGGCGACGGCAATCTGCACTACAACGTGCAGGCGCCGGAAGGCGTCGATGCGAAGGCGTTTCTCGAACAGCACCAGTCATCGATCAACCAGCTCGTCTATGACAGCGTGCATCGGCATCGCGGCAGCATCAGCGCCGAACATGGCCTCGGACAGCTGAAAATCGACGAAGCGATGCACTACAAGCAACCCGTCGAAGTCCAGCTGATGCGCACGCTCAAGGCCGCGCTCGATCCGCTCAATCTGATGAACCCCGGCAAGGTGCTACGCTAAAGGTTCAACGCCGGCACATCCCGCCGGGCGCAGGAGTCGTCACGTGAAGATTCGCGTTTTGTCCGATCTGCATCTCGAAAGCGAAGAGCCCGAGGTCATTCCGCACGCCGATGCGGATCTCGTCGTGCTGGCCGGCGACATCCACAATCATGCACAGGGGCTGCGCTGGGCCGCCGAGACCTTCGACGGCAACGTGCCCGTCGTCTATGTGCCGGGCAACCACGAGTATTACGATGGTGAGTTCGGCGCGCTCGAAGCGGCGATGCACGATGCGGCCAGCTCGGTCGACAACGTGCATTTCCTGAACAACGCATCGCTCGTCGATCCGGCGGGGCAGTGGCGCGTGCTAGGCACGACGTTGTGGACGAACTTCGAGCTTTTTGGCGCCGATGAAAAAGCCCGCAACGAATCGATCGAAGCGGCCCGGCGCGTGATGCTGGACTTCCGCGGCCTGATCCAGGTTGCGTGGCCTCCTGCCGTCGGCGCCGACGGCCCGGCCGCCCACCAGCGCGACTTCACACCCGCCGACTCGCTCGCCCTTCATCGCAGCGCGCGAGCATGGCTCGAAGCGGAGCTGGCAAAACCGTTTGCAGGAAAGACGATCGTCGTGACCCATCATGCGCCGCACCGGCTGAGCCTGGCTGAACGCTACGCCGATGATCTCGTATCGGCGGGCTTCATCAGCGATCTGCCGACGCTCGTGCGGTCACCCGTTGCGCTGTGGATTCATGGCCACACGCACACGCCGTTCGATTACACGGTGAACGGTACGCACGTGGTGTGCAATCCGCGCGGCTATGTCGACCGCCGCACGAGGCGGCCGGAAAATCCGGGCTTCGCGTGGGACAAAGTGGTGGAAATCTGAAGCAGCAACGTCGGATTCGGGAAGCCGGCAAGGCTACTGCCTGAAGAGGAACTGGCCGGTGCAATGACCGGTCGTGAGCATCGCTTGATTCAACGTCAGCGCCAGAGGGGATGAACAAGCGGATGCCCCGCCCGCATGCCGGTCATTTCTCGGATATCGCAGTGGCCCCGGCGCTGAGCGACAAGTGCGCAGCAGTGGCGCTGCTGAACGCTCCGAAGACTGCGCAGATTGTGCAACACTTACTGCAGATCGACCCTATCGGAACGAACTGGCCGCGATACACGGACACGTACGAGTTGAGACTGGGCTCGCAGGCTGCGTAACAGTTCGCGCGAGGCGGCGATTCCAATCAGTCCAAGCATGACGGCAACGCCGACGAGCAGATGCGTATCCATGAATTCCTCTTCGTGCGGGAGCGACGTCGGCGGACGACGCAGATCGAGTCAATCAGTCCAGTCCCCACACGTTAGCAAATCGACCGGCGCGAAGAAGTAAGGAAATGTTGCGACGCGACAAGTCTGTAACCGGTCGAAACGGGCCGGACGCGTGCCCTGTCAGCGCCCCTCCCTACACCGTGAGTG
This sequence comes from Paraburkholderia sp. BL10I2N1, assembly GCF_004361815.1. Lineage (NCBI taxonomy): Bacteria > Pseudomonadati > Pseudomonadota > Betaproteobacteria > Burkholderiales > Burkholderiaceae > Paraburkholderia > Paraburkholderia sp. BL10I2N1. Next base: position 2,652,957 of record NZ_SNWA01000001.1, on the reverse strand, counting down.
GCCCGAACCGTGTTCAGGTACGCGCGAAGCGCCGCAACTCGGCCTGATCGGTTGCGAGCGTGGACGGCAGTTCGTCGCGCAGGAACTCGACCCACGTGCGGATCTTCGCGTCCAGATACTGGCGCGACGCATAGAGTGCATACACGTTCATCTCCTGCGACGTGTATTCGGGCAGGATCCACACAAGCCCGCCACTGCGCAGCCAGCTGATCGCCGAATAAATCGGAATCAATCCAACCCCCATTCCCTCGCGGACTGCCACGGCCATCGCCTCCGCCACGTTCACGGTAAACGTCGAGGCCCCCAGTTCGACGGACTCCGTGCCGTTCGGGCCATCGAAAATCCATTCGTGCGCCGGGAAGATCGGCGTCACCATGTGCAGACAGGTGTGGTGGTTCAGATCACTCGGCACCTTCGGGACGCCGTGCCGTTCAAGATAGGCCGGCGAAGCGCACGCGATGCTGAAGGCGCTGCCGAGGCGCTGGGACACGAGGCCGGAATCCGGCAGGCCAGTCGCAAGCGTCAGCGACACGTCATAGCCTTCGTCGAGCAGATCGGGCATGCGCTGCGCGAGCGTCAGTTCAACCTGCACTTCCGGATAGCGCTGCTGGTAGCGGCCGACAGCCGGCACCACGTAATGCTGGCCAAAACTGGTCATCGCGTGCACTTTCAGCTTGCCGGACGGGCGGGCGTGCGCGTCGCTCGCCTCTGCCTCCGCCTGTTCGACATAAGCCAGAATCTGCTCGCAGCGCTGCAGATAGCGCTCACCGGCCTCCGTCAGCGCAATGCGGCGCGTCGTGCGGTTCAAAAGACGTGTGCGCAGATGCGCTTCCAGATCGGAAACCGCGCGCGAACAATAGGCCGTCGTCGTATTGAGATGCTGCGCGGCGCCCGTAAAGCTGCCCGCTTCCACCACGCGGGCAAATACACGCATATTTTGGAGCGTATCCATAGCTATCCCTCTTCAGACCGGACGAATTGTTGCATAAATTGCAAGGGCAATTATCTCAAAGTCCGTAAGAATGCGTTGCATCCTTACTGGTTATTCAGTAATCGCTCAAAAAATATAATGGCGCACAGTGTTCTATAGCCAATCAAGGAGCAAATCGTGCAGTCTCCGGTGAAGAAAGGGGTCGTCGCGCTTGCGGTTCTTACGATCTCATTAACAATAGCCGGCTGCGCCAATACCGGAGGCATCGCGCCGCAATCCAGGGGGCTCGACCCGTCCGCGCTCGACGCCGGCGCGGCGATCCGCGCGGCCAACGCCGACGCGAAGTGGCCCGCTGATGAATGGTGGCGCGCCTATAACGATCCGCAGCTCGACGCATGGATCGCCGCCGCGCAGGCGGGCAATCCGACCCTTGCGGGGGCCCGGGCGCGCGTGCGCGAAGCGCAGTCGATGGCTGGCGTAGCCGCGTCGGCGCTCTCGCCGCAGGTGAAGGGCGATCTGTCGCTGCAACGCCAGCACTGGCCCGACAACGTGTATTACGGCCCGGGCCCGCTCGCCGACGCGACGACCTGGAACAACACCGGCACGATTGGCCTCTCTTACAACCTCGATCTGTGGGGCCGCGACAAGAACAACGCCGAACGCGCGCTCGACGTCGCCCATGCGACGGCTGCCGACGCGCGCGCCGCGCAGCTCGAACTCGAAGCGAATGTCGTGCGCGCCTATGTGCAGATGTCGATGAACTACGCGCTGCTCGACATCGCGAAGTCGACGCTCGAGCAACAGCACCAGATCCTCGACCTCGCAGAGCGGCGTCTGAAGGGCGGCCTCGGCACGCAGCTCGAGGTGAGCCAGGCGCAAACGCCGCTGCCGGAATACGAACGGCAGATCGACGCAATCGAGGAATCGATCGCGCTGGGCCGCAACCAGCTGGCCGCGCTGGCCGGCAAGGGGCCGGGTGCAGGCGAATCGATCACGCGGCCGACGCTGTCGCTGTCGGCTCCGGCCGGTCTGCCGTCGGAGCTGCCGGCCGAACTGATCGGCCACCGGCCCGACATCGTCGCGGCCCGCTGGACCGTCGCCGCGCAGGCGCGCGGTATCGACGTCGCGAAAGCCGACTTCTATCCGAACATCAACCTGCTGATGTCCCTCGGCGGCTTCGCGGCGGCGGGTCCGATGTTCCAGTTCCTGCATGCGGCAAACGGCGGCTGGACCGCGGGTCCGGCGCTGTCGCTGCCGATCTTCGACGGCGGCCGGTTGCGCTCGCAGCTCGGTGTGGCGTCGGCGGGCTACGATCAGGCGGTGGAGCGCTATAACCAGACGATCATCGGCGCGCTGAAGGATATTTCCGACCAGGTGGTACGCACGCGCTCGCTCGAAACCCAGGCGCAGGATGCCCAGCGCTCCGTCGATGCGGCGCGCAAGAACTATGAACTGTCCGCGGAAGGATACCGCCGCGGCCTCACCGACTACCTGAATGTGCTGATCGCGCAGACCCAGTATCTGCATGCCCAGGAAGGCGTCGCACGAATCCAGGCCGAGCGGCTCGGCGTGCGGGCGTCGCTCGTGACGGCGCTGGGCGGCGGCGTCATCGAGCCGGCCGATGGCCCGACCGACAAGGAGGTTCTGCCAGCGCACGGGCGGGGCAAGGCGGCGACGGGTCCCAAAGCAGCGTCAGAGGCCTCCGCAACGGTCACTGACGCGAGCGGTATGGCTCGCGGTACTGCAGGCGCTGGCGGCACGCCCACCGTGTCGTCCACATCCATCGCTACCGCGCCGGCTGGCGTGGCGGTGCAGAAGTAAGCGCGGAGCCGGCCATGTCCGCGTCCCCCTCCTCCGCCCCGCGTCTGCAGACGTCGTTCGCCAGCATTTATGCTGCGGCCGCCGGATGGGCACGCACCGACGGCCGCACATGGATCTACATGTTCAAGGCGATCGCGGCCGCACTGCTTGCGCTTTTCGTCGCGATGAAGCTCGATCTGCCGCAGCCGCGCACCGCGATGACCACCGTGTTCGTCGTCATGCAGCCACAAAGCGGGATGGTGCTCGCCAAGAGCTTCTACCGGATCTGCGGCACACTGATCGGTCTGGTGGTCATGCTCGCGCTGCTCGGGCTGTTCTCGCAACAGCCCGAGCTATTCATGATCTCGACCGCGTTGTGGGTCGGCATCTGCACGGCCGGCGCCGCGCGCAACCGCAATTTCCGCTCGTACGGCTTCGTGCTGGCAGGCTACACGGCAGCGCTGATCGGCATCCCGGCATCGCAACATCCGGACGGCGCGTTCCTGTCCGCGCTCACGCGGGTGGCCGAGGTTTCGCTCGGCATCGTCTGCTCCGGCGCGGCTAGCGCGCTGGTGTTTCCGGAGCATGCGGGCGAGCAGATGCGCTCCACCGTGCGCGCGCGCTTCAGCGCGTTCGTCGAACACGTGTCATCTTCGTTGTCGGGCCGCGTGCCGCGCGAGCAGATCGATGCAACCAATGCACGCTTTGTGGCGGACATCGTCGGCTTCGAGACGACCCGCAGCGTCGCGGTCTTCGAGACGCCCTTCTCGCGGATGAGAAGCGGCCGCCTGTCGCGTCTGAACAGCGAGTTCATGACCGCGTCAACGCGCTTTCACGCCTTGCATCAACTGATGAACCGGCTTCACGAAAGCGGCGCGACCGTCACGGTCGCAGCACTGGAGCCGTATTTCAGGGAGATCGCGCCGCTGCTCGCGAAGTCGAGCGCGGGTGAACCCGTCTTGAGCGCCGCCGATGCCACGCACGCCGCCGCGCAACTCGAAGCGTACAAGGCCGGGTTGCCGGGGCGTGTGCGTGAAACGCGCGCCGGGCTCGAACTGCAACCGGATGTGCCTCTGCTCGACTTCGACACCGCCGCCGAACTGCTGTATCGCTTCGTCGACGATCTGCACGCGTACGCCGCGACCTATGCCTCGCTCGCCGTCGACACGCACGAGCGTGAACGCTGGATCGAGCGCTACGAGCCGAAGACGAATCCGATCGCGGCGGGCGTTGCCGGCCTGCGCGCGACCATCGTGATGTTGGCGGTCGGCGCGTTCTGGATCGCCACGGCGTGGCCGAGCGGTTCAACACTGGCGCTCAATGCCGCGACGGTCTGCGCGCTGGCGTCGTCGTCGCCCTATCCGATGCGCACCGCGTTCCAGATGGCAGGCGGTACCTTACTGGCTTCGCTCGTCGGGATGATCGTGACCTTCGGCATCTACCCGCACATCACCGGCTTTCCGCTGCTTGCCCTCGCGCTCACACCCGCCCTCCTGATCGGCGTGTTCATGACGACACGGCCGAAGCTGGCGGGCTATGGCATGGGTTACTGCATCTTCTTCAGCTTTCTGGCGGGCCCCGACAACCTGATCGTCTACGATCCCACCAGCTTCATGAACGACGCACTGGCGTTGATCCTGTCGCTGCTGGTGGGGTCCATTGCGTTTGCCGTGCTGCTGCCGCCGTCGACACCATGGCTGCGCAACCGACTCTTCAACGATCTGCGGCGCCAGGTCGTGTTGACGTGCCACGGGCGCCTGTCGCGGCTGCGTTCGCGCTTCGAAAGCGGCGCGCGCGATCTGACGTTCCAGATCAACGCGCTCGCAGAGGGCGAGCCGGCATTGAAACTCAACACGCTGCGCTGGCTGTTTGCGGTGCTCGAAGTGGGCAACGCGGTGATCGATCTGCGCAAGGAGATTGCGACCCTGCCCGCCGACGCGCGCTATGCGGACTCGATGCCGTGGCGTGTCGCGATCCGCAGGATGCGCGATACGCTCGCGAAACTGTTCCACAACCCGGATGCAAATCGCCATGTCGCCGCGCTGGCTGCGACAGCCGACGCCATTGCCGCCACGCAACAGGTGCTTGCCACGTTCACGCCGCCACGCGAGGAACGTCGCCAGTTGCAGCGCATCCTGAGTCATCTGCATTTCATTCGTACCGCGCTGCTCGATCCGCAATCGCCGCTGGAAGAACTGGTTGGCGCACGGCGTGACGCGCGTGAAGGAGACCACCATGCCACGTGAAATCGCTGTCCTTGACGCGTACGTGCCGGCCATCGTGCTGCTGTTCATCGCCGGTGCCGCCGTGACCTGGGTGCTGGACCGTGTGATCGCCTGGACCGGGCTGTATCGCGTCGTCTGGCACCCTTCCCTATTCAGGGCGAGCCTGCTCGTCTGTGTGTGCGGCGTGCTCGGGCTCGCCGTTTATCGTTGATCAGAGTCGAATCATGACCATCCGGAAAATTATTGGCTTCGTCGCGACCCTCGCTATTTTTGGCGTCGCGATTCTGACTGGCCGTGCGCTGTGGGTGCACTACATGGACGAACCGTGGACGCGTGATGGGCGCGTGCGTGCGGACGTCATCAACATTGCGCCCGATGTGTCGGGTGCGGTGGTCGAACTGCCGGTGCACGACAACCAGCTCGTGAAGAAAGGCGATCTGTTGATGCAGATCGATCCGTCGCATTACCAGATTGCGGTCGAGCAGGCCCAGGCAGCCGTTGCGGCACGCAAGGCCGAGTTGCAGATGCGGCGCGACGATGCGCAGCGGCGTGCGGACATGGACAGCCTGGTGGTGTCGAAGGAAAGCCGCGAGAACGCGTCGCACACCGCCAGCGCTGCTGAAGCGCAGTATCAGCAGGCGCTCGCCGCGCTGGATGCAGCGAAGCTGAACCTCGAGCGTACGCGGGTGGTGGCGCCTGCCGACGGCTATGTGACGAATCTACAGGTTTTCCGCGGCGACTATGCGAATGCCGGTGCGCCCAAAATGGCTATCGTCGATAGCCATTCGTTCTGGGTCTATGGGTATTTCGAGGAAACCAAGTTGCCGCGTGTGCGGATCGGCGACAAGGCCGAAATGCGGCTGATGAGCGGCGGGGTTCTGCACGGGCACGTCGAAAGTATTTCCCGCGGCATCTATGACCGCGATAATCCGCAAAGCCGTGAACTGCTCGCTGATGTGAATCCTACTTTCAACTGGGTAAGGCTGGCGCAGCGGGTGCCCGTGCGGGTGCATATCGATCAGGTGCCTGATGGGCTTGTGCTTTCTGCGGGGACTACCTGTACGGTTGTTGTTACGCCTGGTTGACGCTTTTTTTGATCTGGGGAAACAAGCAAAAAAAACAACAAGACAGAAAAATCAGAACCCCAATCTAAACTTCCCAACCATCCCCTTAAGCGCCTTAGCCTGATCATCGAGGGACTGCGCAGCGGCAGTAGCCTGCTCCACCAAGGCAGCATTCTGCTGCGTCCCCGAATCCATCTGCGTAACAGCAAGATTGATCTCTTCGATCCCGGAACTCTGCTCGGCGGAAGCCGCAGAAATCTCCCCCATGATGTCCGTCACACGTTTGACCGCCTTCACGACTTCATCCATGGTTTGCCCGGCATCCTGAGCAAGCGTCGACCCATTGCTAACCCGTTCGACGGAAGCATTGATCAGCGTCTTGATCTCCTTGGCCGCGGCGGCGCTGCGCCCGGCAAGATTGCGCACCTCGCCCGCCACCACCGAGAAGCCGCGCCCGTCCTCACCGGCACGCGCAGCCTCGACGGCAGCGTTCAGCGCAAGAATGTTCGTCTGGAATGCGATCCCCTCGATCACGCCGATGATGTCGCCAATGCTCCGCGCACTCTCGTTGATCTTGCCCATCGTCGCCACGACGCGACCGACCACCTCGCCGCCCTTCTCCGCAATCTCCGATGCGTTGTGGGCGAGCGCGCTCGCCTGCTTCGCGTTATCGGCGTTCTGGCGCACCGTCGACGTCAACTGCTCCATGCTGCTCGCGGTGCGCTCGAGCGCGACCGCCTGCTGCTCGGTGCGCTGCGACAGGTCGAGATTGCCCATCGAAATCTCGCTGGACGCCGCGGCAATCGCCTCGGCGCTCGCCGCGATATCGGCAACCGTCGTCGACAAGCCCTTCTGCATGTCCCGCAGCGCGAACAGCATGCTCGACGTATCCTTTCGCCCAATCGAAATCTCATTCGACAGATCGCCCGCCGCGATCCGGCTCGCAATCTCTTTCGCGTACACCGGCTCGCCGCCCAGTTGCCGCGACAGGCGCCGCACCACCCATTCACTGACGAAGAACGCGAGCACCATCAAGCCGGCCGTCATCACGGCCATCATCACGAACGACGAGTGATAGATGAATGCGGAGGCCTCGATGGTCGCCTTCGCCGCCGTCCCTCGCTGCGCGACGAGTTCGTCGACCAGTTTCTCGAGCTTGCCTGTTTCGACCAGCAGCGAAACGTCCTGCGTGCCGACCTGCCAGTTCATCTGCGACAGATCCAGCGGCTGCGCCTTCACCAGCTTGACGAACTCGCGCAGATTGCCGCTCCACGCCGCGACCGCCGCGGCGAACTTCTTCTGTTGGGCCACCGCCGCACTGTCGGAGCCGTCGGCATACTGCTGCAGCGTGTTCATCTGGGTGCCGATCGCCGTGAGACCCGCCTCGATGTCGTTACCGAGGTCGTCTCGCTCCTTGGCGGTCGTGGCGGTCAGCAGCATCTTCTGGGCACGGCTTGCGCGCAGGACGTACCCACGCGCTTCCTCGACCGCACGGCTCGCAACATGGCCCTGGTCGTAGATCGACTGGGTCGACGCGTTCAGGCGGCTGATCTGCGTGAGCGAAAACACCCCGATCGCCATCGTGCCGATCAACAGCAGCGCAAACGCCAGACGCAGCGTTGCCTTCACCGACAGGCCCTTGAGCCGGCCTGCCGGCACACGCGATTGCGACACTCCCCGATAAGGCGCGCCATCCGAAACGAACCCCGCATCCTCGCGCTTGCCCAGCGTTGCTGCTTTCATTTTTCTGCCCCCACATTTAGAACCGAACTGCCGGAAAGGTCTGTTCCGGCATGACCGCCTATCTTTCCCGGTCAACGGCACAACGCCGTCAATCTTTAATCTCGCGCGCGGCGCAGTCCCGGGCCCCGTGACGCGCCGCTTCGTGGGCCGCGCGCCTGCGAGTCGGTTTATACACGTCCAAAAAACCATTCAGAAGCATTTCAGACCACCCAAACCCAGTATCCGGGACAATCCCAATGCACCGGAATGATGCAAATATGCCATGCCGCGATGTCCGATTCGCGACAAAACTTGGCAGGACAATTACTCCAAGCCACACTAAACTGCCTGAGCTAACAAATAAACCCCGGCGAATAAAGTGCAATGGCTGCGTCCCGGTGTCGCAGTTGGTATCGCAGCCCATCCCAGCCGGTCCGCTCGACGATTTCTCCCAGCCCTTTTCAACCTTATGGAAACGAGCCTCGACAAAAGCGCCATCGCCACCGCTGGCGCAACCCGCGCCGCGGCCACGCCGGCCGCCGTTGGCCAAGCCCAGCGCACGGTGTACTCCGTGCTTGGTGCAATCAGCTTCTCGCACCTGCTCAACGACATGATCCAGTCGTTGATCCTCGCCATCTATCCGATGCTGAAGGACAACTTCTCGCTGTCGTTCGGCCAGATTGGCCTCATCACGCTGGTCTACCAGATCACGGCATCCCTGCTGCAACCGCTCGTCGGCATCTATACGGACAAGAATCCGAAGCCGTATTCGCTGCCGGTCGGCATGGGCTTCACACTGTCCGGACTGGTGCTGATGTCGGTTGCGCCGAACTTCGGCGTGCTGCTGGTCGCGGCCGCGCTGGTGGGCTGCGGCTCGTCGGTGTTTCACCCGGAATCGTCGCGGGTGGCGCGGATGGCGTCCGGTGGCCGGCACGGCTTCGCGCAGTCGCTGTTTCAGGTCGGCGGCAATGCGGGCTCGTCGCTCGGGCCGCTGCTCGCCGCACTGATCGTCATTCCGCATGGCCAGCGCAGCATCGCCTGGTTCTCGGTCGCGGCGCTCGTGGCGATCGCCGTACTGACGCAGATCGGCCGCTGGTACAAACAGCATCCGGCAACGAAGAAGACGCGCGGTGCACAGGCCGGACATCCGGCGCTCCCGCGCAGCAAGGTGATGCTTGCGATGAGCGTGCTCGTGCTGCTCGTGTTCTCGAAGTACTTCTATCTCGCGAGCATCAACAGCTACTTCACGTTCTATCTGATCGACAAGTTCCACCTGCCGGTTCAGGCCGCGCAGATCCACCTCTTCGTGTTCCTTGCGGCCGTTGCCGCGGGCACGATGATCGGTGGCCCGATCGGCGACAGGATCGGCCGCAAGTACGTGATCTGGGTGTCGATCCTCGGCGTCGCACCGTTCACGCTGCTGCTGCCCTACGCCAACCTGTTCTGGACCGGCGTGCTGACCGTGGTGATCGGCATCGTGCTGGCGTCGGCGTTCTCGGCCATCCTCGTGTATGCGCAGGAGTTGATCCCCGGCAAGGTGGGAATGGTTTCAGGGCTCTTCTTCGGCTTCGCGTTTGGCCTGGGGGGCATCGGTGCCGCAGTGCTCGGGCAACTGGCCGACGCAACGAGCATTGCCTTCGTCTACAAGGTCTGCTCGTTCCTTCCGCTCATCGGCGTGCTGACCGTGCTCCTGCCGAACGTGGAGGGCAGGAAAGCAAAAGCTTGAACGTCCCGCGCCTCACGTAAGAGGCAAACGGAAACGGAAAAAGGCGCTGCGTTGCGGCGCCTTTCTTCATGGGTCGCCGGACTGCGCACGTCTGAGCCTCTCTCTGTGTTCCGTGCCCACCTGTTCCCCACTCCGATCTGTACGTGCGCTGCCCGTCCTTGCGCACCCGCTGGCGTCATGGTGAACCCGCGTTGTTCGACCGTGCCGCGGTGCTCTATCCTGTGCGCACGCGCTGCACCTGCTGCCCGGTTCGCACGCCGGCGCGTGGTTCGCTTGCTGTTCTCCGCTCAACGCATGACAGAAGGACCGCCGCCGATGACCCGCTACCGCGATTTCCACCGCCGCTCGATTGAAGACCCCGAATCGTTCTGGGCGAACGAAGCGCAACGCATCCACTGGGAAACGCCGTTCGAGCGCGTGCTCGACCGCTCGAACCCGCCGTTCGCACGCTGGTTCACCGGTGGCCGGACGAACCTGTGTCACAACGCGGTCGACCGGCATCTCGTCGAGCGCGCCCAACAGACCGCGCTCATCTACGTCTCGACGGAAACCGGCATCGAGCGGCGCTACACCTATGCCGAGCTGTACGCGGAAATCAACCGGATGGCCGCCGTCATGCGCTCGCTTGGCGTGAAGCGCGGCGACCGCGTGCTGATCTATCTGCCGATGATTGCCGAAGCCGTGTTTGCGGTGCTCGCCTGCGCGCGGCTCGGCGCGATTCACTCGGTCGTGTTCGGCGGGTTCGCGGCGCCCAACCTCGCGGCCCGCATCGATGACGCGAAACCCGCGTTGATCGTCACCGCCGACGCCGGCGCACGCGGCGGAAAAGTGATCGACTACACGCCGCTCGTCGACGAAGCCCTTGCACGCGCCACCCACAAGCCGCCGCACGTGCTGCTGATCGACCGGCAACTGGCGCCCGAGCGGCTCTCCGCCAGCTACCTGGTCGCCTACGAGCCGCTGCGGGAACAGTATTTCGAGGCCCACGTTCCATGCGAATGGCTCGAGTCGAACGAGCCGTCCTATGTGCTCTACACGTCCGGCACGACCGGCCGGCCGAAAGGCGTACAGCGCGACGTCGGCGGCTATGCGGTCGCGCTGGCGGCGTCGATGGAATACATCTTCGAAGGCCGCGCCGGCGACACGATGTTTACGGCGTCGGACATCGGCTGGGTGGTCGGGCACAGCTACATCATCTACGCGCCGCTGATCGCGGGCCTGACGACGGTCATGTACGAAGGCACGCCCATCCGTCCGGATGGCGGCATCTGGTGGCGTCTCGTCGAGCAGTACCGCATCAACCTGATGTTCACCGCGCCGACCGCGCTGCGCGTACTGAAGAAGCAGGACCCCGCGTTGATGAAGAAGTCCAACCTGTCGAGCCTGCGCACACTGTTTCTGGCCGGCGAGCCGCTCGACGAGCCGACCGCTTCATGGATTTCTGACGCGCTCGGCAAACCGGTCGTCGACAACTTCTGGCAGACCGAAACCGGCTGGCCGATCCTTGCGATCCAGCGCGGCATTGAAGCATTGCCGCCCAAACTCGGCTCGCCAGGGGTGCCGTGTTACGGCTACGACCTGTCGATACGCAACGAACTCACCGGCGAACAATGTGCGCCAGGCGAAAAGGGAGTGATCACGCTTGGCTATCCCCTGCCGCCAGGATGCATGTCGACGGTCTGGGGCGACGACGCACGCTTCGTGACAACGTACTGGTCGAGCCTGCCGGGTCAGCAGCCGGGTCAGCAGCATTACTCGACGTTCGACTGGGGCGTGCAGGATGACGATGGCTACGTGACGATCCTCGGCCGCACCGACGACGTGATCAACGTCGCCGGCCACCGGCTGGGCACGCGCGAAATCGAGGAGGCGTTGTCGAGCCATGCCGCCGTGGCGGAAGTGGCGGTGGTGGGTGTCGCGGATCCGCTTAAGGGGCAGGTGGCGCTCGCGTTCGTCGTGTTGCGCGATCCGGACCGGTATGCAAAAGCCGGGGCGCGAGCCAATCTCGAAGCGGATCTGGCAGGTACCGTGGACCGGCAACTCGGTGCGATTGCTCGGCCCGCGCGCGTGCACGTGGTGTCGATGCTGCCGAAGACACGTTCGGGCAAGCTGCTGCGTCGCGCGATTGCGGCGCTGGCCGAGGGCCGCGACCCGGGCGATCTGCCGACGATCGAAGATCCCGCCGCGCTCGCGCAGTTGCGCGCGGCGCTGGATCAGGCGGTGGGCGGTTAGCGAGACAGCCATGCCGACCGGCGCACCGCCCACCGGCGTGACACTCACTCCATCAAACCCGCGCCTGCAGAAACCGCGAAAGGATACCGTTCGAGTACGTGCCGGCGATATCCGTCAGAAACGTTGCGAACGAGGTCGGCGCGTGGGCATCGGCGGTATCGGAAACCGTGCGCACGATCGCGCACGGCACTCCGTATTCGTAACATACCTGCGCAATGGCCGCGCCTTCCATTTCGACTGCAAGCGCATCCGGCAGGGCTTCACGCAGCGCCTCGACTGCCGCGGCACTCGCGACAAACTGGTCGCCACTGATCACGAGCCCGCGATGCACCCGCGGCATTGCCGTCGCAAAGCGCGCTGCAAGCGTGACGCCCTCTTCCGCGACGAAGCACGCGCACGCATCGGCAAGCTGCGCCGACAACGACTGATCGGCAACAAAGCGCGTCACACCCAGTAGCGGCACTTCGAAGCGGGGAAAAAGCGGCGACGCATCGAGGTCGTGCTGCATCAACGCATCGGCGACGACGATATCGCCGATCCGCACGTCGCGCCCGACACCGCCGGCAACCCCGGTGAACACGACTGCTTCGACCTCGAATGCGTGAATCAACGCGCTGACCGTCGCCGCCGCGGCGACCTTGCCGACCCGCGCAAGTGTCACGACGCATGGCGTGCCGTGCACCGTGCCAACGTGATAGTCACGCCGGCCAAGCGTGACCGTGCGCACGCCCGACTCGGCCCGCATCGCCTCGACCAGATCACCGAGTTCCTGCGGCAATGCCGCCAGCACACCAAGCACGCGACGGCCCGTGACATCAGCTTCGACAGGCGCGCTCATTCGACAGCCTGCAGCTTGGCCACCGCGAGCGCCAGCCACTTCTCGCCATGCCGCTTGAACTTGACCTGCGCCTTCCCATCGGCGCCGCTCCCTTCGAGGGCGGTAATCGTGCCTTCACCGAACTTTGTGTGGAACACCTGCTGACCGATACGGAAGCCGGTTTCCGCCGCCCGCTGCTCGTTGGCAAAGGCCGGCAGCGGCGCGGAAGTTGCCGCCCCGCCATAGCCCTGCTGACGGTCCGGGCGTGCGAACCAGTCACGCCCGTAGCCGGCATTGTCCGAGCGGCCGCCCCAGCGCGCCCCCGCCTCGACCTTCGGCGTGAGCCACTTCAACGTTTCCTGCGGCAGCTCGTCGAAAAAGCGCGAGCGGATGTTGTAGCGCGTCTGGCCGTGCAGCATCCGACTCTGCGCGAACGACAGATAGAGCCGTTCCTTGGCCCGGGTGATCGCGACATAAGCGAGGCGCCGCTCCTCCTCCAGACCATCCGTTTCCATCGCGCTGTTCTCGTGCGGGAAGAGGCCCTCCTCCAGGCCGGTGATGAACACCGCCGTGAATTCGAGCCCCTTCGCCGCATGCACCGTCATCAGCTGAACGGCTTCCTGGCCGGCCTGCGCCTGGTTGTCGCCAGCTTCGAGCGATGCGTGCGACAGGAAGCCCGCAAGCGGCGTCATCGTGTCGGGGTTTTGCGCGGGGTCGGTGGGCGACGCCGCATCGAGCACCACGGTGGTGGGATCGTCGGTGGCGGCAACCAGCTCCGGCGCAGCAGTCGCACCCGGACGCAAGGGGATCGAACGCGCCGGCGTGTCGAGACCGTAACCCTCTTCGCTGACAAACGCCGCCGCCGCGTTGACCAGTTCCTGCAGGTTTTCCAGCCGGTCCTGACCTTCGCGCTCGTTCTGGTAAAACTCGGCGAGGCCACTCACCCGAACCACGTACTCGACCGTTTCCGGCAGGCTCATCTGCTGCGTTTCAGCGCGCATCTTCGCGATCAGGTTCGCAAAGCTGCCGAGGCTCGAGCCGGCCTTGCCGGTGACATACGGAATGGCCGCGGCCATCGACACGCTGTAGACCCGGGCCGAATCCGCCAGCTGTTCGATCGATCGCGCCCCGATTCCGCGCGTCGGAAAATTGACGACGCGCGCGAACGCAGTGTCGTCGTTCGGGTTGTCGATCAGGCGCAGGTAGGCGAGCGCGTGCTTCACTTCCTGCCGCTCGAAAAAACGCAGGCCGCCATACACGCGATAAGGAATGCCCACGTTCACGAGCGTATGTTCGATCGTGCGCGACTGCGCGTTGCTCCGGTACAGCACGGCGATTTCGCTGCGCGACAGGCCGGTGTTGATCAGCGCCTTGATCTCTTCGACGATCCAGCCCGCCTCCTGGGTATCGGTGGCGGCCTCGTAGACGCGCACGGGTTCGCCATGGCCCGCGTCGGTGCGCAGGTTCTTGCCAAGACGCCGCGAGTTGTTCGCAATCAGCTGATTCGCCGCATCGAGGATGTGGCCGTGCGAGCGGTAGTTCTGCTCCAGCTTGATGAGGTGCCGCACGTTGAATTCCTGCTCGAAGTCGCGCATATTGCCGACGTTCGCGCCCCGGAAGGCATAGATCGACTGGTCGTCGTCGCCGACGGCGAAAATCGAATTCGTCTGGCCGGCGAGCAGCTTGAGCCACGTGTACTGGAGCTTGTTGGTGTCCTGAAACTCGTCGACGAGAATGTGCCTGAAACGCGCCTGATAGTGCGCGCGCAGCGGCGGATTGTGCGCGAGCAGTTCGTAGCAGCGCAGCAGCAGTTCCGGAAAATCCACCACGCCTTCGCGCTGGCACTGCTGGTCGTACGCTTCATACAGTTCGACGAATTTCCGGTTGAAATTGTCGGTCGCATCGACGTCTTTCGGACGCAGCCCCTGCTCTTTCGCGTTGTTGATGAAGTACTGCAGGTTCTTCGCCGGATATTTCTCGTCGTCGATGTTAAGGCCCTTCATCAGACGCTTGATTGCCGAGAGCTGATCGGCAGTGTCGAGAATCTGGAACGTGGCCGGCAGCCCGGCGTCGCGGTGATGCGCGCGCAGCATCCGGTTGCACAGGCCGTGAAACGTGCCGATCCACATACCGCGCGTGTCGATGGGCAACAACGCCGACAGGCGCGACATCATCTCGCGGGCGGCCTTGTTCGTGAACGTGACGGCGAGAATCGTAGCCGGCGAGGCGAAGCCGTGCTGGATCAGCCACGCGATCCGTGTGATGAGGACGCGCGTCTTGCCACTGCCGGCGCCTGCCAGAATGAGTGCCGGCTCGTTCGGTAACGTGACGGCAGCGTGTTGTTCAGGGTTCAGGTTTGCGAGCAGATCGGGCATGTGAGATGGGGAAAACAGCGGGTCGTGCAGCCTTATGGCGGGTCGTCCGACATTATAAGTCCCGGCGCTGAATGTGCCGGCGAGCGCTGGCCGAACGGCCAGTGCAGAGGCCACATCCCTCGCGCCGCACCCTGGCCGGATGGCCAACCGTCGGGGCTGCGCGCCGCCTGGCCGCCGCCAGCCTTTATAATTGCGGCATTCCCGCCTATTCACGAATTTTTCAGCAGACTTCCAACAATGAGCGACAGCACGCTGGCCAAGAGTTTCGAGCCCAATATCATCGAGAGCTACTGGGGTCCCGAGTGGGAAAAGCGCGGCTATGCCGCGCCGGCCATGGCTGCGGAGCGCAAGGATTTCTCGATCCAACTGCCGCCGCCGAACGTCACGGGCACGCTGCACATGGGCCACGCGTTCAACCAGACGATCATGGACGGCCTCACGCGCTATCACCGCATGCTTGGCGAAAACACGCTGTGGCTGCCGGGCACCGACCACGCAGGGATCGCCACGCAGATTGTCGTCGAACGGCAGCTGGATGCGCAGAAAATCTCGCGCCATGACCTCGGCCGCGAGAAGTTCATCGAGCGCGTGTGGGAATGGAAGCAGGAGTCCGGCTCGAGCATCACGAAGCAGGTGCGGCGGCTCGGCGCATCGGTCGACTGGTCGCGTGAGTACTTTACGATGGACGATAGGATGTCGGCCGCCGTGCGCGATGTTTTCGTCCGCCTGTATGAACAGGGTCTGATCTATCGCGGCAAGCGCCTCGTCAACTGGGACCCGGTGCTGCTCACCGCCGTGTCCGATCTGGAAGTTGTCAGCGAGGAAGAAAACGGCCACCTGTGGCATATCCATTACCCGCTGGCCGACGGCTCCGGCCACCTGACCGTCGCCACGACGCGTCCCGAGACGATGCTGGGCGACGTCGCCGCCATGGTCCACCCGGAAGACGAACGCTACGCGCACCTGATCGGCAAGACCGTCAAGCTGCCGCTGACTGGCCGCGAGATTCCCATCATCGCCGACGACTACGTCGACCGCGAATTCGGTACGGGCGTCGTGAAAGTGACACCCGCGCACGATTTCAACGACTACCAGGTCGGCCAGCGCCACAAGCTGCCGCAGATCGAAATCCTCACGCTGGACGCGAAGATCAACGACAACGCGCCCAAAGCGTACCGCGGCATGGACCGCTTCGAGGCCCGCAAGCATGTCGTGGCCGATCTCGAAGCGCTGGGCCTGCTCGAGTCGGTGAAGCCGCACAAGCTGATGGTGCCGCGTGGCGACCGCACCGGTGTCGTCATCGAGCCGATGCTGACCGATCAGTGGTTCGTCGCGATGAGCAAGCCTGCGCCCGAAGGCACGCTCAATCCGGGCAAGTCGATTGCGGAAACGGCGCTCGATGTCGTGCGCAGCGGCGAAATCAGGTTCGTTCCGGAAAACTGGACCACCACGTACTACCAGTGGCTCGAAAACATCCAGGACTGGTGTATCTCGCGCCAGCTGTGGTGGGGCCACCAGATTCCGGCCTGGTATGGCGAGAACGGCGAAATCTTCGTGGCGAAGAGCGAAGAAGAAGCGAAAGCGCAGGCGGTCGCGAGAGGCTACACCGGCCAGCTCAAGCGCGACGACGACGTGCTCGACACGTGGTTCTCGTCGGCGCTCGTGCCCTTCTCGTCGCTGGGATGGCCCAACGAGACCGAAGAACTGAAGCATTTCCTGCCGTCGTCCGTGCTGGTGACGGGCTTCGACATCATCTTCTTCTGGGTCGCGCGCATGGTCATGATGACCACGCACTTCACCGGCAAGGTGCCATTTGACACCGTGTACGTGCACGGGCTCGTGCGCGATGCCGAGGGTCAGAAGATGTCGAAGAGCAAGGGCAACACGCTCGACCCGATCGATATCGTCGACGGCATCGATCTCGATGCGCTGGTCGCGAAGCGCACCACCGGCCTGATGAATCCGAAGCAGGCCGCCAGTATCGAAAAGAAGACGCGCAAGGAATTCCCCGATGGCATTCCGGCGTTCGGCACCGATGCGCTGCGATTCACGATGGCCTCGATGGCGACGCTCGGGCGCAATGTCAACTTCGACCTCTCGCGCTGCGAGGGGTATCGCAACTTCTGCAACAAGCTGTGGAACGCCACGCGCTTCGTGCTGATGAACTGCGAAGGCCACGACTGCGGCTTCGGCAAGCCGGAAGAATGCTCGACAAGCCCATGTGGCCCGGGCGCTTACCTCGATTTCTCGCAGGCGGACCGCTGGATCGTGTCGCACCTGCAGCGCGTCGAAGCCGAAGTCGCAAAAGGCTTCGCCGACTACCGCTTCGACAATGTGGCGAACGCCATATACAAATTCGTGTGGGACGAATACTGTGACTGGTATCTCGAACTCGCGAAGGTCCAGATCCAGATGGGTATGCCGGAGCAGCAGCGTGCCACGCGCCGCACCCTGTTACGTGTGCTGGAAACCGTGCTGCGCCTGGCGCACCCAGTGATTCCGTTCATCACCGAAGCGCTCTGGCAGAAGGTGGCGCCGCTCGCGGCAAGCTATCCGGAAGGCCTTGCGGAAGGCGAAGCCTCGCTCATGGTGCAGCGCTACCCGGTGGCCGAGCCGAAAAAGATCGACGAAGCCGCCGAGCAGTGGGTGACCGACCTGAAGGCTGTGATCGATGCGGCGCGGAACCTGCGCGGCGAGATGAGCCTGTCGCCAGCAACGAAAGTGCCGCTGCTGGCAACCGGCAATGCCGAGCGTCTGCGAACGTTCGCGCCCTATGCCCAGGCGCTGGCCCGTCTGTCAGAGGTCCAGATCATCGCCGACGAAGCAACGCTCGATGCGCAGGCAGCTGGCGCGCCGATTGCTATCGTTGGCCGTGACAAGCTCGTGCTGAAGGTCGAGATCGATGTCGCCGCCGAACGGGAGCGTCTGTCGAAAGAGATCGCACGATTGACGGCAGAAGTGGTGAAATGTAACGCCAAGCTGCAGAATGAGAGTTTTGTTGCAAAAGCCCCGCCTGCGGTCGTTGAGCAGGAGCAGAAAAGGCTGGCAGAATACGAGACCACCATCGGCAAGCTGAACGCGCAACTCGCGCGTCTGCCCGCCTGAAACCGCGCCATGTGTGCGATAACTGGCGATAGACGCACGCGCCGTAACCAGAGGATCAGGGTAATCACATGCTAAAAGTTACAAAAGCAGTCTTTCCGGTAGCAGGTTTGGGCACCCGGTTCCTCCCCGCTACCAAGGCGAGCCCGAAGGAGATGCTGCCCATCGTCGACAAGCCGCTGATCCAGTACGCAGTGGAAGAGGCGATGGCGGCCGGCATCACGGAAATGATCTTCGTCACCGGTCGCAGCAAGCGCGCGATCGAAGATCACTTCGACAAGTCGTATGAGATCGAGGCGGAACTCGAGGCGCGCGGCAAGGCCAAGTTGCTGGAACTCGTGCGCAGCATCAAGCCGAGCCACGTCGACTGCTTCTATGTGCGTCAGCCGGAAGCACTCGGTCTGGGCCATGCGGTGCTGTGCGCCGAGAAGCTGGTCGGTGACAACCCGTTTGCCGTCATCCTCGCGGACGACCTGCTGTACGGCAAGCCGCCAGTCATGCAGCAGATGATCGAGGTGTTCGATCACTATCACAGCTCGGTGATCGGCGTCGAAGAGATCCCGCACGAGGAGACGAAGTCTTACGGCATCGTCGAGGGCAAGGAGTGGGAGGATTCGATCATCAAGATGTCCGGCATCGTCGAAAAGCCGGCGCCCGAAGTCGCGCCTTCGAATCTCGGCGTGGTGGGACGTTATGTGCTGAAGCCGCGCATCTTCGACCATATTCGCGCGATCAAGCCGGGCGCGGGTGGCGAATTGCAGTTGACGGATGCGATCCAGTCACTGCTCGCCGACGAGCAGGTGCTCGCGTACAAGTATCACGGCACGCGTTTCGATTGCGGCAGCAAGCTCGGGTATCTGAAAGCGACGGTGGAGTTTGCGCTGCGTCACCCGGAAGTGGCGGCTGATTTCGAAGAATATCTGCGCACGCGCTCGCCGGTGCTCGCGGGTTGATCACGACGTATCGGCATCGGCTACTGCAGCAGTAGTTGGCGCAAGGCGCTGTGCGAACCGCTCGATGCGGACACAGCGCCTTTCTTTTTTGCTGGACTCTCTGGCACCAGCCAGACATCAACCGGGCGAGGCAAACGCACGCCTCTCCTCCTCAACCCAGCCGATCCCCCGCTATCCCGCACTGAACTGGTCAAGCGCGGGACTATCAAACCGCCAGCGAGGAAGATGCATGGCGCGGACGGCGCGCTACCGCCGCCGCATCAAAAACACGAACGTCTTGTCCTGCGTCGAAACTTCGACGATTTCATTGCCGGTCTGTTTCGCGAACGCTGCGAAATCACGTTGCGAGCCCGGATCGGTGGCGAGCACCTTCAGAATCTGGCCGCTTTCCATATCGGCAAGCGCCTTCTTGGCGCGCAGGATGGGCAACGGGCAATTCAGCCCGCGCGCATCGACTTCCTTGTGAACCTGGATCTGCATCGGGTATCGACCTTCGGGTGGGGGCGTCAGCAAGACGCCATGAGAGCGTCAAATTCTACCGCAGCCACCCCGGATACGCTCTGCCCCAGCGCACACACCACCCGCCTCATAGAAGCACAGGTTGCCCGCTCGCGAGCGACGCCCGCATTGCGCTGCCGATACGCGTCGCTTCGAGCGCGTCCGCGAGACTCGCGCCCGCCTGCGCGCCACCCTGCACAGCCGCCACGAACGCCTGCGCCTCGCACAGAAAGGCGTCTTCGAAACGTTCAAAGAAAGTCGGCGTACATTCGGTGCGCACGCCGCCGGCATCGGCGATCTCGACACGGTTCAGCCTCGGAATGCGCCCGATCGCAAGTGCGCCTGCCGTGCCGATCACCTCGCTGCCGGTGTCGTTGCCATGCGCCATTGTCCGCGACGCAAAGAACATCGCCAGTTGTCCGCCTTCGAATTCGCAGATCGCGACGCCATTGTCGACATCGCCGAATTCGCGCAACCCTTCGTGCAGCGCGATCGTGCCGCTCGCGAATACGCGCGTTGCGCGTGGATTGCCGAGCAGCCAGCGCGCGACATCGATATCGTGCACGCTGCAATCCAGAAAAATCCCGCCCGACGTGGGCGCGAAGCGCACGAAGAAGCCCTCGGGATCATTCTTGTCGCAGGTCTGCGAGCGGACCATGAACGGCCGGCCGATGCCGCCTGCCTCGATACGCTCGAATGCATCGCGATAGCTCGGATCGAAGCGTCGCATGAAGCCGATGGTCACACGCAGATGCGGATAGCGCGCCGCCTCTTCCAGCACGCGTTCGCATTCCGCGACGTCGAGCGACAACGGCTTCTCGCAAAACACATGCTTGCCCGCGCGCAGCGCATCGACGATCTGTTGCGCGTGAAGCGCCGACGGCGTCACGAGCCACACCGCATCCACGTCACGATCGTCGAGCAGCGCGGCATAGTCGCGATACAGCCGTGGCGCAGGCAGCGCACCGCGTGCCCATTCGAGCTCATCCTCGAGCGGACTGCATGCGGCCGCAAGCGATGCGCCCGGCACGCGCCAAGCCAGATTCTGTGCGTGCCGTTTGCCGAGCCGGCCAAGGCCGACCACACCCACCCGCACGTCCGATACCGTTGTCGTCATCAGGATGTCTCCTTACCCTGTTGCCTGGTTACCCTGCACACCCGCTGGGCCGTCCCAGCCGTTCCAGCCATTCACTCGCCGATCTTGACCGCCCGGCCTTCACGCCATGAGCGCGTCGCGGCTTCGGCCAGTTCCAGCGCCTTCAGGCCGTCGGCGACTGTCGTACGTACCGGCTTGCCGTTCGTCACGGCGTCGAAGAAATGCGCGATCTCCAGCGCGTAGGCGGCGCGATAACGCTCGAGGAAGAACGCCTCGGGGACGTCGCTCGAAACGGCGGTCTTCGAGTAGGCGACGACTTCGGTCGGACGCACATTGCCCGCCTGCAGCATGCCGTCGCTGCCCAGCACCTCGAAGCGCTGGTCGTAGCCATAGGCCGCTCGACGCGCCGTATTGATCTGGCACAGCCGGCCGCGTCGGGTGCGGATCGTGACAGCCGTCGAATCGATATCGCCCGCATCGGCAATCGCCGGATCGGAGAGACAACTGCCGGTCGCGTGCAACGTATCGGCTTCGTCGTCGAGTATCCAGCGGAAGATATCGAAATCGTGGATCAGCATGTCCTTGAAGATACCGCCCGAATGCCGGATGTACTCGACGGGCGGCGCCCCCGGATCGCGGCTCGTCACCACTAGCATTTCCGGCGCGCCGATTTCGCCCGCGTCGATGCGCGCTTTCACTGCTGAAAAAGTCGGATCGAAGCGTCGCTGGAAGCCGATCATGCAGACGACACCCGCCTTCTCCACCGCCGTCGCGCACGCCTGCGCGCGCTCGAGCGTGAGGTCGACCGGCTTTTCGCAAAACACATGCTTCTTCTGCGCGGCCGATTGCAGGATCAGATCGGCGTGCGTATCGGTGCTCGAGCAGATCACTGTTGCGCCGATCGACGGGTCGCCCATCGCACCGTCGACATCCGCGACCTGCGCGCCATGCATTCCGGCAAGCGCCGCTGCCGCCTCGCGGTTCACGTCGACCACGTACTTGAGCCGCACACCCGGCTGCCGCGCGAGATTCGCCGCATGAATCCGGCCGATCCGGCCCGCGCCGAACACCGCAACTTCGATCATCGTGTCCCCTGTCTTTACCGCATCAGTCATCGTAGCCTCCAATATCCTTCGATTCTTCGACGTTTAGCTCAAGCTTGTACGCGAGCGCGATGAACAGCGCCTGGCACAGGCAGATGGTGCTCGTGAGCGAACGGAACGCGAACGCGCTCCCTTCCTTCACATAAAGTTGCGCGCTCGCGTAACGGAGCAGCGGCGAAAGCTGGCTGTCGGTGATGACGAGCGTCTTCGCCTGGTGGTGATGCGCAATGCGCAGGCAATACTGCGTTTCCTTCCCGTACGGGGCGAAGCTGATCGCAATCACGACGTCGCCCTTCTTCACGCTGCGAATCTGTTCGCGATACATGCCGCCGAACCCCGACACGAGATGCACGCGCTTCGGCGTATGCTGCAACGCATACACGATGTAGCTCGCCACCGGAAACGACCGGCGCACGCCGATCACGTAGATGTTCTCGGCCTGCTGAAGCATCTTCACCGCGGCTTCGAACTGCGCGTCGTCGAGACTTTCTTCCAGTTCATCCAGCCCGCCGCGACACGCCGCCACAAACTCGCGCGCCACCGCGCCACCCGACAGCGCACCCGGCTTTTCGTCGATCAGCTTGCGGATGCGCTGCTGATAGCTGGGGGACGACGTGCCCTGCCCCGTATAAGCCTGCCTGAACACCGCCTGCAGATCGGAGAAGCCCGAAAAGCCGAAACGCTGCGCGAAGCGCACCACCGCCGACGGATGCACGCCGCAACTCGCGGCGATATCGCTGGTGCGATCGACCATCACGCTCGATCGATGCTGCTCGAGATACGTCGCCACACTCTTCAGCTGTCGCGGCAGCGATTCGTAGTTTTCCGCGATGCGCTGCATCAATTCTTCGACGCTGGGCAGTTCGTCCGTGTTGTCTTCCGCCATGGGTATTCCTTTGTGCACTTTCCGCGCTGCATCAAGGGTTTGCGACCGCTCTGAACACTGCGTCGACGCTGCCGATTATAGGCAGGCAAACGAACAAATGGAACGTATTTTCTATTTTTTTAAATGTTGAAATTTTCATTGCACACGCCCTGAAGATGTCCTAATCTTGGTCGTGAGCGACGGTGTGCCGTGCCAAACCCGGACGGCAAACCTCACGCTCCCTTTAATAACGACAGACCGAGAAAGGTGGAGACAATGAGACTTTGCAAGGGCAAGGCTTCGCTCAGGATTCTGGTTGCGGCACTCGCGCTGTCCGCCGGCTTTGGGGCGGCGTCGTCCGCTCAGGCGGCGGATGGGCACTTCGTGCTGGTCAGTCACGCGCCGGATTCTGACTCGTGGTGGAACACCATCAAGAACGCGATCAAGCAGGCCGACGAGGACTTCAACGTCGAGACCGACTATCGCAACCCGCCGAACGGCGACATCGCCGACATGGCCCGCCTGATCGAACAGGCCGCAGCACGCAACTACGACGGCGTGGTCGTGACGATCGCCGACTTCGACGTGCTGAAAAGCTCGATCGGCAAGGTGACAGCCAAGAAGATTCCGCTCGTCACGATCAACTCCGGCACGGAAGAACAGAGCGCCCAGCTCGGCGCGATCATGCACGTCGGCCAGCCTGAATACGCGGCCGGCAAGGCGGCGGGTGAAAAGGCGAAAGCAGCGGGCATCAAGTCGTTCCTGTGCGTCAACCACTATGCAACCAACCCGGCCTCGTTCGAACGCTGCCGCGGCTTTGCGGATGCGATCGGCGTCAACTTCAAGAACTCGACGCTCGATACCGGCCAGGACCCGACCGGTGTCCAGTCGAAAGTGAGTGCGTTCCTGCGCAATCACCCGAACACCCAGGCCGTGCTGACGCTCGGGCCGCTGTCAGCTGATCCGACGATCAAGGCGCTGCAACAGATGGGCCTCGCCGGCAAGATCTGGTTTGCCACTTTCGACTTCGACGATGACATCGCCAAGGGCATCCAGGATGGCACGATCCAGTTCGCCATCGACCAGCAGCCGTATCTGCAGGGTTATATCCCGGTCGCGGTGCTGGCCATCGTGAAGAAGGAGCACACCACCGACCCGGCGAAGATCCGCCAGGCCCTCCAGGCTAACCCGAAGTTCAAGGAGCGCCTCGCCACATACGGGCTGGAACCCTCCTATGGACCGCGCAATATCGGTTCGGGCCCTGGCTTCATTACAAAAGCCAATGTCGACAAGGTGCTGAAGTACGCCGGTCAGTACCGCTGAGGAACGCATCGTGCAGGAACGCCGCGCCGGTACCCCGGTCGCGGCAGACATCAGGAAAGCGGGTTCCGGCCGGCGGCAGCTGGTCTGGCCGGCACTCGCCCTTTCGTAACGATCCCGATGCATTCACGTGCATCGAACGGGCTTTAAGCGCCGTACAGGCTTCCGCCACACCCGGGTGCCTGGCGGTGTACCAAGGAGAGCGTCAATGGGCGTAGCCAATCTTTTCCACGCCAATCCCCGCAAGCATCCCCCGACCGACCCGCAGGATCCGGCGAATGCGAACGCGGCTTCCGCGGCGCCTGCCGGAGCATCCGATGAACGGGTTCGCAAGGAATCGTGGTTCCGGCATCTGCTGAACCGGCCTGAATTTGCTGCGCTGGCTGGCACGGTGATGGTGTTCCTGGTGTTCGGCCTGTCGGCCGGCAACTCGGGGATGTTCAACCTCGATGGCGTGATGAACTGGTCGCAGGTCGCCGCCTATCTGGGTCTGATCTCGGTTGGCGCATGTCTGCTGATGATTGCCGGTGAATTCGATCTGTCTATCGGTTCGATGATCGGCTTCTCCGGAATGATGGTCGCGCTGCCGACGATGTATTTCCATTGGCCGATCGCACTCGCCATCCTGTTCGCATTCGTCGGTTCGATGCTGCTCGGCGCGCTCAACGGCTATCTGGTGATGCGCACGCGCCTGCCGTCGTTCATCGTGACGCTCGCCTTCCTGTTCATTCTGCGCGGACTGACGCTGGCGCTGTCGGTCATGTTCGCCGATCGCACGATCATTTCGGGTGTCGGCGACGTCGCAAGGCAGGACTGGTTCGCGCACACGTTTTTCCAGGGTGTGGCGTTCAAGGGCTTCTTCCTGTGGCTCGGCCATATCGGTCTCGTGAAGATGCTGGACACCGGCGTGCCGCTCGTTCCAGGCATTCCGAAAGTGCTGCTGTGGTGGCTTGCGCTTGCCGTCGTCTGCGCTTTCGTGCTGGCGAGAACGCGCTTTGGCAACTGGATCTTCGCGGTAGGCGGCGACGCCAACGCTGCCAAGAACGTCGGTGTGCCGGTGCGGCGCGTCAAGATTTCGCTCTTCGTGCTGACCGCGTTCTGCGCGTGCCTGTATTCCGTGCTGCAGGTGTGCGACATCGGTTCGGCGGCCGCCGACCGCGGTCTGCAGGCCGAATTCGAAGCGATCATCGCCGCGGTGATCGGCGGCACACTGCTGACGGGCGGCTACGGCTCGGTGGTCGGCGCCAGCTTTGGCGCACTGATCTTCGGCGTCGTGCAGATCGGCATCACCTACACGAATATCGATTCCGACTGGTTCCGCGTGTTCCTTGGCGTGATGCTGCTCTTCGCCGTGCTCTTTAACCACTACGTGCGCAGCCGCGTGGCGGCGTCCCGCTAGACAAGGAGTTGATGATGACCGCCATGCAACAGCAACAGTCGCAGCAGCAACAGTCACAGTCACAGGCGCAGCAGGAAGCCGGCGAGGGCTACATCCTGGCGCTTGAAAACGTCAGCCGCTATTTCGGCAACATCATTGCGCTGAACGACGTCACGATCAAACTGAAACGCGGCGAAGTGCATTGCCTTCTGGGCGACAACGGCGCGGGCAAGTCGACGCTGATCAAGACGCTCGCGGGCGTATATACGCCGAGCAAAGGCGTCTACCGCGTGGACGGCAAACCGGTCCACTTCACGTCGCCGAAAGACGCGCTCGATCTCGGCATCGCGACCGTCTATCAGGATCTGGCGCTGGTGCCGCTGCTCTCGGTGGCGCGCAACTTCTTCATGGGACGCGAGCCGCAGAAGAAGCTGTTCGGCTTGATCAACGTGATGGACCTCGACCATTGCGCAACCGCCTCACGCGAAAAGCTCGCGGAAATGGGCATCAACGTGCGCGACCCGCATCAGCCGATCGGCACGATGTCCGGCGGTGAAAAGCAATGCCTCGCGATCGCGCGGGCGATTCACTTCGGCGCACGCGTGCTGATCCTTGACGAACCGACCGCGGCGCTCGGCGTCAAGCAGAGCTTCAATGTGCTGAGGCTGATCCACAAGGCGCGCGCGAAAGGCATCTCGGTGATTTTCATCACGCACAACGTGCACCACGCCTATCCGATCGGGGATTCGTTCACGCTGCTCAATCGCGGTAAATCGCTCGGCACCTTCACGAAGGACACCATCACGAAGGATGAGGTGCTCGACATGATGGCTGGCGGCGCCGAGATGCAGAAGATGATGGGCGAACTCGAAGGCGCGACGATCTGAGCAATCGTCAGCGCGTGCATCTGGTGCTTCGACAATCAGGAAATTCCATGGCTATCTCCAGCAATCCCGTTGCCCCGGCAGCAAGCGGTCTGTCGACCGCGAGCCGGTTCGCGTCCGGCCGTAGCCGCGATGTCATCTGCCTCGGCCGGCTCGGCGCTGACCTCTATGCGCAGCAGGTCGGCTCGCGCCTCGAAGATGTCTCCACCTTCGCGAAGTATCTGGGCGGGTCTTCGGCGAATATCGCGTTCGGCTGTGCCCGGCTCGGGCTCGAAGCCGCCATGCTCACGCGCGTCGGCAATGACCATATGGGGCGCTTTCTCACGGAAACGCTCGCCAGTGAAGGCTGCGACATCAGCCATGTGCGCATCGATCAGGACCGCCTGACCGCGCTCGTGCTGCTCGGCCTCAAGGACCGCGACACGTTTCCGCTCGTCTTCTATCGAGAGAACTGCGCCGACATGGCCGTCGATGAAGCCGATTTCGATGAGCAGTTCATCGCGTCGTCCAGGGCGCTGCTGATCACCGGTACGCACTTCTCGACCGAACAGGTGAACCGCACGAGCCTTCGCGCCCTCGACTACGCGCGGCGCAACCAGGTTCGCACGGTCCTCGATATCGACTACCGTCCGGTGCTGTGGGGCCTGACAGGCAAGGCGGACGGCGAGACGCGCTTCGTCGCCAGCGAAGGCGTCACCGCGCATTTGC
The DNA here is from genome assembly GCF_004361815.1 of Paraburkholderia sp. BL10I2N1. Lineage (NCBI taxonomy): Bacteria > Pseudomonadati > Pseudomonadota > Betaproteobacteria > Burkholderiales > Burkholderiaceae > Paraburkholderia > Paraburkholderia sp. BL10I2N1. Next base: position 2,626,158 of record NZ_SNWA01000001.1, on the reverse strand, counting down.
AGCGCATCCTGCCGCTCTTCGACCTGATCATCGGCACCGAAGAAGAATTCCGCATTGCGGGCGGCAAGACCGAACTGGTCGATGCGCTCGCCGCAGTGCGCGCCGTGACGCCAGCGACACTCGTCGTCAAGCGCGGGCCGCTGGGCTGTCAGATCATCGACGGCAAGGTGCCCGCCTCGCTCGATGATCTGCCGATCCAGGGCGGCGTCGAAGTCGAAGTGCTGAACGTGCTGGGTGCGGGCGATGCGTTCGCCTCGGGCTTTCTCTCCGGCTGGCTGCGCGATGAGCCGCTCGAAGCCTGTGCGCGCGCCGCGAACGCGAGCGGCGCGCTGGTGGTGTCGCGCCACGGCTGTGCGCCGGCGATGCCCACGCCCACCGAACTCGACTACTTCCTGCGCGAAGCAAAGGCGGACCCGCAACGCATGCGCCGTCCGTATCGCGACGCGACGCTCGCGCGCCTGCATCGCGTGACGCCTGCGCGCACGCGCCGGAACGAAGTGCTCGGCTTTGCGTTCGATCATCGCAACCAGTTCTTCGATCTCGCCCAGCAAACGGGCGCTGACGAATCGCGTATCGCGCATCTCAAGCGGCTGTTCGTCGAAGCCGTGTCGCAAACCGAAGCGGCGCTCGGGTTGCAAGGCCGTATCGGCGTGCTGATCGACGACCGCTACGGACAGGACGCACTGAACGCAGCGACGGGACGCGGCTGGTGGATCGGCCGCCCGGTCGAATTGCCAGGCTCGGTGCCGCTCGTCTTCGATCACGGCCGCTCGATCGGTACGACGCTGACCAGCTGGCCGCGCGAACATGTGGCCAAGTGCCTCGTGCAGTTTCATCCTGATGAGCCGATCGAACAGCGGCTGGAACAGGAAGCGCAATTGCGCGCGCTGTACGACGCGACACAGGCAAGCGGCCACGAGCTGCTGCTCGAAGTGATTCCTCCGAAGCATCTGCCCGCCGCCCCGGATACCGTGTACCGCGCGCTAAAGCGCCTGTACAACATCGGCATCTATCCGGAGTGGTGGAAGCTCGAACCCATGGAAGCGAGCCAGTGGCAGGCGATCGATGCGCTGATCGCCGAGCGCGATCCCTACTGTCGCGGTGTGGTGCTGCTGGGTTTGTCGGCGGCCGTCGAACAGCTGAGTGACGGGTTCCGTGCGGCGGCCGCATCGGCGACGTGCCGGGGCTTTACCGTCGGCCGGACCATCTTCCACGAGCCGAGCTATGCGTGGCTCGCAGGCGAAATCGGCGACGATGAACTCATCGCGCGCGTTCGACGCACGTTCGAGACGCTGATCGCGTCGTGGCGCGCAGCGCGCGGCCAGCCGGCGGAGCCGGTCGGCCACTCGCACAATGTCCATCAGGAGCAGGCGGCATGAACCAACGCGTGTTGCATCACGATAGCGCGCCGGCAGCCGAAGCGACGCCGATCCAGGCCGGCGGCACCGTGCGCCTGACGGCCGCGCAGGCGCTCGTCCGCTATCTCGCTGCCCAGCGCGTCGTCACGGAAGACGGCAGCGGGACCGAACCGTTGTTCGGCGGCGTGTTTGCGATCTTTGGACACGGCAACGTCGCCGGTCTCGGGGAAGCGCTGTATCAGCACCGTCACGAACTGCCGACGCTGCGTGCCCATAACGAGCAGGCGATGGCGCACAGTGCGATTGCCTACGCGAAAGCGCATTTCCGTCGACGGATGATGGCGGTGACCACCTCGATCGGCCCGGGCGCGACGAACCTTGTCACCGCAGCAGCGCTTGCGCACGTGAACCGTCTGCCGGTCCTGCTGCTGCCGGGCGACATCTTCGTGTCGCGCGCGCCGGATCCCGTGCTTCAGCAGGTCGAGGATTTTCATGACGGCGGCATCTCCGCAAACGATGCATTCAAGCCCGTGTCGCGCTATTTCGACCGCATCGTGCATCCGGCGCAACTGCTGAGCGCATTGCCACGCGCGCTGCGTGTGCTGACCGATGCGGCGCTATGCGGCCCGGTCACACTCGCCTTGCCGCAGGACGTGCAGGCTACGGCGTGGGATTATCCGGCGGACTTCTTTGCCCCGCGCGTGGTGACGTTCCACTCGCCCGCGCCGGTCGAACATGAAGTCGGTGCCGCGCTTGAACGGCTGCGCCGCGCGAAGCAACCGATGATCGTCGCCGGCGGCGGCGTGCTGTACGGCCGCGCAACCGATGCGCTGCGGTCGTTCGCAGCGGCCTATGGCATTCCCGTCGCCGAGACGCAGGCCGGCAAAGGCTCGCTGGCATGGGACGACCCGCTGAACGCGGGCGCGCTCGGCGTGACCGGTTCGCCTGCGGCAAACGCGCTCGCCCATGACGCCGACTGTGTGCTCGCCGTCGGCACGCGTCTGCAGGACTTCACGACGGGTTCCAACACACTCTTCACGCAGGCCGACGTGATCGGCATCAACGCGAACGCGTTCGACGGCCTCAAGCATCGCGGAATTGTCGTGCAGGCGGATGCCCGTCTGACGCTCGACATGCTGTCCGGGCGCCTCGAAGGCTGGCGCGCCGACGCGTCGTGGGCCGCACGCGCGCAAGCCCTCGCGTCGGAATGGCGCGACACGCTCGGCAAGCTCACCCATGCACCGCAACGCGAAGGCGTGCTGCCATACGACGCCGACGTCATCGGCGCCGTCCAGCGCTCGAGCGAGCGCTCGACCACCGACGACATCGTCGTCTGCGCGGCCGGCACGCTGCCAGCCGAACTGCACAAGTTGTGGCGCACGGGCCGTCCTGGCGGCTATCACGTCGAGTACGGCTATTCGTGCATGGGTTACGAGATCGCCGGCGGGCTCGGCGCGAAACTTGCGTGGCCTGAGCGTGAAGTCATCGTCATGGTCGGCGACGGCAGCTATCTGATGATGAACAGCGAGATCGCGACTTCGGTGATGCTGGGCGCGAAGCTGATCATCGTCGTGCTCGACAACCGCGGTTATGGCTGCATCAACCGTTTGCAGCAGGCCTGCGGCGGCGCACCGTTCAACAATATGTTCGACGACTGCGCGCAGGGCCCGCTCGGCGCACCCGCGGTCGACTTTGCCGCGCATGCGCGTTCACTCGGCGCGCAGGCGGAACACGTCGCGAACGTGAGCGAGCTCGAGGCCGCGCTGCAACGCGCGCGCGCCGCCGAGCGCACCTACATGATCAGCATCGACACCGACGCCGCCCGCACGACCGACGACGGCGGCTGGTGGTGGGAAGTTGCCGTGCCGGAGGTTTCGACACGCCCCGCCGTTCGTGACGCCCGCGCGAAATACGAAGCGCAGATCGCCGCGCGCGACCATACCGCAGGCGGAACTACCGCGTCCGGCAGCAGGACGCCCGACGACACAGCCAACGATTGAGGACATCCGCATGACTCAGTTCGAAGTACGCATCGGCATCAACCCGCTTTCGTGGATGAATGACGACCTGCCCTCGCTGGGCGGAGAAACGCCACTTGAAGTCGCGCTGACCGAAGGTCGCGAGATCGGCTACGAGGGGTTCGAGCTTGGCAACAAGTTTCCGCGAGAGCCACAGGCGTTGAAGACGCTGCTCGCGCAATACGATCTCGCACTGGTATCCGGATGGTATTCGGGACGGCTCGCGCGACGCAGCGTCGAAGAGGAAATCGCGTCGGTCGGCCCGCATCTCGATCTGCTCGCACAGAACGGCGCAACGGTCATGGTCTACGGCGAAGTCGCCGATTCGATCCAGGGCGCGCCGCAGCCGCTCTACCAGCGACCGCGCTTCTTTTCCGACGCGCAATGGGAAACGTATGCGAAGCGCGTCGATGAATTCGCGCGTTATACGCTAAGCCGCGGTGTGCGGCTCGCGTATCACCACCATATGGGCGCGTACGTCGAAACGCCCGCCGACGTCGATCGCCTGATGTCGCTCACGAGCGATCCGGTCGGACTACTCTTCGACGCCGGACATATCACGTTCGCAGGCGGCGACCCCGTTGCGGTGCTGGACCGGCACATCGCGCGCGTCTGCCACGTGCACTGCAAGGACGTGCGGCCCGCCGTCATCAAGGTCGCGCGCAACCGCAACTGGAGCTTTCTGGACGCGGTGATCAACGGCGCCTTCAGCGTGCCGGGCGATGGCACGGTCGATTTCGCCTCCATCATCCAGCGCCTGAAAAAGCACGGCTATCGCGGCTGGCTGGTCGTCGAGGCGGAACAGGATCCGGTGATCGCGCCTTCGTACGCGTATGCCCAGAAGGGTTATCACATGTTGCGCTCGCTCGTCGATGCGCCGCTCGATTTATCCAGGGAGGCAGCATGAGTCTGCTCGTCAAGGCACAGCGCGAAGGCCAGACAATCGCGCGCGTGACGCCCGAATCCGCGGCCTGGCGGTACGTGGGCTTCGCGGCTTACCGCATGGAACCCGACGAACTCGTCTATGTGCATGACGCAAAGCGCGAATCGTGCATCGTGGTGCTTTCGGGTGCGGTGGATGTCGAGACCGCCGACACGAAATGGAGCAGCCTCGGTTCGCGCGACAGCGTCTTCGAAGACGCCGCCCCGTTTGCGGTTTATCTGCCGCCGGGCGTGCGTGCAACGGTGCGTGCCGTGCGACGCGCCGAAGTAGGCGTCGCCAGCGCGCCGGCAACCGGCGTGCATCCGGCCCGCCTGATCGAACCTTCGCAGATGAAGCGCTCGACCCGTGGCAAGGGGCTCAATACGCGCTACGTCTGCGATATTCTTCCGCAGACCGAACTGGCGGAGTCGCTGCTCGTCGTGGAAGTCCGTACGCCCGGCGGACACGCTTCGAGCTACCCGCCGCACAAGCACGACACCGACAACGTACCGCAGGAAAGCTCACTGGAAGAGACGTACTACCATCGGCTCAATCCGCCGCAGGGTTTCGCTTTCCAGCGGGTCTATACCGACTCGCGCGATATCGACGAATCGATGGCCGTCGAGGACCATGACATCGTGATGGTGCCGCGTGGCTATCATCCGGTCGTGGTGCCGTATGGATACGACTCGTACTATCTGAATGTCATGGCGGGTAAACAGAGAACGTGGCATTTCAGAAACGATCCCGCGCATGAGTGGATCATTGAAAGGGACTCACGCAGCTGACGCGCCACTACGCGGTCTCTATCGCCGGGTCCTTCACGTGCCGCAGAATCAGCCGACGCCCAGCCACTCCCGCACCACATCGTCGCGCTGCAGGAACGCGCCGAGGGAACCGTCGAACACGATCTCGCCGTGCCCCATGACTGCGATCCGGCTCGCGATGTCGTGTGCAATCGCAAGCCGCTGCTCGATCAACAGAACCGCGACGCCGCGTTCATGCAACATGCGCAGACACGCTGCGACCTGCGCCGCGACCTGCCCGGCGAGTCCTTCGGCGGGTTCGTCGACGATCAGCAGTTCCGGGTCGCCAGTCAGCGCGCGGGCGAGCGACAACATCTGCTGCTCGCCGCCGGAGAGTGCCCCGGCGCGGGTGGCCCGACGTTCACGAAGCGCGGGAAAGAGCGCGTAGGCATCGTCGAACGTGAAGCGCGGAGCACGTCCGCGATGGTGCGGCGCGATGCCAAGCTGCAGGTTTTCATGCACGGTCAGCGTCGGGAATACATCGCGATGCTCTGGCACGTAGCCGATGCCGAGCCGCGCGATCTCGAATGTGCGCAAACCGGACAGTGACCGGCCGGCGAACCGCATCCGGCCTTCGGCATGCACCAGACCCATGACGGCTCGCGCGAGCGTCGAACGGCCCGAGCCATTGCGTCCCGTAAGCGCGACGATCTCGCCCGCGTCGATCCGCAGGTCGACGCCGAACAACGCCTGGCTCGCGCCATGCCATGCACGCAATCCGCCGATTTCGAGCAGCGCGCTCATCGGGCCAGGCCCTCGCCGAGGTAGGCTGCGCGCACGCGCTCGTCCGCACGGATCGCCGACGGCGTGCCGGTCGCGATCACCCGACCCTGCACGAGCACGGAAACGCGATCGGCGAGGCTGAAGACGGCGTCCATGTCGTGCTCGATCATCAGGAGCGTGCGGCCCTCGGTGGTCTCGCGGATCAGGTCGATCGCGCGCGCGGCTTCTGCCCGGTTCATGCCGGCCGTCGGCTCGTCAAGCAATAGCGTGTGCGCGCCGCCAGCGAGCGCCAGGCCGAGATCGAGCGCACGCTGCTCCGCGTAACTCAGCGTGCCTGCCCGCTCATGCCGCCTCGGCGACAGGCCGACCGCGTCGAGAACCTGTGCTGCGCGTGCCTCTACCGCCCGCGAGCCGGTCCAGCGATGCCACCAGCGCATGTCGTCCCGATTCGCTGCGAGAACCGCACAGCGCAGGTTGTCGAACACGGTGAGACGGCCGAAGACACTGGTCGTCTGAAAACTGCGCGCGAGCCCGAGACGGCTGATCGCAGCCGGTGCGAAGCGGCTGATGTCGATGCCGTTCAGTTCAACGCGGCCCGCACTCGCGCGTCCCATGCCTGAGATCAGATTGAACAACGTCGATTTGCCCGCGCCATTGGGGCCGATCAATGCATGACGTTCGCCTGCCTCGATGGTCAGATCGACGCCACGCAGAATCTGCGTCGCGCCGAAGCGTTTCTCGATGCCGTGCAGCGCGAGGGCGGCGGTCATCGCGCCTCTCCCGCGTCTTCGGTACCACGCTCGAGTTGCATCTGCATCTGCCGTGCGTAACGTCGCGCGAACCAGCCGAGCGCAATCAGCGCACAGATCGTCGCCAGCAGAGCCGTCGCGGATGTCATTGAGCCGATCGGAGCATGGCCGAGCCGAACCGGGTTGCGCGCCACGTCGTCCGACGCCTGTGTCGCGTATGCCCACTGAACAGCGAGCACAAGGGCCATCGTCCAGCACGACACCGCCCAGGCATTCAGGAGATACAGGCGCGACCACGCACGCCAGCCGAACCGCGACAGCGTCGTTGCGGCACGCGCCAAGAAGCCGGCAAGGCCATCTGGCGAACAGGCAACGACCACGATAAAGAAGAGGCCAAGATAAAAGAGCCACGCCTGTGTGATGCTCGCCAGCCCGACGCTGAAGAACACCAGCGCCACCGCCCCGATAACCGGCCCGAAAAACGCGCCGGTCCCGCCGATCACCGTCGCCAGCAACGCGGCGCCGGAGCGCAGCATGCCGACGCTTTCCGTCGAGACCAGTTCGACATTCACGAGCCCGAGCGTACCCGCGACGCCCGCAAAGAACGACGACAACACGAACATCGCCCAACGGATCCGCCGCGGGTTGCAGCCGATGGCCGCCGCACGCGCGGGGTTGTCCCGCACGGCGTTGGCAAGACGGACGAAAGGCGTGCGCGACAACGCCCACATCGCGGCGCTCGCGAGCAGGCACCAGATGGCAATCACCGTATAGGCCTCGCGCGCGGGGCCAAACGTCCAACTGCCCCACATCGGACCGCTCGCGCGATCGATCGGTACGCCCGCCTCGCCGCCGAACCAGTCCGGCAGCGTCCATGCTGCCGCGGCGACGAGTTCGCCGATACCCAGCGTGATCATCGCGAACGCTGTGCCGGCGCGTCGTGTTGCCACCGCGCCGGATATTCCACCCGCCAGCGCTCCACCGACACCTCCCGCGAGCGGCAGCCACGGCAACGCGATGGCGTAACGATTGAACACATGTGCCGCGACGAGCGCACCCAGTCCCGCATACGCGGCGTGCCCGAATGAAAGCAGGCCCGTCTCGCCAAGCAGCAGGTTGTACGACAGCGCGAACACGATCATCGTCGCAGTCTGCGCGAGGTAAGCGAGCAGCCAGCTTTGCGACGACAGGAACGGCGGTACGGCAAAGAGCGCGATGAGGACGAGCCATGGCACAGCGGCGCGCCAGCAAGGCACACCGCGCCGCGATCCGGTCTCGGGGTCGCGGCATGCGCGCGGCCGATGCACGTCGCGAGCCTTACGCATCGTCTTCGCGTTGTCCGAAGAGTCCGTGCGGCCGCAGCGCGAGCATCGCCACCAGCAGCAGATACGGCACGAGCGGCGCGACTTGCGCGACGCTCAACGCTGCCCATTCAGGCGGCAATGGCTGACCGATCCGTACGGCGAGCGCGCCGAGCGACGCGTCGCTCGCGACCGCCAGCGTCTGTACGCACCCGACGACGAGCGAGGCGACAAGCGCGCCGCCGAGCGAGCCCAGCCCGCCGATCACGACCACGACAAACACGATCGACCCGACAGATTCCGCCATCGCGGGTTCGATCACAAATAGCGGCGCGCCGATTACGCCGGCGAGCGCCGCGAGCGCCGTGCCAGCAGCAAAGACCTGCGTGAAGACGCGCGGCACGTTGTGGCCAAGCGCTTCGACCGCACTCGCATGGGTCAGCGCAGCACGGATAATCAAGCCGGTTTTCGAAGTACGCAACAGCGCGTAGAGCGCCGCCAGCATTGCGATCGATATCGCCATCGCGAACGCCCGATAGCGCGAGAACGCAGCGCCATAGACCGTGAAGAGCGGCCCGTCGAGCGCTGGCGGCACGTGCGCCGCCAGCGCCGGAAGCCCCCAGACGAGCTTGACCGCTTCACCGATCAGATAAGCGGCGCCAAACGTCGACAGCAGTTCCGCGAGATGGCCGTGTGGCCGCACGCGCCGCAGCAACCAGCGCTCCATCGCCGCGCCGCTCAGCCCGACGACAAGCGGCGCTACGACGAGCGCGCTCCAGAAGCCCGCACGCGCCGCGACCGAAAAGCCGACGTACGCGCCGAGCATGTAGAAACTCGCATGCGCGAAATTAAGCACACCGAGCATGCTGAAAATCAGCGTCAAACCCGCCGACAGCATGAACAGCAGCAAGCCATAGCTCACCCCGTTCAGCAGGTTGATGACGAACGACTGCACGCGCTATTGCCCGCCGACGACGAGCGGCGCAAGCGCCGCCTGCAACGCATCAGGCAGCGCGACCGGACGGCGCGTGATCCGGTCGACGTACACGTGCACGAAATGCCCTTGCGCCGCCGCCTGCGCTTCGCCTTCCTTGAAGAGACCGACTTCGTAACGCACGCTCGTCGAGCCGAGGCGTGCCACACGCAGGCCCGCATCCACCCGCTCCGGAAAGACGAACGGCGCGAAGTAATTGCAGTGCGTTTCGACGACGAGCCCGATCGTCGCGCCGTGCTCGAAATCGAGCACGCCCGTGCGGATCAGGTATTCGTTGACCACGGTGTCGAAGTAGCTGTAGTAGACGGTGTTGTTGACGTGGCCGTAGACGTCGTTATCCATCCAGCGCGTGGTGATCGGCAGGAAGTACCGATAGGTGGTGCGCGGCGTTGCGATCGGTTTGTTCATCGATTTTTCTTCGGTGATGAAAGGCGGACTACGGTCACTGTAACAACTGTTTTCCGTTGCCCGCTATCGGCCGTCTGGCTGGTCATCTGGCAATGCGCTGCCGCCGCTCACTGCCCCGGCCGCTCGACGAACTCGAACGGCAGGCCGCGCCGGCGCATCCATTCGCCAAGCGCCTGCCCGGTGCCTGCCCGCCACGGACGCAGCTTCGCCGGCTCGACAAGCCGGTATTCGAGGAGTTCCGGTGACAACGAAATCGTTCCGTGCGCCTTGACGTGATACGCGATGATCAGTTCGTTCTTGCGGATGAACTCGTAGACGCCGATCAGCTCGACCGTCTCGGCATGCAGCGAAGTTTCTTCGTGCACCTCGCGCGCGATGCCTTGCTCCGGTGTCTCGCCGTTCTCGAGGAAGCCGGTAATCAGCGCGAACATCCCCTCAGGCCAGGCCGCGTTGCGCGCAAGCAGGATTTTCCCTTCGTACTCGACGATCGCCGCGACAACGGGCAACGGATTGTTCCAGTGCACATAGCCACACGCTTTGTCGGGACAGGCCTGGCGCACACGCGCGCCCTCGTGCTCGGGATCGCTGCGTTCGACGAGCGGCGTCGCGCAACGCGGACAGAATTGATAGTCGGACATGCTCAATCGGAATGGTGAGTAGTGAGGACGCGCCCAGCCGGCCCTCAGGCCGTGCAGAGTTCGCGGACTTCGGCGGCGAAGCGCTCGACGGTCTCGGGTTGCGTGTCCCACGCGCACATCAGCCGGCAGCCACCCGCGCCGATGAATTCGTAGAACTTCCACCCCTTCGCGCGCATCGCCTTTGCCGCGTGGGCGGGCAATTGCGCAAACACCGCGTTGGATTCGACGGGGAACATGATGCTGACGCCGGGGATCGCTTCGAGACGCGTTTTCATCAGTTGCGCCACGGCGTTCGCGTGCCGCGCGTTGCGCAGCCATACGTCATTGTCGAGCAGACCCAGCCACGGCGCGGAGATGAAGCGCATCTTCGACGCGAGCTGACCGGCCTTTTTGAGGCGGTAAGCGAAATCGTCGGCGAGCGCGCGATCGAAAAACACCACCGCCTCGCCCACCGGCAAGCCATTCTTCGTGCCGCCGAAACACAGCACGTCGACTCCCGCGCGCCACGTGATCTCGGAAGGATGCACGTCGAGCGCCGCGACGGCGTTGGCGAACCGCGCGCCGTCCATGTGGAGCTTCAGTTGACGGCGCTTCGCAATCGCCGCAATCGCCCGCACTTCCTCGACGCTGTAGACGCTGCCGACTTCCGTCGACTGGGTAAGCGTGACGACTTTGGGCTTCGGGTAATGGATATCGGCGCGGCGCGTGACGACGGCTTCGATCGCGTCCGGCGTCAGCTTGCCGTGCACGCCGGACGCGGTCAGCAACTTCGAGCCGTTCGAGAAGAATTCCGGGCCGCCGCATTCGTCCGTTTCGATGTGGGCGAGTTCATGGCAGATTACCGAGTGATACGACTGGCACAGCGAGGCCAGCGCGAGCGAATTCGCGGCCGTCCCGTTGAAGACGAAGAACACCTCGCAATCGGTCTGGAACAGGTCGCGCAGACGGTCGCAAACGCGCTGCGTCCAGGAGTCGTCGCCATAGGCGGGTTCGCGACCGCTGCCGTTAGCTTCGACGAGCGCGCCGAGCGCCTCGGGGCAGATGCCGGCGTAATTGTCCGATGCGAAATGTTGCATGGCTGGCGGCGCGCCGTGCAACGGCGCGCGAAAGTGGCGGGAAAGCCGACATTCTAGTGCGCCATCCCGTTATTGTCCGGTTCGCGCTTCGCGCACATACGTCACGGCGACCAGCCCCAGCGCGCCCAGCATCAACGCCCCCACTGCCAGCCACAGCGCGGGCGAGAACGATCCGGTGTGCGCCGCGATCGGGGCGGCCACGAGCGGGCCGGCGATCTGGCCGATGCCATAGGCCGCGGTCGCATATCCCATCAGTCCGGCAGCATGTTCGCCATGCAGACGACGCGCTTCGCGCATGGCAAACAGCGTGATCGCCGTAAACGGCAGACCAATCAGGATGCTGCCAATCGCAAAGCCGCCCGCCGTCGGCCAGATGATGCCCGAAGCGATTCCGGCCGCCTGCAGCACGTAGCAGCCGGCGAGCAGCGTGCGGTTGTCCCAGTGCAACGGCAGGCGCGCGCCGAGCAGCGCCCCGACGATCAGCGCTGCGCCAAACATCGGCCAGAACAGGTCGGGCCACGCGGAACCAGGCAGTGCAGCGCGAGCGATGACGGGCAGGAAGGTCGCCGTGATGATGTAGCCGAAGCCTGGCACGCCGTAAAGCACGACGAGCCAGAAGGCGTCGGCGCGGTGGATGCGTCTCCGGTGGGGCACCTCAGCGGCGCGTTGGGCCGAGTTAGCGGGCTCGTTGGACCGGACAGGCTGTGCGGCCGACGCTCGACCCGTGGAGTCGGCGTGCAACTGCCCGCTTGCCCCGGTGTGAGGTCCCCGGTGGCCGGTCGCGGGACGAGGCGTGGCCGCGACCTTCGCCTGACGCAACGGAGTCGCCCTGAATGCGCCCCAGACGAGCACCGTCAGAACCGCTGAAATGAGACCGAAGCCGATCCAGCCTGCAGTCGCGCCGAAGCCGCCCGCTGCGCTCACCAGCAGCCCCGTTCCGACGATTCCCAGGCCCGGCCCGGTGTAGATCACCCCGCTCCACGCGTTGGCTCCAAGCTCGGCGAGCCTGCGCAGCCCCCATTGCGAGGCGAAAACGAACGTCCACGCGCTGACCGCACCGCCGACAAAGCGAATGATCGCCCAGAGCCAGAATGAATGCGTGAAGCCCATGGCGAGCGTCAGCACGACAGTGACGGCCAGTCCCGCCCGAACCATCCGCGCCGGGTCGACGCGCAATGCAGCGCAAGCGACGGCGCCGACAAAGTAGCCCGCGTAGTTCGACGAGGCGAGCCACCCGCCCTGCCGGATATCCAGAAAACCACCGTGCAGCATCAACGGCAACAACGGGGTGAACGCGAAGCGCCCGACACCGAGCGCCACAGCCAGGGTCACCATGCAGGCCAGCGCGGCCTGACGGGCTTCGTGAGGTCCAGCGGCGGGTGCAAGCGCACGGGAAACGAGATCGGTCATGAGCGTAGGCGGACGTTTGGAGGACGGCAACGCAATCACCATCCGTTGGCTTCATACTAGCTTGACGTTTCAATCTCTAAAAATGAATTATCACGATTGATACGATCACCTGGAGAGAATCATGGATCTGGCCGCTTTGACCATTTTTCGTGCGGTCGTGCGCGAGAACGGCGTCACGCGCGCCGCAGCGAAGCTGAACCGGGTCCAGTCGAATGTCACGACGCGTATCAAGCAGCTCGAGGAACAGCTCGGCACCGACCTCTTCATCCGCGACGGGCGCCGGCTTGTACTGACGCCCGCCGGCGAGACCTTGCTGCCGTACGCCGAACGGCTGCTTGCGCTCGCTGACGAGGCGCGTCATGCGGTACGCGAAAACCGTCCGAGCGGACGGCTGCGGCTCGGCACGATGGAAAGCGTCGCCGCAAGCCGCCTGCCGGGCCTGCTCGCGCAATATCACCAGCGTTGGCCCGACGTCGCGCTGGAACTGGAAACCGGCACAACCGGACGCCTGGTCGAGCGCGTGCGCGAATTCGAGGTCGACGCCGCCTTAATCGCGATGCCACTCGATCCGGACACGCTGACCGATGTCTTCGAATCCGTCCCGGTATTCCGCGAAGAACTCGTGATGCTCACGCCACGCGGCCACCGGCCGATCCATCAGGCCCGCGACGTCGCGCTATCGACGCTCATTGCATTCGAGCGCGGCTGCGCCTATCGAAGCTACATCGAGAAGTGGTATCTGGAGCACGGCATCCGGCCGGCACGGGTGCTCGAACTCGGTTCGTACCACGCTATCGTCGCCTGCGTGGCAGCCGGTGCGGGCGTTGCGGTGGCGCCGCGCTCGGTGCTGGATCTGCAGCAAAACGTGGACGATATTGCGGTTCACTCGCTCGGCGAACTCGGCACGATCGATACGCTGCTGATCTGGCGCCGCGGGCACTTTTCGTCGGCGTTGAATGCACTGCGGGAGGAATTGCTCGCGGCGAGCAATATGGCCGGAACCGCCCCGGCACAGGGTGGTGAAACGACGATGCAGCCCGCCTGAAACGCAAAAAGCCGCGAGATTTTCGGCTCGCGGCTTTTTGCTTTCGATGGCCGCCGTTTGTTCGGTGGCTCGCTTTGCGCGTCGGATCGGACGCCGCGGCAGATGCCGGGAGCTTACAGCTGTGCTTCGATCCAGCCCTTTACGCCGGCGAGCGCCGCCTGCAGATTCGCCGGTTCCGTGCCGCCGGCCTGCGCCATATCCGGACGACCGCCTCCCTTGCCGCCAACCTGCTGCGCGACGAAGTTCACCAGTTCGCCCGCCTTCACCTTCTTGCTGGCCTCCGGCGTCACACCAGCGATCAGGCTGACCTTGCCGCCTTCGACCGACGCCAGTACGATCGCCGCGCTCTTCAGCTTGTCCTTCAGCTTGTCGACGGTTTCACGCAACGTCTTGACGTCCGCCCCTTCGAGGGTTGCTGCCAACACATGGACGCCCGACACTTCGATCGCCTGACCGGCAAGCTCATTGCCCTGACTCGAAGCGAGCTTCGACTTGAGTGCGCCAAGTTCCTTCTCCAGCGACTTCACCTGATCCTGAACCTGCACGATCCGCTGCGTCAGCTCCGACGGTTGCGCCTTCAGTGCCGCCGCGGCCGCATTGATGCGCATGTCGAGTTCCTGCACGTAGCGCACGGCGTTGTCACCCGTGATGGCTTCCACACGGCGGATCCCCGCCGCCACACCGCCTTCCATCACAATCTTGAACAAACCGATATCACCCGTGCGATGCACGTGCGTACCGCCGCACAGCTCGCGCGAGAAACCGAGGTCGAGGACGCGCACTTCGTCGCCATACTTCTCGCCGAAGAGCGCCATCGCGCCGCCCTTCACTGCTTCGTCGAACGGCATGACGCGCACGATTCCCGGCGCGTTTGCCAGCACTTCGGCGTTGACGATTTCTTCGACGCGACGGATCTGCTCGTCCGTCACCGGTGAGTTGTGCGCAAAGTCGAAGCGGGTTTTGTCCGCGTCGACGAGCGAGCCCTTCTGCTGCACGTGCGAGCCCAGCACGTCGCGCAACGCCTTGTGCATCAGGTGGGTCGCCGAGTGGTTGCGGGCCGTGCGGGCACGGCGCACCGCGTCGATCTCCGCCTTAACGACGTCGCCGACCTTCAGCGTGCCCTGCTCCAGCGTGCCATGGTGGCCAACCACATCGGCCTGCACCTTCAGCGTATCGGCGACGGCGAAACGCACGCTCGCGTTGCCGAGCAGCCCCTGATCGCCGACCTGACCACCCGACTCCGCGTAGAACGGCGTGTGATCCAGCACGACGACTGCCTGCTGGCCCTTCGCCACCTCATTCACCGACGCTCCGTCGACATACAGCGCGACAATCTTCGCGTCATCGAAGACGATCTCTTCGTAGCCGTGGAACGTCGTCCTGGCGCCCGTGTACTCGAGGCCCTGCGCCATCTTGAACTTGCCGGCCGCGCGCGCCTGTTCACGCTGACGCGCCATCGCCTCGTTGAAAGCCGGTTCGTCGACCGTCACGCCGCGCTCGCGGCAGACATCCGCCGTGAGGTCCAGCGGGAAGCCGTAGGTGTCGTGCAGCTTGAATGCGAGTTCGCCGTCGAGCGTCTTGCCGCTGGTTTTGCCACCTGCGGCTTCGAGATCGGCCAGCGCGCCTTCGAGAATCGACATGCCGTGCTCGATCGTCTCGAAGAAGCGTTCCTCTTCCTGGCGCAGCACATTGGTCACGCGTTGCTCGGCGTCCTTCAGTTCCGGATAGGCGCCGCCCATCTGTTCGACCAGATCCGCGACCAGACGATGGAAGAACGCGCCCTTGCGACCGAGCTTGTAGCCGTGGCGGATCGCGCGGCGCACGATCCGGCGCAGCACGTAGCCGCGCCCTTCGTTGCCCGGGATCACGCCGTCGACGATCAGGAACGAGCACGCACGAATATGGTCGGCAATCACCTTCAGCGAGTTGTTCGTGAGATCGGCCACGCCGGATTCACGGCCAGCAGCCTTGATGAGCGCCTGGAACAGGTCGATTTCGTAGTTGCTATGCACATGCTGCAGCACCGCTGCGATCCGCTCGAGGCCCATGCCGGTATCGACGCATTGCTTCGGCAGCGGCGTCATGTTGCCCTGCGCGTCGCGGTTGAACTGCATGAACACCAGATTCCAGATCTCGATGTAACGGTCGCCGTCTTCTTCAGGCGATCCCGGCGGGCCGCCCCACACGTCCGGACCGTGGTCATAGAAGATTTCGGAGCACGGGCCGCAAGGGCCGGTGTCGGCCATCTGCCAGAAATTGTCCGACGCGTAACGTGCGCCCTTGTTGTCGCCGATGCGGATGATGCGCTCGACCGGCACGCCGACTTCCTTCGCCCAGATGTCGTGCGCTTCATCGTCCTCGTGATAGACGGTGACCCAGAGCTTGTCCTTGGGTAGCTGATACACGCCCGTCAGCAGTTCCCACGCGTAGTGAATCGCGTCGCGCTTGAAATAGTCGCCAAACGAGAAGTTGCCGAGCATTTCGAAGAACGTGTGGTGACGCGCCGTGTAGCCGACGTTTTCCAGATCGTTGTGCTTGCCGCCGGCGCGCACGCTGCGCTGCGCGGTAGTAGCCCGTGAGTACGGACGCGATTCTGCGCCGAGGAAAACGTCTTTGAACTGCACCATTCCCGAATTGGTGAAGAGCAGCGTTGGATCGTTGCCGGGCACAAGGCTCGACGAGCGGACGATCGTATGGCCCTTCGATTCGAAGAACTTGAGGAATTTCTCGCGGATTTCGGCGGCTTTCATGGCGTGCTTGGGGGCGGTCCTGGCTGTGTCCGGCGGCATCCTAGGATGCGCCAACTGATTGTTTCTGAACCGCTGATTATACGGGATCAGCGCCCTTGCAGAGCAGCCGGAGCCCGTCTGGAACGAGCATTGGCCATTTGGCCGGGTTTTCCGCGCCGATCCGTCCCTGGCGGCCCTGAGCGGCCTGAGATCCGTCCTATGCCGAGCGGCCGGATGGGCCGGTGCCCGGGAATCGCTTAAGATTCGGGACATCGATACTGTGCCTGCGCGCCTCCGGGCGCGCAGGCTCCAAAGCCCCGCTTCAAGGAGACACGGACACAATATGGGCGCTCTTAGTCATATCCGCGTGCTGGATCTCACCCGCGTACTCGCAGGTCCCTGGTGCGCTCAAACCCTTGCCGACTTCGGCGCGGACGTCATCAAGATCGAACGACCCGAAATCGGCGACGACACCCGCCACTGGGGGCCGCCGTACCTCAAAACGCCCGACGGCGAAGACACTCGCGAGGCCGCGTACTACCTCGCCGCGAACCGCAACAAGCGGTCAGTCACGGTTGATATCGCGACGCCTGAAGGTCAGCAGATCGTTCGCGATCTCGCGGCACAGAGTGACGTCGTGCTGGAAAACTACAAGGTCGGCCAGTTGAAGAAGTATGGGCTCGACTACGAGTCGCTGAAAGTAGTGAAGCCCGACCTCGTCTACTGCTCGGTGACGGGCTTCGGGCAGACTGGCCCTTATGCACAGCGCGCCGGTTACGACTTCATCATCCAGGGCATTGGCGGTTTCATGAGCATCACCGGCGAGCGCGATGCGCTGCCCGGCGGTGGTCCACAAAAGGCCGGCGTCGCTATTGCAGACCTGATGACCGGCATGTACTCCACCGTGGCCGTACTCGCGGCGCTCGCGCACCGCGACCGTACGGGCGAAGGTCAATATATCGACATGGCGCTGCTCGACGTGCAGGTCGCCATGCTGGCGAACATGAACTCCAATTTCCTCGCGAGCGGCAAACCGCCCGTACGGTGGGGTAACGCGCATGCGAACATCGTCCCCTACCAAACCTTCCAGACCAGCGACAGCTGGATCATCGTCGCGGTCGGCAATGACGGGCAGTTCCGCAAGTTTGTCGAAGTGGGAGGACGCGCGGAACTGGCCGACGACGAACGCTTCTCGGCCAATCCGGCGCGCGTGCGCAATCGCGAAACACTGGTACCGCTCCTCGCCGACATGGTCCGGCTGCGCAGCAAGCAGGAATGGATCGTCGCGCTCGAAGCGGCTGGGGTGCCGTGCGGACCGATCAATGACCTTGGCGAAGTGTTCGAGAATGAGCAGGTGGTGGCACGCGGGCTACAGGTCGATCTGCCGCATCCGTCAGGCGGGACTGTCAAGCTGGTGCGTAATCCCGTCAACATGAGTGTGACGCCGCCGCAGGCCGTCACTCATCCGCCGACACTGGGCGAACACACCGACGACATTCTGCGCAGCGTGCTCGGACTGGACGACGCCCGGATTGCGGAGCTGCGGGCGAACTCGGTAATCTGACGCGCCCCGGCCCGACGCGAACACGAAAGCGGCGCGACAGGACAGGCAATGGGCGATGACCTGATGGACGTAACTCGCGATACCGCGACCTCAGATATCGCCCATACCGCCAGGCGCCGGGTCTTCGGGGTTCAGGCGCTCCTGCGCCGTCCCCCGGCGAGCGTTGCCAGCCAGCGCTGTCCTTCGTCCCAGTCGCCGAGGCCACTATCGGAATTGATGTGCCCGCGTGCACCGATCTCGAACCAGCTACTGCCCCAGGCCCTTGCACAGGCCTGTGAAAACGGGACGCTGCCGTAGGCATCGTCGGTGCTCGCCACAACGATCGACGGAAACGGCAGGTGCGCGAGCGGTACCGACGCATAGCCACTCGCGTCCGTCGGGAATTGATCACCCGCCGGATCGGGCACGGCGACAAGCAATGCGCCGGCCACCTTCGCCGCCTGCCCCGGACTCGCATACTGCGCCGCCCAGAACGCCACCGTCAGACAGCCGAGGCTGTGGGCCGCGAACACGATCGGAGCGTCGGCGGCCGCTACCGCATCATCGAGCGTCCGGCACCAGGTGTCGCGCGCCGGGTGATCCCAGTCCGGCATCTGCACGCGCGAATACGTCGGCTGCGACTGCTCCCATAGCGTCTGCCAGTGACCTTCGCCCGAGTTCTGATAGCCCGGCAGCACCAGTACCTTTGCATCCATCTTATTTCCCGTTTTGTCGTGATTAGCGATATACCCGTCCCCCACCCACGCCGCGTGGATCGGCCGCCGGCAACGGCGTAGTGCCATCGACGCGGATCAACTGGACGTCGCCGTTGAACTCCTGTCCTTCGAGCGTATAACCCTTTGCCTGCAACTGCTCCGCCAGTTCGCCCGCAATCGGATGATACGGTTCCCAGTAGATCGTCTTCGGCGGCAGCAATTGGTGATGAAAACGCATCGCGGCCAGCGCATCGGTGGCCGACATGTCGAAATCGTAGAGATTCGTCATCACCTGGAAAATCGACGTGAAAATCCGCGAGCCGCCCGGCGTGCCGATCACGAGCGAAACCTTGCCGTCTTTAAGCAGGATCGTCGGCGTCATCGAAGATAGCGGACGGCGCCCCGGTGCAATCGTGTTGACGTCTCCGCTCGTCACGCCAAACTGGTTCTGCACGCCGGCCTTCGCCTCGAAGTCGTCCATTTCGTCGTTGAGCGCAAAACCCGCGTTATCCACCACCACGCCCGAGCCGAAGGGACCGTTCAACGTGTAGGTGTTGGACACCGCGTTGCCCCATTTGTCGACCACCGAGAAATGCGTCGTTTCGGCACGTTCCGGCATCGAATCGCCAAGGCCCGGCTTGACCGGTGTGGCGCCTGGTACGGCGTCGGGCTTCACTTCGTCGGCGCGACGGGCAAGGTAAGCGTCGGCTATCAGTCTGTCGACCGGCACACGGTACGAATCCGGGTCGCCCATGTACTGCTGCCGGTCGGCGAACACGCGGTCTTCGATCTGCGCGATCAGATTGATATACGGTACCGAGTTAAGCTCGACACCCTCGAATGCAGGCTTCAGATCGGCCTTCATTTTCAACATCTGGATCAGGCCCACGCCGCCGGAACTCGGCGGCGGCGCCGACACGATCTGGTAGCCGTTCCAGTCGGCGGTCACCGGCTGGCGCCAGACTGCCTTGTACTGCTGGAGGTCCGACTTCGACACGAGACCATGGCCGATCATCTGCGACGAGAGCAGGTCGGCGGTCCGGCCTTCATAAAACTCCCGACCGCCGTCGCTTGCGATGCGCGACAGCGTCTGCGCCAGTTCCGGCTGGCGGAATGTGACGCCCGTCTTCAGGTTCGAGAAGTACGCGTTGAAGTTGGTCTTGCCCGCGAAGCGCTTCGCTGCGTAGTCGGCGCGCTGCTGCAGCCAGGGTTCGACGGTGAAACCGTCCGTCGCGTAGTGAATCGCAGGCGCGAGCACCTGTTTCCACTTCAGCTTGCCAAAGCGCTGCTGCGCCTGCCACATGCCGTCGACGGTGCCCGGCACGCCCACCGCACGGTAACCGACGAGGCTCATGTCGGGCACCACGTTGCCCTTGTCGTCGAGATACATGTCGCGCGTGGCGCGTTGCGGCGCGCGTTCGCGATAGTCGAGGAAGTACGGCTTGCCATCGACGTAAAGCGTCATGAAGCCGCCGCCCCCAATATTTCCCGCGTCTGGATAGGTGACGGCGAGCGTGAAGGCGATCGCGACCGCCGCATCGACGGCATTGCCACCCTCGGCGAAGATCTGCTGCGCGGTGTCGGCGCTGTAGCGGTCGGGAACGGCAACCGCCGACGCGTCCAGAACGGCCTTCGGCGGCGGCGCCGTGCGGGCAGCTGCCGGTCCGGCCGGCATGAAACACCCGGCAAGCGCGCCGACGAACGTCGCCGTCGCGACGAAATGGGTCAGGCTGGCAAAAGGCGCGCGGTGCGCATCGTGCGTCGATTGGGACATCCTGGAAGCTCCGTATTAGAGGGCGCCATCTTGCCGAACGGCATATCGTCACGCGAGGTGCCGGATCGGCTGCGCCCCGTCACCCTGACCGCTGACAGGCATACCGGTGGCAGGCAGGGCGAAGGGTTAAGTCTGGGCCAATAGTGCCCGGCGCTGCAAAACACCAAAAAGACAGCGTGGATCCGCGTCGCCCTTCGTTATTCTCATCACCCGGAATACTGCCCCACCATGGCGGCACGCGCTGCGGCGGTGGCATTCTGGACGCCCGGCATCCCCGCAAACAACGCGTTTTACCTCCTGTTGCACGTTGTAACAGCGCCGCACCGAAGTCCTCACTCCGGCCTTCCGCCGCATCAACCCTGGCGCTCGTTGACCGGTCAGGTAGAATTGTCAGATAAGCGGGCGCATCGCGCGTCCCCGACCGACTTTCTCCATCACGCATGAATACCGAACGCAACGACGCGCCTGCGGCATCCAATTTCATCCGCAACATCATCGATGACGACAACCGCTCCGGAAAGTGGGGCCAGCGTGTGGAAACACGCTTCCCGCCTGAGCCGAACGGCTATCTGCACATCGGCCACGCGAAGAGTATCTGTCTGAATTTCGGTATTGCCCGTAGCTACGGCGGCGTGTGCCACCTGCGTTTCGACGATACGAACCCGGAAAAGGAAAGCGTCGAGTACGTCGATTCGATTATCGATGCGGTCAGCTGGCTCGGCTTCGAATGGAAGAAAGACGGCAACGAACACCTCTATTTCGCCAGCGACTACTACGACAAGCTTTACGAATTCGCCGAACTGCTGATCGAGCGCGGCAAGGCGTATGTGGACAGCCAGTCTGCCGAACAGATGCGCGCGACCCGCGGCTCCGCCACCGAGGCGGGTACGCCGTCGCCGTTCCGTGAGCGCACGCCGCAGGAAAACCTCGACCTGTTCCGCCGCATGAAAGCGGGCGAGTTCGAGGAAGGCGAGCACGTGTTGCGCGCGAAGATCGACATGGCGTCGCCGAACTTCAACATGCGCGACCCGGTGATCTACCGGATCCGCTTTGCGCATCACTACCGCACCGGCGACAAGTGGTGCGTGTATCCGATGTACGACTACACGCACTGCATTTCAGACGCGCTCGAAAACATCACGCATTCGCTGTGCACGCTCGAATTCGAGGATCACCGGCCGCTCTACGACTGGATCCTCGATGAACTGGCCCATGCCGGCGTCTTTACGCGTCCGCTGCCGCAACAAATCGAGTTTTCGCGCCTGAACCTGACGTATGCCATCACCAGCAAGCGCAAGCTGCTGCAACTGGTCACCGAAGGCCATGTCGAGGGCTGGGACGACCCGCGCATGCCCACCATCGTCGGAATCCGTCGTCGCGGCTTCACGCCGGAGAGTATCCAGTTGCTGTGCGAGCGCATCGGCGTGACCAAGGTCGATTCGTGGATCGACATGAGCGTGTTCGAAGGCGCGCTGCGCGACGATCTCGACGACAAGGCTCCTCGCATCGCCGCCGTGCTCGATCCGCTGAAGCTGATCATCGACAACTTCCCCGAGGGCACCAGCGAGGAATGCACCGCTCCGGTCCATCCGCATCATCCGGAGCGCGGCCTGCGCACATTCCCGATTTCGCGCGAGCTGTGGATCGAGCGTGAAGACTTCACCGACACGCCTCCGAAGGGCTATTTCCGCCTCTTCCCGGGCAACAAGGTGCGTCTGCGCTATGGCTACGTGATCGAATGCACGGGCGCGGACAAGGACGAGAACGGCAACGTGACCGCCGTCCACTGCAACTACTTCCCGGACAGCCGGTCGGGCACCGAAGGCGCGAACAACTACAAGGTCAAGGGCAACATTCACTGGGTGAGCGCGGCGGGCGCGTGCCCGGCTGAAGTGCGCATTTACGACCGCCTGTTCCGTGAGCCGCAACCCGACGCTGGTGGCCGCGATTTCCTCGAAGCGCTGAATCCGGATTCGAAGCGTGTCGTCAACGCGTACCTCGAGCCCGGCGCGCAGGACGCGATGCCCGAACAGCGTTACCAGTTCGAACGGCACGGCTATTTCGTCGCGGATCGCGTCGATTCGAAGCCGGGCAAGCCCGTCTTCAACCGTATTGTCAGTTTGCGGGACAGTTGGGGCAAGCCGGCGTAAGCTGGAACTTCCCCGCGCCGTCGAACGCCTGATGCGGGACGTGGCGCATGTTCCCGCCGGGGTCATGCGTCGACGTATTCCAGTACGACTCATCGACACAACGCTGCGGCGCCGCAATCATCAGCGCGCCCTTCCCGGAGGAGCAATGAAGTTCGCAGCCCGATCCCGGCTGATCGCATGTGCCGCTGCGGCCACGCTCGCGTGCGGCACCCATGCCGATGAACTCACCGGCACCCTGAAGAAAATCCACGACGAAGGCGTCGTCACGCTTGGCGTGCGCGAGGCATCGGTCCCGTTTGCCTACTCGGACGGCTCGCACACGGTCGGCTATTCGTACACGATCGCGCTGCGCATCGTCGATGAGATCAAGAAGGCGCTCGGTATGCACGATCTCAAGGTACGCGAGATAACGATCAACTCGAGCAACCGCATTCCGATGCTGCTCAACACTCAGATCGACTTCGAATGCGGCTCCACAACGCATACCTTCGAGCGCGAAAGTCAGGTCGCGTTCTCGGACAGCTTTTTCCAGTACGCGGTGCGGATGATCGCGCGCAAGAAGTCGGGGATCACGGACTTTCCGGATCTGGCCGGCAAGGCGGTCGTGACCACCGCGGGCACCTCCGACGAGCGGCTCCTGCGGCGGCTCAATAGCGACAAGCAGCTCAACATGCACATCACGGCGACCAGAGATCACCCGGAAGCATTCGCCGCCGTCCGAGCGGACCGCGCCGTCGCGTTCGTCATGGATGAGCCGCTGTTACACGGCCTGAAGGCGACGGAGCCCCATCCCGAGGACTACGTGATCACCGGCACGCCGCTTGGCTATGAGGCCTACGCGTGCATGTTCCGCAAGGGAGACGCGTCGTTTCGCGACCTCGTCAACGGGGTGATTTCGCATATGCAAACGTCCGGCGAGGCAGAGCGCCTCTACAACGTCTGGTTCACGCAACCAATTCCTCCGCACGCAACGAACCTGAATTTCCCGCTGTCGGCGGAAATGCGTGAACTGTTTGCGCATCCAAACGACAAGGCGCTGGATTGACCGGCTTAACGACTGACCGGCGGCACGATGCCGCAAGCGGGCAGCGCATCGTCCCGCGTATTCACAGCGTGCGATGCAGTTCAGCGAGCGATAGCGTGGTCTGAAAGAGCCGCGTGAGACTGCGGCTTGCGTAGCGCTCGACTTCATCCGGCGCACACCAGCGATAGTCATCCATCTCGGGAATCAGCGTGCCGTCAAAGCGCCGCGGAAACATCGACGTGCAGATGCATTGCGCGAGGTCGATCTCGCCGTCGCCAGCGCGCGCGGCGAATAGATGCAGGTCCTTGTCGCGGCGATAGACGAAGAGGCCCAGATCCTTCAGCCGCTCTGGCGCGAGCGCGATGCCGGTCTCTTCGACCAGTTCGCGCAACGCGGTGATGTACGGCGCCTCCCCCTCTTCGCCATGCCCTTTCGGAATATCCCAGTGTGTGGTTTCGGTGGCGTGCGCGAGCAGCACACGGCCATCGGCGTCGAGCAGCACGACGCCGCAGGAGATCACCCGCGCGCTCACGAACGCACGAGGTCCTGTAACGGCACGCTCGCCAATGCGGCAATGCCAGCTGCCTCAGGCGACGCGTTCATCACCGCTTCTGCAACTTCCACGCACCGCTGCCTTGCCGGCAAAACACCGGGCGCAGGTTCATCGACTGCCCCTTCGCGGACAGCACAACGCCCGTCGAACGGCAGGTGCGATCGCCGTCCTTCGTGGTTTTGTCGAGCGAAATCGTCGCGTCGATCTTCACACTGTTGCCGGTTCCCTCGTTGAGCCAGTTGGTCGTCTCGCCGTCCTGCTTCTCTTCGAGCGCGCGATCGACCGCCTTCTTGATCGAATCCATGTCGCTTTGCCTCATATAGCTGAGCGGCGTGTCGTTGAGAAAGCTCAGATTGGCTGCCTGCGCGCCGCAGGTGGCAACCAGCAGCAGCCCGCCCGCCGTCAGACCGATAAGTGCCTGGTTTCGCATCGACATTGATTGTTTCTCCTTGAAGAGCCGTTCGACCCGCCACACTGCCAGGCTCGTGAGCCGAACCTTAAAAGCATAGCATGCCCTTAAGCGCGCCAGTCCTCGCGGGGGCGAGGGCCGTCAGATCGGAACGCCATTCAACGCGCCGGCGGCTCGTACCCATCTGTCAGTGTATTCAGGAACGCCACCACGTCCTTGATTTCCGCCTCGTTGAGCGCCGGCTGCTCGCCGGGCTTGCGGTCGAACGGCGGCTCCGTGTTCAGGTTTGCCCAGTAGCGCTTCGGCAGATCGTCGAACTTTGCCACCCGGCCCTTCACGACCGGATAAAACTTCTCCGGATTCGTATCGCGCTCGGCATAGAAGCGCACCACCTCGTCGAGTGAGCGATAGATGCCGTTGTGGAAGAAGCGCTTCTTCAGCGCGACGTTGCGCAGTGTCGGCGTACGGAAGATTCCGCAGTATTCGTCGCGCCCCTTCAGGTTGGTCCGTTCAGGACCACATGCGCCGAGATCGAAGAAGTGCGGGTCTCTGTTGACCACCAGCGCGCGATTGCGCGGCACACCTATCGCAATCAGGCCGAAGTCGGTGAACTGGGGAGGCGAGCCGTCTTTGGCGCGCTCACTCAGGTGACAACTCGCGCAATTGCCCTTGCTCTCATCGTTGAAAAGCTGCAGACCGTGCAGTTCGGCGGCCGTCAACTGTGTCTTGCCCGCGAGGAACGCGTCGTATTTGCTCGTGTATGGGTAGAACGTTTCGGGCGTCTGCTCGAACGTCTCAAGCGATTGCAGCACGGCCTTGAAGGTCGCTTCCGGGTCGTCGAAGATGCGCTCGCCGAAGGCTGCGCGAAAAGCGTTCGAATACGGCGCGGCCTTCACCGCCGCCGTCACCTGCCCGGGCGTGCTGCCCATTTCGAAGGTCGACAGGATCGGAATGCGCGCCTGGTCCGAACCTCGGTCGACGCGGCCATCCCACGTCAAACCGCCGGTCGGCCCCGCGTCCACGCTTTCGTCGCCTTCGTCTTCCGAGTCGTGGAAGTGTTCGGTGAAGGCCGGCACCGACTGAAGGTACTTGAGCGTCGGCACTGCACGCATGCCCGGTTGGCGCATGTCGCTGCCGCCCAATTGCACCGCCAGGGAGTTTGCCGGTGTGAATGCATGCTCGGGGCTATGGCACGACGCGCACGAGAGTTTCCCCGAGCCCGACAGTGACGGGTCGAAGAACAGTTGTTTGCCAAGCGCCGTCATCTTGCGGACCGATTCGTAGACTTCGGCACGTGTCTGCCCGCCACGAGTCGCGGCGACCTGCACCACGCTAGCCGATGCAGCGGATGCCCCCGCCACCGCCACCGCCGGCAGCCCAGCCTGCGTACCCGGTTTCGTCACCGCTGAGTTCGCCAGCGTGTCGTCGACCGGACCGCGCGCGTCACAACCGGCGAGCACGAACGACAGCCATGCAACGCCCAGACAGCCCGCGCGCCACGCGCTCGCCGAAACCCGTCCCTTTAGCACCCGCGGCACCCGCGGCACCCGCGCCAGAGCACACAACATATGAGCATTTTCTTGGATGATATTGAAGTGCGCGAGGCTATGTCCCACACATGACAGTCGGATGACATTTTGCATGCATCGATGCAAGCCCGTTTGGGCAATCAGTAAGCCGATACACTATTCTGTCAAATTGTTCTGCGACACTTCGGCCGCTGGCTACGGACGTCAAAATGCGACTTCAAAAGCGCAGCAGATGGACCGCCGCAGCCAGCCATAACGCGAGAGAAAAAACTGATGAACAAGAAACTGATCTGCGCGATGCCTGTCGCTATCGCAGCGGCGATCGGACTATACGCCTGCGCCAGCAGCGAACTGGGGCACCCGGATCTCAGCGCGATCCAGAACGTGGTGGTGATCTACGCGGAAAACCGCAGCTTCGATAATCTCTATGGCCAGTTCCCCGGCGCGAACGGATTGCAGAACGTCACGCCGGCAAGCTCGCAGCAACTCGACCGCGACGGGTCGGTGCTCGCCACGTTGCCCCCTGTCTGGAACGGACTGACGCAGACGGGCGTCACGCCGGTCGTGACCCAGGCGATGACCGCAAATCTGCCGAATTCCGCCTTCGCGATCGACGATCCGCATGGTTTCAACACTCCCCTCACTGCGACCACGCGCGACTTGTGGCACCGGTTCTATGAGAACCAGATGCAGATCGACGGTGGCAAGAATGACAAATTCGCCGCATGGGCCGATTCCGGCGGTCTGGTGATGGGCTACTACAGGTTGAACGCCGACAATTTGCCGCTGTGGAAAGTCGCCCAGCAATACACCCTCGCCGACAACTTTTTCATGGGCGCCTTTGGCGGTTCGTTCCTGAATCACCAGTGGCTGGTCTGTGCATGCACACCGATCTATCCCAATGCGGACAAGAGCGTGGCAGCCCGTTCGATCTCGGCGGTGCAACCGGATGAGGTCACGCTGGCAGTGGCATCGAACTCGCCGCCGTCCTCCGTGAGCGGACCACCGAAGTTCGTCAATTCGGGCAACCTGACTCCCGATTTCTACGCGGTCAACACGATGCAGCCGCCTTATCAGCCGAGCGGCAACAAGGCAGCGCCTGGCGGTGACCTGCGTTTCGCCGATCCGGCGCAAGCCACGACGCTGCCGCCGCAGACACAGCAGAACATCGGCGATCTGCTGAACGATGCCGGCGTGTCGTGGGCGTGGTATGGCGGCGCATGGGGTGCGGCATGGTCCGCATCGCAGAGCCGCACACCTGGTGTGATCTACGGCGCGAGCCTGTCGTCGCCGAACTTCCAGGCGCACCATCAGCCGCTCAATTATTTTGCCGATCTGGCACCGGGCACGGAGAACCGTGCGAAGCATCTGCTCGACGGTGGCGTGGACGGGGCGGAGTTCATCAAGGCCATCGACGCCGGCGCGCTGCCGCAGGTCGCGTTCTACAAGCCGCAAGGCAACCTGAACGAACACGCGGGTTACACGGACGTCGCATCGGGCGACCAGCACATCGCCGATGTGATCGCACACCTGCAAAAGAGCCCGCAGTGGAAGCACACGGTGGTGGTCGTCACGTACGACGAAAACGGCGGCTTCTGGGATCACGTTGCGCCCCCGAAGGGCGACCGCTGGGGCCCGGGCACGCGTGTGCCGGCGCTCATCATTTCACCCTATGCGAAAAAGGGCTACGTCGACCACACCCAGTACGACACGACTTCGATTCTGCGCTTCATCACGCACCGCTACGCACTGCCGACGCTGCCGGGTATTGCTGCGCGCGACAAGGCACTGATGGCAAACGGCGGCAAGCCGATGGGCGACCTGACGAATGCGCTCAACCTGCAGTGACCGGTCACACTGAGTAAGCACAGTCCGCTCGCACCGGACCTTCAGGGCAGCTTCGGCTGCCCCTTTTTTTTGCGTATTCAAGGACGCGAGGTTGTGGGGTGTGGCGTGACGAGTGGCATCTATTTGCTGTGTTCGCCGATTCGGATATCTGTCACCTACCCCCAGAAACACCCTCAAAAATTCTGGCCGTCAATTGGCGACAACCGAGGGCTCTGAAAGCAAAAAACCCCGCAGCACGGAGCGTTGCGGGGTTTTCTTGTAATACACTTTGGCGTAGCCTGGAGCTTGGGTGGCCACGAAATTCATATTGCAGCCGGAGAGGCTTATTGGGTAAAGACCGTTTGCCGGTTCGGCTGATGGTCGGTCTGCTCTACCTGAAGCACGCGTACAACGAAAGCGACGAGTCGGTATGCGGGCGTTGGGCGCAGGACGTCTACTTCCAGTTCTTTTGCGGCGAAGACTACTTTCAGCCCCGCCTGCCATGCGATCCGACCAATCTGGTGCGCTTTCGTCAGGCCCTGGGCGAAGTCGGTGTCAGTTGCTGGCAACGACAATCGCCACCGCGGTGCAGATGAAGGCGGTAACGCCGGCGGAGTTCGAACGGGTGATTGTCGATACCACTGTCCAGGAGAAGGCGATTGCCTATCCGACCGACAGCCGACTGCTTGAAGTGGCACGTGCCCGGCTTGTACAGCTGGCGCAGCATGCCGGTCTGAATCTGAAGCAGACTTACGAACGCGAGGGTAAGCGTTTGCGCCGCCGAGCCGGCAGCTACGCGCATGCCAAACAGTTCAAGCGCCTGCGTCGCGTGCTTAAACGACAGCGCACAGTGCTGGGCCGGTTGTTGCGTGACATGGAACGCAAGCTGTCCGAGGTTGCGGACGAACGGCAGGCGCGGCTACGTGTGTGGTTGGAGCGGGCCTGGCGCATCTGCCGTCAACGTCCCAAGGATAAGAACAAGTTGTACGCCCTGCATGCGCCGGAGGTCGAATGCTTCGGCAAAGGCAAGGCGCGGCAGCCCTACGAGTTCGGCGTCAAGGTCAGCCTGGCAATTACGGAGAAACAAGGACTGATCGTCGGTGCACGTGCGTTCCCGGGCACCCCCAACGACGGCCACACCCTGGCGGAACAGCTCGAGCAGACATCGATCCTGTTGCAGGATGTGCCGGACGCCCCTCGTACGAAGACCGCATTGGTCGATCTCGGGTTTCGCGGCGTCGATACGGACGTTGCGCCGGTATAGGTCGTGCATCGCGGCAAGAGAAGGACGCTGTCGGCACCCCAGCGGCGTTGGCTCAAACGGCGACAGGCCATTGAGCCGATCATCGGTCATGTGAAGCAGGATCACGGCATGCGACGTTGCTGGCTCAAGGGACAAGCCGGCGACGCGCTACATGCCGTACTGTGCGCCGCTGGCTACAACCTGCGCTGGCTGCTGCGTGCCATCGCCCGTCGGGGTATCAAGCCAGTCTTTTTTATTCTTGTGCTCCTGCGTATGTTCGCTGATTTCGCCCTGATGAAGCTGCCTTCATATCCCTCGCATGGCGCGCTTCAATTCACAAAATGAATATTGCAGGAGCGACTAAGTTAATGCCTGTCTAAGATAGCATCGCTCGGAGCGTAGAATTCTCCACCAGTTGGGTTCTTGATGATATGCCAGATTAAACGGCCGTCACTCATTTTTATCTTCGCCTTTCCATTTTTCGCCCCAAAAAATGACGAGAAGCTGACTGTTGCCGATTGCCCGGCAGCGTCAATATCTCCTTCAATATTTGAATTCTCCTCGTCGTCGCAATCTACTCTATTGCCATTTTGCGCTACCGCACAATACTGCCCACGAAGTTTCCGTCCGTGCTGCTTTAGATCAACCGAAAATGTCCGTGAAATCGGCGCATCGCGCCAGTCCCACTCACCATTGAACGAATGGGAAAACGCGCCCACACTGTGGGAAAATACGATAAGCGCGCATCCCAATGGAATACTTTTCAGAATTTTCATACTATTTATCCATTATATCTCAAACACTGATCGACTCTTTTTAACCACCCGTCCAAAAATCTGTAATTCTTGGACGGGTGGCCATCTTTGTCGTATGCAAGTGATGTGTAGTATCGCTTGCGCGCCGCTCCAATTTTCTGCGCCAGCCCCTCTTGATCACCAATAGAATTGATTTGATCTACCAATTCTTTTGACATCTTGTTGTTAGTTGCGACTGGCGTGGAGTAGTCGGAAATCAACAGTTCTTGAATTTTTTTAATGGCCTGACCAGAAGTTATTGTCCAATCGTAGATGTTCAAAGCAGTTTTTTCGTTGACGAATCCACAAAAACCGCGCGGCTCCCAACAGCGTTTTAGATATATCACCTTGGCCTGATCGTCAGTTAGCGCTTTCAGATTAGCTAATGTCGACTCGACGCCGATATCCTCCTTGGCATACGCTTGCCACGCAGGCCAAGCAATTTCTTTATTTGTAGCTCCGCCCGAATCATCTGGATCATTTACAAATCCGCCCTCATTATGCAGAACGATCTTTGATATCTTTTCAAAACGGGCCTTACAATCGCATGTGCCACTATGGGTAAAATTCCCCACCAGCCCGATCGGATGGATATGGAACACATCGGGACTGGACGGGAAGGGCTGGCTGACCTTGCCCTGTACCTCATCCCACCAGGCAAGCTTGCTGATGCGTTCAATTTCGGCGGCGTGATACGGCGACGGCTCGCTACGCGTCACCAGTTGGGCGAACAGTTCCCG
This sequence comes from Paraburkholderia sp. BL10I2N1, assembly GCF_004361815.1. Classification (NCBI taxonomy): domain Bacteria; kingdom Pseudomonadati; phylum Pseudomonadota; class Betaproteobacteria; order Burkholderiales; family Burkholderiaceae; genus Paraburkholderia; species Paraburkholderia sp. BL10I2N1. The sequence continues at coordinate 2,595,679 of NZ_SNWA01000001.1, read as the reverse complement.
ATAGCTTTCCTCACTGGCCCATTCGCTGCGATGCCGTGGAATCAGGCGCGACGCGCGAAAACGCAGCCACCTGTTCGCCCCGTGCGACAGGAGTTCGTCGGCGGCTTCCTTTTCGTTACGCGCGGGTGACATGGCACGGTAGACACCCGTCGCCAGCGGCTTGAGTTTGCCCACGTCGGACAGATCGGGCTTGCCTGCGTCCAGGACATAGTCGAGCCAGGCATCCGCCGAGCCAAACAGCGTCGGATTGTTCGCATCGGAATCCGTGAACATCTCGAAATCGCTCCAGTGGCCTGGGGATTCGCGCGTCACCCGGCCAGCAGGGGTCTGCCGGTTGCGCACCCAGCCCGTGATATCCGCGTAGCGGCTGTCCGCGCTGGTGATTTTCCACCAGGGTTCGCCCTTGCCGTGGTTGAAGGGATCGTCATCGACGGAGCCCTTGCAGTCAGCGGGCAGCGCGTCCAGTACGCACTGGCTGTAGACCTGCACAATAGCCGTGCGGGGCGCATTGGCCCCCTCCTGCCTGACCGATGGACCGGCGTACAGTTTCACGCTCCGGTCGATACGCAGGATAGGCCGCTCATTGTGATAGTCCGCTTCTGCTGCCGCCCGGCTGGCTTCGATGTAGGCTGGCAGCGTGCCATCGCAGAACACCTCGATATGCACTATCCGGTTTGGCTGCGCGGGGTCCGCCGTGTGCCAGTATGGCCCCAGGTACCCAATCAGGTCGCCCGCACCGACCTTTACCGGATGGGGTGGAATCACCACGCGGTCAAACGCTGAATCGGGCATGACCTCGCGCACCACGGGGTCGCCGGGCTCGCTGCCCATGAAAATCCAGCCGCCAACGGCCTCGTACGGCCCGACAAACCGGCCGTCCTGCGGGGGGTATGGAGACGGACCCTCGACGGCGCTGACCTGCCCCCAGTCACCGTCGCGGCGCCCGATCGTGGCCCGCGCACCGTGCGGCAGGGTGCACCGAATGGTCCCGTGCTGCCTCGATGCGCGCACCCTCAGCCCTGCGCGGTCCGGCGCGGATGGTTGCCCCTGGCTGGCGGGGTGGGGGCGGTCCTGGGCGTGCGCCGTTACCTCGACCTGCGTACTCCAGTAGCCGGGGCGCGGCTGGGACGGCTCGCACTCGTAATCCGCGAAGCCCTGAAGGTGCATGTAGAGGCTGAAGCAAGACAGCCGGTTTCCGGCGGGATATTCGAGCGTATGGCGCACCAGTGCAAAGCTGGTGCTGTACGGCACGTTCAGTTCCGGCTGTCCGCCGCTTGCCGGAATCCTGCTCGTGGGGCTGATACGATCAAGCCGGTAGGCAGTGACCTCGCCATCGGCCAGGCAGCGCACGCCGTATTTCAGGTCCAGCATCGGACCAGCGCCTTCCGCTGACACATGAATGCCGCCATGCCACAGGCCGGACGGACTCGCGGCAAAGTTTCCGCCCGGCTCGTTCATCAGCCAGGCATGAAACAGGTGTTCATCGATGATGGTCTTGCCCTTTGCGTCGCGAAACGGAAAGGCGAACCGCAATGGTTTCGGCGTTGTACTGGTCGGCTGCGGTGTCCGCGGGTTATTCGAGGCGGGGCTGCTCGTCATGGATTCGGTGCGCTCCTGGGTGAATAGGGACGCACCACGCTATGACGACCAGACGATCAGCGTCAATTGGCCAATGTCTGAATTTGTGCAAGCAATTGTCAATGATTGGCTCGCTCACGGTGGCGCTCCTGGCGGCGAACTCAGTCGTGCTCTACTGTCATGCCTGTATCGGGTCGATTTCCGTCAGCAGTGCGCCGACGTTCTTCGTCGCGTCCTGTGCGTGTTGTGAAAACGCCGCGTCGCGGCTCAGGTAATCGGCGCCCGCAAGCTGTTGCGGGTGCGTCAGCGTGATGCGCACTTCGTCAATTGGCGACAACCGAGGGCTCTGAAAGCAAAAAACCCCGCAGCACGGAGCGTTGCGGGGTTTTGTTGTAAAACACTTTGGCGTAGCCTGGAGCTTGGGTGGCCCCCCCACGAGGAATCGAACCTCGATTTCAGGTTTAGAAGACCCGTGTTCTATCCGTTGAACTATGGGGAGACTAAGACCGGACTTGACTGCTCGATGTGGCATGAGTTGAGGCGCTAATTGCCGCCCCTACAGCCGCATCCGGAGCCAAGTCATAAATTATACCGTATCACCGCGGACCGCCGTCCCCGCCGGCCGATACGGCAAGCATGGCTCACACCGGTTGCGGATGCAGCAGGAACCAGCCGAGAAATAGCGCGCCCGCGATGGCACAGTAGATACCGAACGACGCCAGACGGCCGCGTCCCTCGAAATAACGCATCAGGAAGCGCACGCTCAGATACGCGGCGATGGCCGTCAGCACGCCGCCCAGCAGCGCGTCGGCGAGCTGGTCCGGTGCATGAAAGAGCTTTGGCACTTCCAGCAGGCCAGCCGCGAAAATGATTGGTGTGCCCAGCAGAAACGCGAACTCGGCGGCCTTTTCAGCGGTGAGACCGGCTGCATTTCCGGCAATCATCGTAAGACCGCTGCGCGAGAAACCGGGAATCAGTGCCCCGACCTGTGCGAGTCCGACCAGAAACGCCTGCCTGAACGTGAGCTTTTCCGGCGCGCGATGCGCACGCGCGCGCTGCAGACGGTCACCGAACCACAGCAGCACGCCGTTGATGATCAGCGCAATCGCGACAATCCGCAGATCATGGAACACGCGCTCGAGCCGCTTCTCCAGCAGGAGGCCGACGAGACCCGCCGGGATCGTGCCGATGATGAGCGCCCACATCATGTGGCCATCGTCGTTGCTGCGACCGCGCAGCGCAGCGACGAACCCGCCGATCAACGCGATCCAGCGCTTGCGGAAATACCATAGCAACGCGAATGCCGTGCCCAGGTGCAGCGCGACGAGAAACGGCAGCAGTTGAGGAGCGTGCTTGTCGATGTGCATGCCAAACAGCGCCGGCACGAGCAGCGTGTGACCAAGGCTGCTGACCGGGAACAGTTCAGTGACACCCTGCAACACACTCAGAAATATCAGAAACCACAGATTCACTTGGGGGTCCTCTCAATAGGTGAACTATGCGTTGGACGACACGCCCAAACGCGAGGGAGCCGCCCGATTATGCCTGGCGACCATGGGACCGCCAAGGGTTTTCCCCACATATCGAAGAAAATTTGCCGCACTGCGTCACAACCTGAAACACACGTAACACTAATTAAAGAAAAAGCCCGCCAGAAGGCGGGCCTTGGGGATCATGCGGCGGATGCTACGCAGTCCACCCCGGTGCGGTCGCTCGACCTCAACGCGGGACTTTGTACAGGAAATAGATGGTGCTGCCCGTGAACATGCCGAACAGGGTGACACCCATTATCATGGCGAGATCCATCAGATTCCCTCCGTTCGAAATTTCAGGCACCGGGCAATCCACCCGGCTCTTGAACGGATTATCGGGAAGCTTGTCTGTGCGGTCACGCCCGCAATTTCCCGAGAAAGGGTTTCCCCGTAGACCAAAGCAGCGCAAAATCGCCCACTTGCCGCACGCGACGTCGGCCGGTGTTTTCCCGTCCGCCGCCCGCCCAAACCGTCGTTTAAATCATTGCCAGCCTGAACGCCTGCCATGCCTACATTCCAGAACCAGGACATTCTCGAAATCGCACAGGGCACTGCCCTGCTCCGCATTGCGCCGCAAGCCGGCGGCCGGCTGCTGTCGTGGCACATCGACGGCCAGCCGGTCATCTACTGGCCCGATCAGGCCGACTGGAGCCAGCCAGCAAGAATCCGCGGCGGCAATCCGTTGCTGTTTCCCTTTTTGGCCCGGCATCGGGTAGATGGGCAGATCGGCCGATGGCGCGATAGCGCCGGCGTCGTGCGCGATCTGCCGATGCATGGTTTTGCGCGCGATCTGCCGTTTGCGGCCAGCGTCGACGCCCAGGGCGCGGGCGTCACGATGACGCTGTCAGACAGCGACGCGACCCGCGCCGCTTACCCATTCGGCTTCCGCTTCGACGCAACTTACCGCCTCGCCGACGCCCACACGCTCGACGTCGACCTGACCACCACCAACACCGGCGACGCACCCCTTCCGTACTATGCCGGTCATCACTTCTACTTCGCGCTGCCGCACACGCAGCGAGGCGAGACCGCGCTCGAACTACCGCCGACGCAACGCCGTCGTCAGGAAGCCGACGGCTCGATCAGTCCCGCCGAGCCGGGCGAATCGCGCTGCACCCTCGACGATCCGCACATCATGGACCGCTTCCACTGCCTCCAGGGCACACCGACCCAGCCGGTGCGACTCATCGCGCCGGGCCTCGGCCGCACGATCACGATCGACCTGCAGCGGCCGGGCTCGATTCCCTGGTATGCGGTAACGACGTGGACCGAAGCGCCGGAATCGGACTTCTATTGCGTCGAGCCGTGGCTCGGCCTGCCTGACGCGATCCATAACGGACTCGGGCTGCGCTGGCTTGCGCCCGGCGCGACCGAAACGGCGTCGCTGCGCATCGCCGTGGCCGGTTCGAATTGATTCGCGCGCGGTCGCGTCTTGCCAGGCAACGCAGCCGCATTTCATATGATGCAATTCAGACACGTTAGAATCAGTCGTTTTGCCACTGCCGCCCGAACAGGATCGCGAGAACGCGTGACCGGCGCGCGGCGGAGTTTGCGAGGTTCAATGTTGGGAACAAAAATCAGACGGCTTGCCTGCGTTTCGTTGATCGCAGCGCTCGCCGCATGTGGGGCGGCCCCGGTGGGGCCGGGGTTCTATCGCGTCGAGCGGGGCGACACGCTGTCGAAGATCGCCCGCAGCAATCGCACATCGGCACAGAACATCGCTCGCTGGAACAACCTGAGCAATCCGATCGAGGTCGGTCAGGTGCTGCGTGTCGCGCCGCCGGCCAATGCTGCAACGGCGAGCAGCGCCGAAGCCCGCACAGGCTCGGGCCCGACGGCTGGCTCGAGGAGCGCGCCGCCTGAAACGGCTTCGTCATCAGCAGCGCCGGCGTCGTCCATTTCACTGGTATGGCCGGCGCCGGGCAACATCGTGCGGACCTTCGACGGCAAGAACTCGAAGGGGATCGACATCGCCAACGCGCCGGGCACGCCGGTCGTGGCTGCGGCGACGGGCTCGGTGGTCTATGCCGGCAACGGACTGCGCGGCTACGGAAACCTGCTGATCATCAAGCACGACAGCGAGTATCTGACGGCCTATGCACACAACCGGGAGCTTTTCGTCAAGGAAGGCCAGAAGGTTTCGCAGGGACAGAAAATCGCGGAAATGGGCGACAGCGACAACGATCGGGTGATGCTTCATTTCGAGTTGCGCTATCAGGGCCGCTCGATCGATCCATCGCGCGCACTGCCGCCTCGCTGAGCCTGGGGTGCCTCGCGGGTCGCTCAGGCTCAGCGGCGTTGCTGGCGGGGAACCCTGCCCACCTGGAAGCGATCCATTTGAGATATGACTCAGGACCAGGCAAACAGCCTGGTCCGCAACAAGGAAATCTGCGATGAAAAGCGCATCTGCCGCGGCGGCCGCTCTGGCTGCCTTGACGCTTGCGGGCCTCGCCGGCTGCTCGTCGACGACGAAGCTCACCTACCTGCCGAGCGGAGAAACGGGCTTCGCCATCAACTGCAGCGGCAGCGATGCCAGCGAAAGCTGGGGCGAGTGCTACAGGCAGGCAGGCGAGGCATGCGGTGCATATGGCTACGACATCATCTCGAAGGATGTAGACAAGGGCGGGACTTCAGGGGGGTCTCTAGGCGGCATCCTTGGCGCAAACGTCAAGAACCGTTCGATGGTAATCCGCTGCAAGCAGTGACGACGAACAGGTACGACGCGCGCACAGGGCAAAAAGAGCCCGGCACGAGGCCGGGCTAACGGGGGTTCGGCGCATATCGGCAAAGGACCGGTTCACCATGCGCCGAAACGAAATCTAGCAACGCGCCTATACCCACGCAATCGATTAATTGTGCAAATAGTGTTACTCGGCGCACTGAGTACCCATAATGCGTCACGCTGACCATCCAGTTAGCAAAGCGAAAGAAGCAGAATGCTGCGACGCGGCGGCGCCGATCGCCCCCCATGTGATTCGCACCCCTTTGCGAAGGCCGCGCCAGCCATACGTTTCAGCCCGTCGGGTCAAGTCATCGAACGTACCTGGCGCAGGCATTGGTGCGAAGCGCAACGCGGTTTTTTTGCGATAATCGGCCGTTTAAAACTTGGTGCGCAAACGCACGATTCCGTTGCATTAATTGTTAAATCCGGCGTGTCTGGCAACCATTGGCGGGCGAGTTGCTTTAGTCATATTAAATACGCGGCGGCATCAGGAATGCCTAAATCGGTCGATAATAGGCAGACCTTAATTCGGCAGATGTAACATTCCCGAAGCCGATATCGCGTGGGCTGTCGCCCGGCGATGGTTTATAGTAACGCCCGCCAGTCCTGTTCCCTTTATTCCCCATGACCTCCCCTGACGCCTCGCCCAGCCCACTCTATGTCAAGCTCCTCGCGGAGACCGCGAAGATCGGCTGGCCCGAACTCGAACGATTCTTTGCACGTGGCGTGCTGTTGCGTGTCGCACGCGACCTCGACCTCGTGAGCGTCGCGGAAGCGATCGCCAGCGACGACACCACGCAGGTCACCCAATGGCTGTCGGCAGGTCTCGTCGAGCGCGTGCAGGCTGAGACCGCAACTGATTTCGCCGTCCGCGACCCGGACCTCTGGGCCGTCGTGGTGTCACCCTGGGTCTGCGTGCAGGAACGCGGTTGAGCGGGACTGCGCCCGGCGCGACGGTGCCGACGCGCTGGCATCGGCGGGTCCTGACGCTTGCCTTTCCGATCGTCATCGCCAATCTGACGCAGCCGATTCTCGGCGCCGTCGACACGGCGGTCGCCGGCCATCTCGACAACGCATCCTATCTGGGCGGCGTCGCGCTGGGTGGGCTCTTCTTCAGCTTCGTCTTCTGGGGTTTCGGCTTTCTCCGCATGGGGACGACCGGGCTGGTCGCACAGGCTTTCGGCGCCAACGATCCCGCCGGCCTGCGAATGAACGTCGTGCGCGCGCTGCTGCTCGCCTTCGCGATCGGCGCGGCCGTGTTGTTGCTGCAGACGCCGCTGATCGACTACGCGCTGCGTGCCATCGGTGGCAGTGAGGCGGTCCAGCAGCATGCGCGCGCGTATTCGCATGGGCGCATCTGGGCCGCGCCGCTCGCGCTGGCGAACTATGTCGTGCTCGGCTGGCTGCTCGGCACCCAGCGCGTGCGCCTTGCACTCGCGACGCAGGTGTTCATCAACGTGGTGAACATCGGCGCCGTGCTGATTTACGTGTATGTGTTCGACTGGGGCATCGCGGGTATCGGCGCCGCAACCGCGACTGCCGACGCGCTCGGCTTCGTGCTCGGCGCAGCGATTCTCTGGCAGTTGAGGCCGCGCGGTCTCGGCGCCCTTGACCGCGCCTCGCTGGTCGATCGCGAGGCGCTCCGGCGACTGGTGGCGATCAACCGCGACATTTTCGTGCGCACGTTGTGCCTGCTCGGCGCATTCGGCTGGTTCGCCCATCTGGGCGCGCGCCAGGGCGATGCGACGCTCGCGGCCAATGCGCTGCTCCTCAATTTCCAGACCTTCATGGCGTACGGACTCGACGGTTTCGCACATGCTGCCGAATCACTCGTGGGCGCCGCAATCGGCGCACGCGACCGCGACGCATTCCGCCAGGCCGTCAAGGTGACCCTGTTCTGGTCTGCCGTCGGCGCGCTGGGATTCGCCGCCGTGTACTGGACTGCGGGATCGTGGATCGTCGAACGGCTGACCGACCAGGCCGCCGTGCGCGCCGCAGCCGAGACCTATCTGCCATGGGCGGCATTGTCGCCAGTCATTTCAGTGTGGGGCTTTCTGCTCGATGGCGTCTTCATCGGCGCGACTCGCACGCATGAACTGATGAAAGCGATGGCCGTGTCGCTGACGGTGTTCGTCACCGCGTCGTGGGCCCTGATGACGCCGTACGGCAATCATGGGCTATGGGGCGCCCTGCTCGTCTTCATGGCTGCGCGCGGCGCGACATTGCTGTGGTATCTGCCGCGCGCAGCGGCCAGCGTGGCACCGGCGAACGTCTGACGAAACGCCCGGGTGGCGCCCGGCGTGCCGGAGCCAGGGCCCTGCGACGGTTACTTCGGCGCGTCTGGCGTATTCAGCATGGACGGCGGGCGATCATCGGTCGGCACGCCGTGGTAGTCCTGCGGATCCTTCGGCGGTGTGCCGTGGTGCTGGGCATTGGGGTCGTTCACACAGCCCGTCAGGGCTGATAGCAGCAAGGCAATCAGGATGATGCGATTCATAAACGCTCGAACAGGGAGATAGAACAGCGCCGCCCGCCATTCGCGGTGCGGCAGGGTGCGTGGCGAGCCTTGCGGCAAGACGCGCCCAGAGTCTACCTGCAAAGCGTTTTCCCTGACGGAAGGCGCACGTCGCACACCCCCTTCCCCGGTGTGCGATGACTGGTCTACCATGTACGCATGGCCGCAATCGCAAAGGAGGCTGCCATGGACGCTGAATCAATCGCGGGCTTCATCGGTCTTGGAATCGGCTTGCTGGTGCTCATCGCGTTGTCCGTTTTCGAGTCGAGGAGCTATCGGCGCGAGCATGGCGGAGAAGGCATGGTGCATCACTGGATTGCCGAACACCATATGCTCGACTGGATGCGCCACAGGCATTGAGGTGCACGCGCGGGCGGCGTGGATTTCGCCGCCCGCGCGCATACCGTCCACTCTCCCCTCACGGCGGGCGGTAGCGGATGCAGCTGCCCGGAAATGTCTCGTCCATTGAACCTGAGTACCTGGTTCGCGAGGTTCACCCACCTTTTCCCTGATTCATTCACCGTCATGCCGACCTATGACGAAGTGTGTCCGTCCGCACGTTGCCAACCTTACATTGTCACTACAGTTACGACACAATGACATGCATCGGGGGAAGAGATGGCGCAGCACAGACTCGAGTCGATCGTGTGGGAGATCCGGAGCGTCGCGCTTCACGAAGGCAACGACCTGACGCTCGACAGCACGATAGTCGCGCTCGCTGAGTATATGGTGCGCCAGCAACGCGAGCTGAGTGCCCGCGACCGCAGTACGCTCATGCGTGCTGCTGCGGTGTTGTGGCGCGCAGGCTTCAATCTCTCAATGTCGGAAGAACGGCAGGCCGACCCGGTCCAGCACTGAAGCATCGCTGTGTTACGTCAGGACATGCGCCCGGCACGTTGCCGGGCAGGGATTCGCGGTCCGATCGACGGCCGCCATCCGGCGAGCCGCACAGGAGACCGGATGCCGGTGCCGTTCGCGTGATCTTCGTGTCAGGCCGCACCGGTTTCGTCGAGAATCGCCGCGCCGCCCACACATTCGGTCGACACCCACGCGCGCACGGCATCGCCGATCAGTTCAGGATGATCTTCCTGCAGATAGTGTGCGCCCGCCCCGAGTTCGACGAGGCGACAGTTGACCAGTTGCGCGGCGAGCGCCTGCGCGGCCTCCGGCGATACGATCGCGCCCGGCTCGGCGTAAAACAGCAGCTTCGGATACGTCGATGCACGCAGCGCGCAGTGCGCCTCTTCCATCAGGGCGTGCACATCGGCGGGCTCACCCGCGATCGGCAGTTCCCTCGGTAGCTGCAGGATGGGCCTGCGCGCCTCGGGTGTCGGGAACGGCGCGCGGTACGCGTCCCTTTCCGCGTCGCTCATGTCCCTCAACACCGAACCCAGCAATACACGCTCGATGAAAACGTTGTCTTCGAGGATCAGCTTTTCGCCTTGGCCCGGCGTGCGAAACACCTTGAACAGTTCGCGCGCGAGTGCACGCTGATGAAATTTGTCCCAACCCGGGAACAGCTGGATGAACTCCATGAACGCAAGCCCGACGACCCGCTGGGGAAACCGCGCGGCGAAGTGAAACGCCAGCGCCGTGCCCCAGTCCTGCGCGACGATCACCACCTCTTTCAGACCGAGCGCATCGATGAACGCATCCAGATAGCGCACATGATCGACGAAGCGATACGCGATTTCCGGCTTGCCCGACTGGCCGAAGCCGATCAGATCCGGCGCGATGCAACGTGCGACAGGCGCCACCCGCGGAATGATGTTGCGCCAGATAAAGGATGACGTTGGATTGCCGTGAAGAAAGAGCACAACGGAACCATCCTGGCCCGCTTCGATCCAGGACATCGTCGACTCCAGAACGTCGACGTGATGGCGTGTGAATGCTGTCGACGACGGGCTTGCTGCGTTCATGACGGACTTCCCCCAAAGACGGTAGCGAATATGATGGTCTTGAAGCGTTCGAGCGGCGCCGGGCTTCGATCGACTTTCATGCGCAGCATGGCCCCCTGCCATCCGGCGAGCAGGAAATCGGCGAGGTCATCGGCGCTGAATGTGCTGGCGATCTCGCCGCTTTCCTGGCCCTGCGCGATACATTCGGCGAAAGGCGCACGCCAGCGTACAAAAATCGCGGACAGTTGCTCACGCAACTGTTCACTGTGCGGGGTGGTCTCGAGACTGAAATTGCCGATCAGGCAACCGCGCGACCACTCACCCTCTTCGAGCTTCGCGGTGATCGCGTCCAGATAGCGGCGCAGCCGTTGCGTAGGCGTGAGGCCATCATCGGCCAGCGCCGCTTCGACGAGGCCCGACACATAGTCGAAGTAACGGACGACGACCTCGCCGGCGAAGTCTTCCTTCGACGCAAAATGATTGGTGAAAGACCCCGGTCGCGCCCCGGCTTCCGCGACGATGTCGCGCACGCCGGCCGCCGTATAGCCCTGCTCCCAGAGTACTTTCTGGCCGGCTTCGAGAAGATCCTCGCGCAGGGATGGTTTCGCCATGCGCAGATAATACAACTGTACGCATTGGCGTTCTAATGAGGGTAAACGCTCGGGTCTTTTACGTGTGGGGGCGTTGGATCGACAGGCTGCGACAGGACGCGACGAAGAACGTCGGCGCACTGCTGACGGAAATCGACCCGATACAGGCATGACAGTAGAGCACGACTGAGTTCGCCGCCAGGAGCGCCACCGTGAGCGAGCCAATCATTGACAATTGCTTGCACAAATTCAGACATTGGCCAATTGACGCTGATCGTCTGGTCGTCATAGCGTGGTGCGTCCCTATTCACCCAGGAGCGCACCGAATCCATGACGAGCAGCCCCGCCTCGAATAACCCGCGGACACCGCAGCCGACCAGTACAACGCCGAAACCATTGCGGTTCGCCTTTCCGTTTCGCGACGCGAAGGGGCAAGACCATCATCGATGAACACCTGTTTCATGCCTGGCTGATGAACGAGCCGGGCGGAAACTTTGCCGCGAGTCCGTCCGGCCTGTGGCATGGCGGCATTCATGTGTCAGCGGAAGGCGCTGGTCCGATGCTGGACCTGAAATACGGCGTGCGCTGCCTGGCCGATGGCGAGGTCATTGCCTACCGGCTTGATCGTATCAGCCCCACGAGCAGGATTCCGGCAAGCGGCGGACAGCCGGAACTGAACGTGCCGTACAGCACCAGCTTTGCACTGGTGCGCCATACGCTCGAATATCCCGCCGGAAACCGGCTGTCTTTCTTCAGCCTCTACATGCACCTTCAGGGCTTCGCGGATTACGAGTGCGAGCCGTCCCAGCCGCGCCCCGGCTACTGGAGTACGCAGGTCGAGGTAACGTCCTACGCCCAGGACCGCCCCCACCCCGCCAGCCAGGGGCAACCATCCGCGCCGGACCGCGCAGGGCTGAGGGTGCGCGCATCAAAGCAGCACGGGACCATTCGGTGCACCCTGCCGCACGGTGCGCGGGCCACGATCGGGCGCCGCGACGGTGACTGGGGGCAGGTCAGCGCCGTCGAGGGTCCGTCTCCATACCCCCCGCAGGACGGCCGGTTTGTCGGGCCGTATGAGGCCGTTGGCGGCTGGATTTTCATGGGCAGCGAGCCCGGCGACCCCGTGGTGCGCGAGGTCATGCCCGATTCAGCGTTTGACCGCGTGGTGATTCCACCCCATCCGGTAAAGGTCGGTGCGGGCGACCTGATTGGGTACCTGGGGCCATACTGGCACACGGCGGACCCCGCGCAGCCAAACCGGATAGTGCATATCGAGGTGTTCTGCGATGGCACGCTGCCAGCCTACATCGAAGCCAGCCGGGCGGCAGCAGAAGCGGACTATCACAATGAGCGGCCTATCCTGCGTATCGACCGGAGCGTGAAACTGTACGCCGGTCCATCGGTCAGGCAGGAGGGGGCCAATGCGCCCCGCACGGCTATTGTGCAGGTCTACAGCCAGTGCGTACTGGACGCGCTGCCCGCTGACTGCAAGGGCTCCGTCGATGACGATCCCTTCAACCACGGCAAGGGCGAACCCTGGTGGAAAATCACCAGCGCGGACAGCCGCTACGCGGATATCACGGGCTGGGTGCGCAACCGGCAGACCCCTGCTGGCCGGGTGACGCGCGAATCCCCAGGCCACTGGAGCGATTTCGAGATGTTCACGGATTCCGATGCGAACAATCCGACGCTGTTTGGCTCGGCGGATGCCTGGCTCGACTATGTCCTGGACGCAGGCAAGCCCGATCTGTCCGACGTGGGCAAACTCAAGCCGCTGGCGACGGGTGTCTACCGTGCCATGTCACCCGCGCGTAACGAAAAGGAAGCCGCCGACGAACTCCTGTCGCACGGGGCGAACAGGTGGCTGCGTTTTCGCGCGTCGCGCCTGATTCCACGGCATCGCAGCGAATGGGCCAGTGAGGAAAGCTATCGGGAACTGTTCGCCCAACTGGTGACGCGTAGCGAGCCGTCGCCGTATCACGCCGCCGAAATTGAACGCATCAGCAAGCTTGCCTGGTGGGATGAGGTACAGGGCAAGGTCAGCCAGCCCTTCCCGTCCAGTCCCGATGTGTTCCATATCCATCCGATCGGGCTGGTGGGGAATTTTATTAATGCACAATCGTGTAATTGCATCAATTATGACTCGATTTGGGTGCCTCACCCAGCGCCAGCATATAAAGATAGTCAAATCGTGAGTTGGAGTCATTATCGACTTCCGATTGACACCTCACCGGGCCGAATTGCCGGTAATAGTCGAAGGGGTGGTGACGCATCGAAAGGCGCGCAAACCAAAGTCATAGATTTTTTAGTTCAGAAAGGTCGTCAATATCACCTGAACAGGGAAGATATTGCGATGGTTCTGGCAATGACTCGTCACGAATCTGGCTTTAATCCCGATGCTGCCGCAGGCACAACGTCCGCTTCAGGGCTGGGGCAGTTCGTCGACCAAACAGCAGCCTCATACGGGATCAACACAAATAGTCAGCGTTTCGATGCAGAACAAGGTGCTGACGCGATGGTGAGGCATTATCTGGAAAATAAGCGACTTGCAACCGCTGGTGGGGCTACCGGTAGAAATGTTTTCGTGATGACATACGCATATCACCATGATGGCCCGAGCCTGGCGTATGGCGGAAAAGCAATCTCGGAATCTAAGGTTATGCCAGTCTTTGATCTTATTTTGAATAATATTTGCTCTAACGTGGCGGACTGAGGGTAAACATGAAAGCAATACTGGTATTTCTGGCGACGGTTTGCGTATCCTGTTTTGCATACGCGTCGGAACCCATCGCATCTGTGGAGAGTCCTGACCTTGGGCCAGTCCCACAAGCATTTCGCTCAACTATCGAAGCAGACATCTCCTTTTCGCCTTATGGTTCACTGAATTGCAAGATGCAGGGGAAGCAAATTCCTCTGTCATCGAATAGTTTGGCATCTACATGGTTTGTTACCACTAGCGAGGCTTGTGGGTGGGGAGCGGCGCTTGGCCCCATATGGCTAGTGGAAAAACCGTCAACTGGCGAGCCATCACTCATACTTGCAACTGGTGGTAATAGTGTGGCGATTGCCGGGAAGTCGCACGACGGGTTTGTTGGTATTGCCATCGTTTCTGGAACTGCTGAGGAGAGTGTCCGCAAGCGGTATTTTTTTAATGGTCGAAAGTACGTGCCGAGCACCAAATGAAAATAAACTGGTTCTCTTCAATAGAAACGCGCGCACGTTTCAAAGAACACTCCCACTAAACGTTAGTTATAAATAGTATGAAAATTTTGAAAAATATTCCATTGGGATGCGCACTTATCGTATTTTCCTACAGCGTGTGCGCGTTTTCCCATTCGTTCAATGGTGAGTGGAACTGGAACGATGTGCCGATTTCACGGACATTTTCGGTTGATCTAAAGCAGCACGGACGCAAACTTCGCGGGCAGTATTGTGCCGTAGCGCAAAATGGCAATAGAGTAGATTGCGACGACGAGGAAAATTCAAATATTGAAGGAGATATTGACGCTGCCGGGCAATCGGCAATAGTCAGCCTCTCGTCATTTTTTTGGGGCGAAAAATGGAAAGGCGAAGCTGACGGCCATTTAATCTGGCATATCATCAAGAACCCAACTGGTGGAGAATTCTACGCTCCGAGGGATGCTATCTTAGACAGGCATTAACTTACTCAATCAATCCATCATACAATATACATGCGCCGCCCACGTTTCCATCATTGGGCGGTGCTGCCCCGCACTTGCGGCATAACACGCGCCCTCGTAGTCCGTCTATCCTCACTGGTTGCAGTAAGGCAGTTCTATTTTCGTGGAGGCGCAGCGTCTATCCGTGTTCAGGCTGAAACCTATGCCACGCGAGAAATCCTTTTCCTGGCACTACGCGATGAGGTGGTGGAGGCTGCGATACGTGCCGCGAATCGTCCGCCGCCGAAGCGATGCTGGCGTGCTGCAAGTACGAGAGGTGGCTGGCTGCGTTGACCGAATTTGCCTACACAGTGCCTACATGACCGTAGAAAACAAAAAACCCAACCGGTTAAGGCTGGGCTAAGTGCTTGATTCTAATGGTCGGAGCGATAGGATTCGAACCTACGACCCTCTGATCCCAAATCAGATGCGCTACCAGGCTGCGCTACGCTCCGACGAATCCGAGATTCTACCTGGGTGCAGATAGCGCCGTCAATCCCGAATTGCGCGACGGCGAATTCGACGCTGCCTTGCGGTTTCGTACACAGCCGTGCGACAGTGGGAATGCTCACCGCAACACGCATGACGAAACCTGCGAGTGTGTCACGAACGCCGTGCACGCCCACGCATCCACGAGTTACAGGAGACGACGATGAACCTCATCCTCTGGCGTCACGCCGAAGCCGAAGACGTCGCCCCAAGCGATCTCGCGAGGCAACTCACCCCGCGTGGCCGCAAGCAGGCACAAAGCATCGCGAAATGGCTGCGGACACGGCTCGACGATAATGCCGTGATTCTCGTCAGCCCTGCCGCGCGCACCGTGCAGACGGTCGAAGCACTGACGGACCAGTACCGCGTCGTGCGCGAACTCGCGCCCGGCACACGCGCCACCGACGTGCTCACCGCCGTGGGCTGGCCCGACGGCATCGCGCCTACAGTGGTCGTGGTTGGCCATCAACCGACGCTCGGCCAGGTCGCCGCGTTACTGCTGTCCGGAAACGCGTCCAACTGGCCGCTGAAAAAATCCGGCCTCTGGTGGCTCGCCAACCGCGAGCGGGCCGGCGACGAACAGGTGGTCCTGCGGGCGGCCATCAGCCCCGACCTCGTCTGATTCATACAATCACCACGCGGCAGGCTTACGGCGAGTCATTGAATCGTCATCGCTTTGCCACGCGAGCGTCACCGGGCGTTACTACATTGGCGGGAAAACGGACTCCTCCTTTTCCGACCAGGAACGCCACATGCGAGAATTGCCGACGCCTACCCTGCCCTTCGCTTCGATCCTGTCCGAACCGCGCCGCCGCCTGCCGCGCGCCGAGGAAACGGTCACCGCACAGCATCGGCTGCAGGTCGCCTGGGCGAGGTCCGATGAGGAGCTTCGCGAGGCCCAGCGTCTGCGTTACCGCGTCTTCGCCGACGAAATGGGCGCGCGCCTCACGGGCCCTGTCGGTCTCGACGTCGATTCGTTCGATGGCTACTGCGATCATCTGCTGGTCCGCGATCTCGACACGCTGAAGGTGGTCGGCACGTATCGCGTGCTGCCGCCGCACCAGGCTGCGCGTATCGGCCGCCTCTACGCGGAAAGCGAATTCGACGTTTCGCGCCTCACGCATCTGCGCTCGAAGATGGTCGAAGTCGGCCGCTCGTGCGTGCATCCGGACTACCGCAGCGGCTCGGTGATCATGTCGCTGTGGGCCGGCCTCGCTTCGTACATGATGCAAAACGGCTACGAAACGATGCTCGGCTGCGCGAGCGTCTCGATGGCCGACGGCGGTCACTATGCCGCCAATCTCTACGGCTCGCTGCGCGATAGCGCCCTGACGGCACCGGAGTATCGCGCGTTCCCGCACACGCCGCTGCCGGTCGAGGAACTGCAGGACGGCGCAGACGTCGCACCGCCGCCCCTCGTCAAAGGCTACCTGCGTCTCGGCGCGAAGATCTGCGGCGCGCCGGCATGGGATCCCGATTTCAATACCGCCGACTTCCTTACACTCTTCCGTCTATCCGAGATCAACGCACGCTACGCGCGCCACTTCCTCGGCGACGCACTGCCCCGTTAGCATCCCTGACGCGACGTTACGGAAAGGGTCGCACATATAAAAAGCCCGACCGGTCGATCACGACCGTCGGGCTTTTTTATCGAGCGCGCGAATATCGGCTCGATGCATGAGGCCAGCGTGCTGATTCGTCTCGCCTACTCATCCGTATAGACAACGCGATACGGAATGCCGACTTTCTCCCACTCCGCGGCTTCCTGAATCAGGCTGTAGTCGGTGAGCGGATTGGCGGTGACCCATTCGTTGGGCAGGCGCACTTCATAACCGCCGTTGACCTGCGCGACGAGGATACCAGGCAAGCCGACGTCCGCACGACGGCGGCACAGCAGCGCTGCCAGCCGCAGACAGAACAGCAAAGGCCACTCCACCTCACGCGCCTGCGACAGCTTGCCGAGCTTACCTGCATGCCCGAGCACGAGCGCCGCGAGCCGCGCCTGATCGGTGCGCGAAAAGCCAGGCATGTCCGCGTTGCTCGCGATATACGACGAATGCTTGTGATATGCGCTGTGCGAAATCGACAGACCGATCTCATGCAACGACGCCGCCCAGCCGAGGAACATCCGATTCTCCGCGCGACGTTCCTCGTCGGGTTCGTCGAACTGATCGTAGAAGCGCACCGCGAGTTCGCCGATCCGGCCCGCCTGCGCCCGATCCACACCATAGCGCCGCATGAACCCCTCGGCTGTGACCGTGCGCATGTCTTCGTGCTGCGACCGCCCCAGGAGGTCATACAGCACGCCCAGTCGCAATGCGCCATCGGTCGTATCGACGTACTCGATGCCGAGTTCATCGAACACCGCCAGCATGATCGACAGCCCGCCGGCGAGCACAGGAATCCGGTCGCTCTTGAGCGCGACCAGTTTCAGCCGGTTGACGTTTTCCGCCTTGATCAACGCCCGCTTCAGACGCTCCAGCCCACCACGCGAAATGCCATGCGTGATGCCGACGTCGTTGAAGCCGTTGGCCTCGACCAGTTCGGCAAGTGCGCGTGCCGTGCCGGACGAACCAATCGCCTGTTCCCAACCCGTCTGCTTGTAGACGCTGGAGATGATCTGGATTTCGCGCGTAGCGGCGAGCTCGGCCTGGCGCATCGTGTATTCATCGACGTTACCTGCCGGAAAAAACGCCCGGCTGTGACTGACACACCCGATGTACAGGCTTTCCATCTTGATCGGCGTGTAGTGCGAGCCAATGATGAATTCGGTCGAGCCCCCGCCGATGTCCACCACGAGTCGCTTGCCTGCGCTCGCCGGTACCGAATGTGCAGCGCCCGCATAAATCAGGCGCGCCTCTTCCCGGCCGGCGATCACTTCGATCGGAAAGCCGAGCGCGGCTTCCGCTTCGCCCAGAAACTCCCCGGCGTTCTTGGCAATACGCAACGTGTTGGTCGCAACGGCGCGCACGTGATCGGGATGAAAATCCCGCAGGCGCTCGCCAAACCGCTTGAGTGCATCCCAACCACGCACCTGCGAAGCGCGATCGAGCATCTTGTCGCGAGACAGGCCCGCCGCAAGGCGCACGGGTTCGCGCAGCGCATCGACCTGATAGATCTGGCTGCCCGCTTCGGTTTCTTCAACGCGGCCCACGATTAGCCGGAAGCTGTTCGAGCCCATGTCGACGGCGGCGAGGAGTTGTGGCGTGTTGACCATCGATTGAGCTGACTCCATGCGCGCTAGCGCTGCCACCTTTAAAGCCGCAGCGCTGTTGAAAGACGCCATTTTAAGCGTACTGGTCCTCACGGTGTCACCCCTTGCGATTGTGGGTGCGTTATGGTCCCACATACACTGAGTCAGATTGACGACACCGGGCAAATACAGCGTAGAATTTACGACAGTCAAAGAATGTCATGAGAACATCATCATACTGTGAGAGCTTCCGAGCGTCCTTTTGAGTCTTCATCCGACATTCCACTCCCGCTGCCGATGTCCATCCGCTACCCCCTTCTGAATCGCGAACTGGGCATTCTGGGTTTCAACGAGCGTGTGCTGGCGCAAGCCGCCGATCCCGCCGTGCCGTTGCTCGAACGCCTGCGCTTCATCTGCATCACCAGTAGCAATCTCGACGAATTCTTCGAAGTCCGCATGGCCGGCCTGCAGGAGCAGATGCGCGACAACCCGGGGGCGCTCTCACCCGACGGCATGTCGCTGCAGCACGTGTACGACCTCGTGGTCGAACGCGCGCAGAAGCTCGTGCATCGCCAGTACGCGATGCTGCACGATACCGTGCTGATGGCGCTCGAACACGAGGGCATCTACTTTCACGGCACCGAAGTGTGGAACGAGACCCAGACGGAATGGGCGCGCAACTACTTTTTCGATGAACTGCTGCCGGTGCTGACGCCGATCGGCCTCGACCCGGCGCATCCGTTCCCGCGCGTGCTGAACAAGAGCCTGAACTTCGTCGTCGAGCTCGAGGGCAAGGATGCGTTCGGCCGCCAGGCCGTGATGGGCATCGTGCAGGCGCCGCGTGCGCTGCCGCGTCTCGTGCGCATGCCGCAGGAACTGTCGGGCTATCCGCATGGTTTCGTGCTGCTTAGCTCGCTCCTGCAGCGCTTCGTCAACGAGCTGTTTCCCAACCTCGTCGTACGCAGCTGCAATCAGTTTCGTATCACGCGCAACAGCGAACTCTTCGTCGACGAAGACGAAATTACCAATCTGCGCGTCGCGCTGCAGGGCGAACTGCCGGCGCGGCACCTCGGCAACGCGGTGCGGCTCGAAGTGTCGGCGGAAACGCCGGCACATCTCGCGCGACGACTGCTCGACGAAAGCGGCCTGTCGGAAAAGGATTGCTATTACGTCGATGGCCCCGTGAATCTCGTGCGGCTGATGCAGTTGCCTGAGATGGTCGACCGACCCGACCTCAAGTTCGTCCCGCACATTCCCGCGATCCCGAACCCGATCGCGAACACCGCGAGCCTGTTCGATGCGATCGATCAGGGCGACGTCCTGCTGCACCATCCGTACGAGAGCTTCCAGCCGGTGCTGGAGCTGCTGCTGCAGGCTGCAAAGGATCCGAGTGTCGTCGCGATCAAACAGACCATCTACCGCACGGGCACCGATTCGCCGCTGATGGATGCGCTGATGCAGGCCGCACGCAACGGCAAGGAAGTGACGGTGGTGGTCGAACTGCTGGCGCGCTTCGACGAGGAAACGAATATCAACTGGGCATCGCAGCTCGAAGCGGTGGGTGCGCACGTGGTGTACGGCGTGGTGGGACACAAATGCCACGCGAAGATGATGCTGATCGTGCGGCGTGTGTCGGTCAACGGCAAGTCGATGCTCAAGCGTTACGCGCACCTGGGCACGGGCAACTATCACCCACGCACGGCGCGTCTTTATACCGACTTCGGCCTGATGACCTGCGACCAGAAAATCTGCGAAGACGTGCACCACGTGTTCCAGCAACTGACCGGCATCGGTGGTGAACTGACGTTGCACGAGTTGTGGCAATCGCCGTTTACGCTGCATCCGAAGCTCGTCGAAGCGATTCGCGCGGAAGCCGATCATGCCCGCGCCGGCCGCAAGGCGCGCATCGTCGCGAAGATGAATGCGCTGCTCGAACCCACCGTGATCGCGGAGCTATATGAGGCGTCTCAGGCCGGCGTGAAGATCGATCTGATCGTGCGCGGCGTGTGCTCGTTGCAGCCAGGCGTGCCGGGTCTGTCGGAGAACATCACGGTGCGCTCGATCATTGGGCGCTTTCTGGAACACCACCGGATCTACTACTTCTACGCCAATGGCGCGGAGGAGGTGTATCTGTCGAGCGCCGACTGGATGGACCGGAATTTCTTCCGGCGCGTCGAAGTGGCGTTTCCGGTCAATAGCCGCCGGTTGAAGCGGCGCGTGA
Source organism: Paraburkholderia sp. BL10I2N1 (assembly GCF_004361815.1). NCBI lineage: Bacteria > Pseudomonadati > Pseudomonadota > Betaproteobacteria > Burkholderiales > Burkholderiaceae > Paraburkholderia > Paraburkholderia sp. BL10I2N1. The sequence goes on along the minus strand of NZ_SNWA01000001.1, from coordinate 2,575,261 downwards.
TTGCTGAAGGGCTGTCCGCATTTCTCGGCGACAACCAGGCCGCGTGGCTCATGCAAAGCGATGGCCACTACCGTCGGCGTCGCCCTGGCAAGTCGTCGCGCAACGCGCAGATGAGCCTGCTCGCGAAGTTCTGCTCGTAGGAGGAGAGACCGCCTTACAGGCGGCTACGTCGGCCGGGCGCGAAGGGCGGCGCGCACGGCGGCGGGCCCTGTGCGCTTTTAAACCGGCGCGGGCTGCCGCCGCGTCGTGCGGGATACCGGGAACCGCACGGTAAACGTGCTTCCCTTCCCTACTTCGCTCTTCACTTCGAGCTGCGCATCGTGCCGTTGCAGCACGTGCTTGACGATTGCGAGCCCGAGCCCAGTGCCGCCGGTGTCGCGCGAACGGCTGCGGTCCACGCGGTAGAAACGCTCGGTCAGCCGGGGGATATCGGCGGCTGGAATCCCCAGCCCACTGTCGGTCACGGAAAACACCGCCGCGCCGCCGGTCGCGGACCAGTCGACGTGAATCTTGCCACCGTCCGGCGTATAGCGGATCGCGTTTGTCACCAGATTGCCGAGCGCACTGAGGATTTCCGTTTCGACGCCGGTGACGGTCAAACCTTCGTCCGCATCGAACGAAATGCGATGCCTGTCACCTGAGAGACTTTCCGCATCGTCCTGCAGATGCCGGATGACCGCACGCATATCGACCATCTGATCGCTCGGCAGCTTGCCGTCGCCTTCGAGCGTCGCGAGCACCAGCAGATCGCTGACGATGTGCCGCATGCGCCCCGCCTGCTGCTCCATCAGTTCGAGGTAACGCGTGCGTTCGGCCTCGCTGAGCGGCAACTCGCGCATCGTCTCGAGGAAGCCCGACAGCACGGTCAGCGGCGTCTTCAATTCATGCGACACATTCGCCACGAAGTCGCGCCGCATCGCGTCTGTACGCTCCAGTTCGGTGATGTCCTGCGACAGGACGAGCTTGCGATTTTCGCCGTACGGAAACACCTGCACGGAAAGCACGTTTTGCCGCTTGTCGCCCATCCCGCGCATGATCAGCATCTCGTCGTAATGATGCGAATTCAGATACCTGACGAAATCGGGCTGACGAACCAGATGAATGATGTGCTGACGCAGATCGCGTTTCGCATCGAGACCGAAGTGCACTTCCGAGATTGCATTGCACCACTCGATCTGATCGTGATCGTCGAGCATCGCGACGCCGTTCGGCGAGGCCTGAATGGCCTGAATGAAGCGCGAATGCTGCTGCTCGACCTGACGCACCTGCGCGTGCCAGCGCTTCGCGAGTTTGTGGAGGCGGTAGTAGATTTCGCCCCAGATGCCGGGTGCGCTCGGCACTTCGCCGTAGACAGGCGCATCGAGCAATCGCCACAGGCGCTGCTTGTGGTACGTCCCGATGAAACTCTGCACGACCAGCACCACGATCGCGAGAATCAGCGCCGCCCTGACGTTCAGCAGTGCGCCAACCGCCGCACACGCGATCGCCAGCAGCACGAGCGACACAACGGAGCGCGCCCAGATGACGTTCATGTTCTACCGATCGAAGAGAAGATAAAGCGCGCCGCGACGGAACCGTCGCGGCGTTGCAGTCGGTTCAGTCAGCGCCCTGCGTTGTCAGGCGCTTTTGGCGAGCCGGTAACCGCTGCCGCGTACCGTTTCAATCATAGCATCGCACCCCGCCGGCTTGAGCGCAGCGCGCAGGCGCTTGATATGGACATCCACCGTGCGCTCTTCGACGAAGACATGATCGCCCCACACCTGATCGAGCAGTTGCGTGCGGCTATGCACGCGCTCCGGGTGCGTCATGAAGAAATGCAGCAGACGGAATTCGGTCGGACCGAGATCGAGCTTGATCTCGCTGCCTTCCGCGTGAGCCGCGACCCGGTGCGTCGCCGGATCGAGCTTCAGACCGTTGATCGCCACGACGTCTTCTGTCAGCTGCGGTGCGCGCCGGCGCAGGACTGCCTTGATCCGCGCCATCAGCTCTTTGGGCGAGAACGGCTTCGTCACGTAGTCGTCAGCGCCGATTTCGAGGCCGAGCACCTTGTCCTGCTCATCGCCACGTGCGGTCAGCATGATGATCGGGATGTGCTTCGTCCGTTCGTTGTTGCGCAGGTCGCGTGCGAAGGCAATGCCCGACTTGCCCGGCAACATCCAGTCGAGCAGAACCAGGTCCGGCAGCACATCGCTGATCAGGTTCTGCGCCTGCTCGGCGTTGTACGCGCGAATCGGGCAATGTCCCGCATGCTGAAGATTGACCGAAATCAGTTCGGAAATTGCGGGCTCATCTTCGATGACGAGAATGCTGCTGGGCATCGGCACCTCTTTATCCTTGACTGGGTTAACTGAGCGCTTCGCGCTCGAGCGCGTCACGCGACTTGTGTCGCACGTCCGTGCCCTTCACGATGTAAATGATGAATTCGGCGATGTTCTTCGCGTGGTCGCCGATCCGTTCGATCGCCTTCGCGATGAACAGGAAATCGAGGCCGACCGAAATCGAACGCGGATCTTCCGTCATGTACGAGATCAGCTTGCGCACGAACGCGCGGAATTCTTCGTCAATCGCCTTGTCGTCCCGCACGATCTGCGCGGCGGCAACCGTATCGAGGCGCGCGAACGCATCGAGCGCGCGGCGCAGGATCGTCACGGCCATCTCGCCCGACAGCTTGATCTCGGCGATGTTGATCGTGCGCGACGCGCCGTCTTCCATCAGGCGCTTGGTGCGTTTCGCGATCTTTTCGGCTTCATCGCCGGCACGCTCGAGATTCGTAATGGTCTTCGAAATCGCGATCAGGAGACGCAGATCGCGCGCGGCCGGCTGGCGCCGCGCGATGATGTTGCTGCACTCCTCGTCGATTTCGACTTCCATCGTATTCAGACGGTCTTCAGCCGTGATCACCTGTTCGGCGAGATCGAGGTCGAAGTTGTTGAGCGCCTCCATCGCCTTGACGATCTGCGATTCGACGAGGCCGCCCATTTCGAGCACCTTCGACGAAACGAGATTCAGGTCGGCGTCGAACTGGCTGGAGAGGTGTTTGTCGGACATGTCTTGCTCCTGATGCTCCCTGCGTTGCTCTGTCAGCGGCTTAGCCGAAGCGGCCGGTGATGTAGTCTTCCGTTTCCTTGCGAACCGGCTTGATGAAGATCTTTTCGGTGTCGCCGAATTCGATCAGTTCACCAAGGTACATATAGGCAGTGTAGTCCGAACAGCGCGCGGCCTGCTGCATGTTGTGCGTGACGATCACCACGGTGTAGTCGCTTTTCAGCTCGGCGATCAGTTCTTCGATACGGCCGGTCGAGATGGGATCGAGCGCCGAGCACGGTTCGTCGAGGAGCAGCACTTCGGGGCGGATCGCGATACCGCGGGCGATGCACAGGCGCTGCTGCTGGCCGCCTGAGAGGCCGTAGCCGCTCTGGCCGAGCTTGTCTTTCACTTCGTTCCAGAGCGCCGCTTTCGTCAGCGCCCATTCGACGCGATCATCCATCTCCGAGCGCGACAGCGACTCGAACATCTTTACGCCGAACGCGATGTTGTCGTAGATCGACATCGGAAACGGCGTCGGCTTCTGGAACACCATGCCGATCCGGGCGCGCAGCAGCGAGATATCGCGCTTCGAGACCAGCAGGTTCTCGCCGTCCATCAGGATTTCGCCTTCCGCACGCTGCTCCGGATAAAGCGCATACATCTTGTTGAACGTGCGCAGCAGGGTCGACTTTCCGCAGCCCGACGGGCCGATAAACGCCGTCACCTTGCCTTCGGGGATGCGCAGGTTGATGTTCTTCAGCGCGTGATATTTGCCGTAGAAGAAGTTCAGGTCGTTGACCTCGATCTTCGGCCGCGACGGCGCGAGCGCGTTGTCGCCCTGGGCGGGATCGAAACCGGCTGGCGCGGCAGGACGCGCGGCGGTGTTGAGGTGACTTTCTGCCATATTCATCGGAATGATTCCGCCCTTACTTATTCGAGAAGATCGTGCGCGCGAGGATGTTCAACCCCAGCACCCCGAGCGTGATCAGGAACACGCCGGCCCACGCAAGCGATTGCCACTGCGCGAACGGGCTCATGGCGAACTTGAAGATCGTAACCGGCAGGTTCGCGACCGGCTGGTTCATGTTCCACGTAAAGAACTGGTTCGACAACGCGGTAAAGAGGAGAGGCGCCGTTTCGCCGGCAATCCGCGCGACGCCGAGCAGCACGCCTGTCACGATACCTGCAACCGAAGCCTTCAGCGTGATCGACATCACCATCTTCCACTTCGGTGTGCCGAGTGCGAAGGCGGCCTCGCGCAATGCGTTCGGCACTAGCTTCAACATGTTTTCGGTCGTGCGGATCACGATCGGAATCTGCAGCAACGCGAGCGCGACGACTCCGGCCCAGCCGCTGAAGTGCCCCATTTTTGCCACCACGAGCGCATACACGAAGAGACCCACGACGATCGATGGTGCAGAAAGCAGGATGTCGTTGATAAAGCGCGTGACACTCGCGAGCCAGCCTTTCTGGCCATATTCGGCGAGATAGACGCCCGCGAGAATGCCGATCGGCGTGCCGATGAACGTGGCAGCCGCCACCAGCATCAGGCTGCCGACGATTGCGTTCGCAAGACCACCGCCGTCGGTGTTCGGCGGCGGCGTCGACTGTGTGAACAGTTCGACCGACAGACCACCGATGCCGAGGCGCAGCGTCGTAAACAGGATCCAGACCAGCCACAGCAGACCGAAGGCCATCGCGGCCAGAGACAACGTCAGCGCGATCGCGTTGGTCGTCTTGCGGCGGCGCTGGAGGCGATTGCGCATCGCTTCCAGTCTGGCTGGATCAGACGATCCGGGCATCTTCATGACGGGATCGCTCATTTCGCGCCCTCCCCTTTTTCGAGGCGAAGCAGCATGATCTTCGAGATCGAGAGCACGATGAAGGTAATCACAAACAGGATGAGGCCGAGTTCCATCAACGCTGCCGTATGCAGGCCGGGGCTCGCCTCGGCGAATTCGTTGGCGAGCGCGGACGTAATGCTGTTACCCGGGGAAAATAGCGAGATGTTGTCGAGGAGGTTGGTATTGCCGATCACGAACGTGACCGCCATCGTCTCACCGAGCGCACGACCGAGACCGAGCATCACGCCGCCGATCACACCAGTCTTCGTAAACGGCAGGACGATTTTCCACATCACTTCCCACGTGGTGCAGCCGATGCCATACGCAGATTCCTTCAACAGCACCGGCGTGACTTCGAACACGTCGCGCATCACCGAGGCGATGTACGGAATGATCATGATCGCGAGGATCACGCCCGCGCACAGAAGACCGATGCCGATCGGCGGCCCGCGGAACAAGGCGCCGAAATACGGAATGGGGCCGAGCACGTGGCCGAGCGGTTTCTGGAAATAGGTCGCGAAAATCGGCGAGAAAACCAGCAAACCCCACATGCCGTAGACGATCGACGGGATCGCAGCGAGCAGTTCGATTGCGGTGCCGAGCGGCCGGCGCAACCACGCGGGCGACAGTTCAGTCAGGAACAGGGCGATGCCGAAACTCACCGGCACCGCGATGATGAGCGCAATGATCGATGTCGCAATCGTGCCGTAGATGGGCACCAGTGCCCCGAACTGGTCGCTGGGTGGATCCCAGTCGGCCGTCCACAGGAAGCTCAGGCCGAACTTCTGGATCGTTGGCATCGACGCCACGATCAGCGACACAATGATGCCGCCGAGCAGCAACAGGGTAACGACGGCGGCCGCTCGTGTGAGGCCGCCAAAAATGATATCGCCGGCGCGACTGGGTGCTTTCTGCTCCGCCGCGCTGCCGGGCGGGGTCGACACAATGTGGATGTCGGACATGTCAGCCTTCTGAGCCTGTTTCCAGAAGCTGCACGGCACAATACCCTGCAGCTGATACTGCAAACCGCCCGGCCTCATGTGAGCCCGGACGGCACGTCTTCAGACCGTACAGCTTACTCTGCGACCGTCTTGCCCGAAGCGTCTTTCACCTTCTCTTTCCACTGCGTGCGGATTTCCGACACAACCGATTCCGGCAGCGAGATGTAGTCGAGATCGTTAGCAGCCTGACCGCCGTTCTTGAACGCCCAGTCGAAGAACTTCAAGGTTTCCTTGCCTTGCTCGGGCTTTTCCTGTGCCGTGTGCAGCAGCACGAACGTCGCGCCGACGATCGGCCAGGCGTTCTTGCCCGGCTCGTCCGTCAGGATCTGGTAGAACGACTTCGACCAGTCCGCGCCCGCTGCCGCTGCCTTGAACGTTTCCGTCTTCGGTTCGACCACCGTGCCCGACGAATTCTTCATGCCGACGTATGTCATGTGGTTCTGCTTGGCATACGCCCATTCCACATAGCCGATTGCGCCCGGCAGACGCTGCACGAACGCCGCGACGCCGTCGTTACCCTTGCCGCCCGTACCCGTCGGCCAGTTGACCGTCGAACCTTCGCCAATCTTCGACTTCCATTCCGGGTTTACCTTCGACAGGTAGTTCGTCCAGATGAAGCTCGTGCCCGAGCCGTCTGCACGGCGCACCACGGCGATGTCCGTATCCGGCAGCTTGGCCTTCGGGTTCAGCGCGGCGATAGCCGGATCATTCCATTTCTTGATCTTGCCCAGGTAGATGTCGCCGAGCACTTCGCCCGACAGCGTCAGTTCGCCAGCCGTCACGCCCGGCACGTTGACGACCGGCACCACGCCGCCGACCACCGTCGGGAACTGGAACAGGCCTTCTTTCGCGAGTTGGTCATCCTTCAGCGGCGCATCGGAGCCCGCGAAATCGACCGTCTTCGCGACGATCTGCTTCACTCCACCCGACGAACCGATACCCTGGTAGTTAACTTTGCCGCCGCCCGTCTTCTGATAGGCGTCGGCCCATTTCGTATAGATCGGTGCTGCGAAGGTGCTGCCCGCGCCGGTGATGTCGGTGGCTTGCGCTGCGATAGCGAAAAGCGCGCCAGCCATGCCAGCGAACGCGGTTTGCATCAATTTCATGAGACCTCCAGTGGTGTGAGCGGATTACACGACACCGCGAAGAATAGGGGCTCTTTGTGACAGTAACGTGACTATTCGTGAAGATGACGTGACAGTTTTATTACCGGAATGAAAGGTGCAAAGGTGTTGAGGAGTGGGCGTCAGCGCGCCTCATTTCCGAGTCGCGTCTGGGGCGGCGGAGTGGGTCTGGAAGGACTCGTGAGAGCGCCCTGCGGAATCCCTGCCAAGGGGCAGGAAACAGGGGCAAAACAGGAGGGAGGGAGATCGGCGCCACCTTGTGTACGCTCTCTCTCCCTGGTGCGGGCCGGAAGTCTATCCAGCCGCCGGCTTTCAGGACGTCGCCTGCTTGACGACGTCTGCGATCGACTCGGCGTACCGGGCGGCGTCGCGCTCGCTTTGCGCCTCGACCATAACGCGCAATACCGGCTCCGTGCCGGAAGCGCGAATCAGCACGCGACCGGTGTCGTTCAACGCGATTTCGGCTTCGCGGATCGCGCGGCGGATCGCATCGCTACCCTTCCAGTCCGCTCCGGGCTGCATCCGCACGTTGATCAGCTTCTGCGGGAATAGCGTGACGCCTTGCAGCAGATCGGCGAGTGTCTTGCCGCTACGCTTCATCGCCGCGAGCACGAGTAGCGACGACACGATGCCATCGCCCGTCGAATGGCGATCAAGCGACAGGATATGCCCCGACCCTTCGGCCCCCAGCTGCCAGCCGTGTTCGTGCAGCTGCTCGAGCACATAGCGGTCGCCGACCGCAGCGCGGACGAACTTCACGCCCGCGCGCTGCAACGCCACTTCGACGGCCATATTGGTCATCAACGTCCCGACGGCACCTTCGACCTTCCCTTCAGTCGCGATGCGATCCTGCACGAGCAGATACAGCAGTTCGTCGCCATTGTAGAGACGCCCCGTAGCATCGACGACCTGCAGACGGTCAGCGTCGCCATCGAGCGCAATACCGAGGTCCGCGCGATTCGCACGGACCGCGCGCACCAGTGCGTCCGGCGCGGTAGCACCAACGCCGTCATTGATGTTGAAGCCGTTCGGCGCCACGCCGATCGGAATCACATCCGCGCCCAGTTCATGGAATACGTGCGGCGCGATGTCGTACGCGGCGCCGTGCGCACAATCGATCACGAGCTTCATGCCACGCAGATCGAACGCCGCTGGAAACGTGCTCTTGCAGAACTCAATATATCGACCGGCGGCGTCGTCGAGGCGCCGCGCCTTGCCGAGTTGCTCGGAAGCAGCGCATGCGAGCGGTTCGTTGAGTTGCTCTTCGATCTGCGATTCGACCTCGTCCGGCAGCTTGTTGCCGTCCGCGGAGAAGAACTTGATGCCGTTGTCGTAATACGGATTGTGCGACGCGCTGATCACTACGCCCGCAGCAAGACGTAGCGCGCGCGTCAGGTAGGCGATGCCGGGGGTCGGCATCGGGCCGGCCAGCATCACGTCGACGCCGGCCGCCGAGAAGCCCGCTTCCAGCGCCGCCTCGAGCATATAGCCCGACACCCGCGTGTCCTTGCCAATCAGGATCGTCGGGCGAGCGCCAGTCTTCGCCCAGTGTTCCGCACCCGCGAGCACCTTGCCTGCGGCATAGCCCAGCCGCAATACAAAATCAGGCGTAATCGGCGCTTCGCCGACCTTGCCTCGAATCCCGTCAGTACCAAAATAGCGGCGTGCCATCGTTAACTGCCCCTCCTTCGCTTCGGTGTTCCGTGAATGGTCAGCTGCGACGCGCTGCGTCGCGCACGGCTGCCCATACCTTCAATGCATCCACTGTTTCCGCGACATCGTGCACACGCACGATCGCCGCCCCTCGCTCCGCTGCGCAGACGGCCGCCGCAGCGCCGGCCACGACACGCTCAGAGGTATGACGTCCCGTCACTTTGCCCAGCATCGATTTACGCGACATGCCTACCAGAATCGGTAACGGCGGTTCGCTACGCGGCGCCGTCTCACGCAGATGGGCCAGCAACGCATAGTTATGTTCGACCACCGCCTTGCCGAAGCCAAAGCCTGGATCCACACTGATCCGCGTCTTCGCAACGCCAGCCGCGGTCAGCGCGCCAACCCGCACTTCGAGGAAGGCACGCACTTCGCGTACCACGTCCTCATAGGCTGGCTCGACGGTCTGCATGGTTTGCGGCTCGCCCAGCATATGCATGACGCAAAGACCGCAGTTGCTCTCGCGCACCGCTTCGATCGCGCCGGGCATGCGAAAGCCCCAGACGTCGTTGATCAGGTCCGCCCCTGCCGCGAGCGCCTGCCGCATGACTTCGGGTTTGTACGTATCAACCGACAGCGGCATATTCGCGCCACGCAGTTGCTCGACGAGCGGAATGACACGCTCGAGTTCCTCGTCGAGCGGCACCAGCGGTGCACCTGGCCGGGTCGACTCGCCACCGATATCAATGATGTCCGCGCCGTCGAGCAACATGCGCTCGGCCTGGCGCAGCGCATCGCCACGCGCGACGAAGCGGCCGCCATCCGAAAAGGAATCGGGCGTGACGTTCAGAATGCCCATGACCAGCGGGCGCTCGAACGACAAGGTAAAGCGGCCGCACTGCAACGGCTCAGGATCGGAATAATTCAGGATATCGGCGTTCGACACTGCTGTAACGATTCAGGAAGGAAGGGAAATGAATGCAAAACGGGCCGGTGTGCAATCACACCGGCCCGCAGTTTGATACCTTGAGAATCAGGCTGGCGCCGTCGCGTTGCCCGGCTTGACCTCGGTGCCCGTGCTGCCACCCGATGCGTCGCTTGCCGATGGCGGCGAGCTCTTCGGCGAACGCGGCGGACGGCCCGCCATGATGTCGTTGATCTGATCGGCGTCGATCGTTTCCCACTCCATCAGCGCGGCAGTCATAGCCTCGACCTTGTCGCGATTTTCGTCCAGCAGGCGCCGCGCCAGGGTGTATTGCTCGTCGAGCACCCGGCGGATTTCCGCATCGACCTTCTGCTGCGTCGCTTCGGAAATCGTGCGCGTGAAGCCACGGCCGAACGGCGATGCGTCGTTTTCGTCGTCGACGTACACCATCGGTCCAAGCGCATCGGTCATGCCGAAGCGGGCCACCATCGCCCGAGCCGTAGCGGTCGCCTTGTTGAAGTCGTCCGAGGCGCCGGTGCTGATCAGGTTCAGGAACAGCTCTTCCGCAACACGGCCGCCGAACAGGATCGCAAGACGGTCGAGGAGATAGTCCTTCGAATACGTTTCGTTGTCGTGCTCCGGCAACTGCCACGTCACGCCCAGCGCGCGGCCGCGCGGAATGATCGTAACCTTGTGCACCGGATCGGCCTTCGGCAACAGCTTGGCGATCACCGCGTGGCCCGACTCGTGATACGCGGTCGCGCGCTTCGCGTCTTCGCGAATCACCGCCGACTTCCGTTCCGGACCCATGAAGATCTTGTCCTTCGCGTCTTCGAAGTCCTGCATTTCGACGATGCGCTTGCCACGACGTGCGGCGAACAGGGCTGCTTCGTTCACGAGATTGGCGAGATCGGCGCCCGAGAAGCCCGGTGTGCCCCGTGCGATGACCGCTGCGTCGACATCGTTCGAAATCGGCACCTTGCGCAGGTGAACTTTCATGATGTGTTCGCGGCCGCGGATGTCCGGCAGACCAACGTACACCTGGCGGTCAAAGCGGCCCGGACGCAGCAGCGCCTTGTCGAGCACGTCCGAGCGGTTCGTCGCAGCTATCACGATCACACCCGAATTCGCTTCGAAGCCGTCCATCTCGACGAGCATCTGGTTCAGCGTCTGTTCGCGTTCGTCGTTACCACCGCCCATGCCGGCGCCACGATGGCGACCGACCGCGTCGATTTCATCGATGAACACGATGCAGGGTGCATGCTTCTTTGCCTGTTCGAACATATCGCGAACGCGGGCCGCGCCCACACCAACGAACATTTCGACAAAGTCCGAACCCGAAATGCTGAAGAACGGCACCTTCGCCTCGCCAGCGATGGCGCGTGCGAGCAGCGTCTTACCCGTGCCCGGGGGGCCAACAAGTAGCACGCCGCGAGGAATCCGACCGCCCAGCTTCTGGAACTTCTGCGGGTCACGCAGGAAGTCGACCAGTTCAGAAACTTCTTCCTTCGCTTCGTCGCAACCGGCGACGTCGGTGAAATTGATGGCGTTGTTGTTCTCGTCGATCAGACGCGCACGGGACTTCCCGAACGAGAAGGCTCCGCCTTTCCCGCCGCCCTGCATCTGCCGCATCATGTAAAACCAGAAACCGATGATCAGGATCGTGGGTCCGAGGTAGTACAGTGCCGACACAAGCGCGTTCGGTTCTTCGTCAGCCTTGCCGCTGACCTGAACGCCATACTTCATCAGGTCGCCGACCATCCAGATGTCGCCGGGCGACACAATCTGGTACTTCTGACCGTCTGCTGGAGTGACCGTCAGGTTCCGCCCCTGGACAATGACGTTCTTGACCTTGCCGTTCTTTGCGTCGTCCATGAACTGCGAATAGGAAACGCCTTCCTGGACACGGGGCTTGTCGAACTGCTTGAACACCGTAAACAGCACCAGTGCGATAACCAGCCACACTGCTGCCTTCGAAAACATATTGTTGTTCAAAGCACCACTCCTTCACTCATAGACGGGCGCCTACATTTGCCTTGCGGCACCACGAAAGCATTCTAATCCAGTCCGCAGACCCCTGCCATAACCATTCACTACCGCACAAATAGCCGCGGCGCAAGTCTGGTCTTGTGTTGCGGGCGGTCGGGATATGCACGGCTGTCGCGCCGCGCTACCCTGTCGCCGCAATTAACGGGGACGCTTCAGATGCTTACCCAAAATAAACGTTTCGGACGATTTATCCCGTGAAGCCTTGGGTTTACGGGCCGCCACCGCTTTAAACTGCTGCTTGAACTTTTCGACAATCTGGCTGTAACCGCTGCCGTGAAAGCACTTGACTAAAAGGGCACCATCCGGCTTCAAATGGTTTTGGGAGAATTCGAGTGCGAGATCGCATACATGCTCGATCCGCGCGGCATCCGCCATGGCCACTCCTGACAGGTTGGGCGCCATATCCGAAATTACAAGGTCCACCTGGCGCTCGCCCACTACTTCTTCCAGTTGCTCGAGCACGCTATCTTCGCGAAAGTCGCCCTGAATGAAGTACACGTCGGCGATCGGTTCCATGGGCAGCAGATCAAGGGCGATGATCGTGCCGTCGATGCCGCCCCCCCTCGCCGCATCGCGCTTTGCGCCCTGCGCGAGTTTGTTGCGGGCGTACTGGCTCCAGCTGCCCGGCGCGGAGCCCAGATCGACAATGACCTGCCCCGGACGGATCAGATTGTCCTGCTCGTCGATCTCCTTGAGCTTGTAGGCCGCGCGGGCGCGATAACCCTCCCGCTGCGCCATTTTCACGTACGGATCATTGATATGGTCGTGCAGCCACGACTGGTTGAAGCGGTTTTTTGCCATTAAACGATGAACTCTTGCTGCGTGATGTCGCGCTTTTAGCGGATAATACGCGTTTAATTCGCGCGACTGCCGCCCACTGGGCGATGTTCCGCGCTTCTCTGTTGTTCTGACGACGAGCCGTCCTGCGCGATAACCGAAGCAATCGGGAATTCGGGCGCCGTCATTTTAGTCGAGTCTCCCACTTTCCATGCCCGCCCTCAAAGTTTCCTCCGACCAACGCGCCGAGTTGCGCTCCCAGGCACATGCGCTCAAGCCGGTCGTGCTCGTCGGCGCCGATGGGCTGACCGATGCCGTCCTGACCGAAATCAAGGTTCACCTGAAGGCTCACCAACTGATCAAGATCCGCGTATTCGGCGACGAACGCGCAGAACGGCTCGCGATCTACGAACAGATCTGCGACCAGCTGAACGCAGCCCCGATCCAGCATATCGGCAAACTGCTGGTGATCTGGAAGCCGGAGGCCGCCGAACCCGCCGTGAAAGCGAAGCGCGGCGCCCTGCCGAGCGCCCGTGAAGCAGCGCAAGACACAAGGTCCGGTAAAGGCCGCGCGCCGCGCGTTGTGAAAGTCGTCAAGCCGTCCGATAGTCCAATGCGCAAGCCAAAGCCGAAGGCAGTCGTGGTTCGCGGCAACGAGCGTGTGACGGCAGGCGGCAATATCAAGCGGGCCAAGAAACGCCAGACCAGCGCGAAGCGCCAGCATCAGACGTTAAAGTAAGCTTGCGGTGGCGCGGCGATGGTCGCGCCATGCTTGCGCATTGCGCGCGCCGTTATTCCATCGCGACAGCGGCCTTTCTGTACCACCCTCACCGACGCCAGTTTCTGTTTGCGCGAACGGTCCAGCCGGCACCGGCGAATCAGGCCCGACACCACGGCCGCACCAATCAGCCCGCGACCTTGCCCGTTTGCGAAGCGGCACGAACATCCCGTGCTGACGTAGAACCTAGCGCTATCGGCAACTTCCAGACAAGCACAACGCCAAACAGGCTCTGGATCAGATAGAACAGGCTCGACACCCCGTGGAGCATGCCGAAGCGTCCTGCGTAGGCGGAATGTCCGACATCCGTCCCAGCGTCCATCGCGGCGATGCGCAACGCATTCATGAACGGCTGCAAAGCAAAGTAACCGATCAGCACGCACAAGAGCATCCCGGCGAGCAGCCAGCGCAGCTGCCGGTAGGAATCTGCGCCACGCCGAACCAACACATTACCCAGTGCAAGCAGCAGCATGCCGCACACCACGCCAAGCACCGCTTCGATACGAAACAGCTGCGCGGCGACCGCGCCGGCCGTCATCCGATCCAGCGAGCCGAACAGCACGGGCGCTACGGCATAGCCAATCGTAAACTGACTGCCGACCCACGCCACCGTCAGCAGCCGGAACACGCGATGAGGCATTGAAGACACGGCACGCCTTTCCTAAACGTAGCGGACCGAGATGATTTCGTACTCGCGCACGCCGCCCGGCGCCTGCACCGAAGCAACGTCGCCTTCCGACTTCCCGATCAGCGCGCGCGCAATCGGCGAACTGATCGAGATCAGGCCATGTTCGAGGTCGGCTTCGTCGTCGCCGACGATCTGATAGGTAACTGGAGCGCCCGACTCGAGGTCTTCGAGTTCCACCGTTGCGGCGAACACGACGCGGCCATCCGCATCGAGCGTAGCCGGATCGATGACCTGAGCGGCGGCCAGCTTCGACTCGATGTCGGCGATGCGGCCTTCGATAAAGCCCTGCTTTTCCTTCGCGGCCTCGTATTCGGCATTTTCCGACAAATCGCCTTGGGCACGGGCTTCCGCGATCGAATTGATGACCGACGGGCGTTCAACCGATTTCAGGCGCTGCAGTTCACCACGCAACTGGTCTGCGCCGCGCTTCGTCAATGGAATAGTGCTCATAAACAACTCTTGTCGCAAAAAAACGGCCATAAAAAAAATCACCGCGGTTAAGTGCATCCCGGAGGAACCTGGCCGGAACGGAGCCGGTGCCTTGTGGGACGCCGCTTAACCGCGGCACTTACATCATTGACTCGGATTCGAAGCCTTAGTTTAGGCGAGCGTGGAGTCCTTGTAAATCATAGACTTCCAGGTTGCGGAGATAGCGCAAACCTTCGACCGCCGCGCGCGCACCCGACATCGTCGTGTAGTACGTGACCTTGTTGGCCTGCGCACTCATGCGGATCGAGCGCGAATCGGCGATGGCGGCACGCGTTTCGTCGACCGTCGTGAAGACGAGCGCAATCTCGCCGTTCTTGATCATGTCGACAATGTGCGGGCGGCCGTCCTTCACCTTGTTGACCACCTTCACCGGTACCCCGGCGGCCTGGATCGCGGCAGCCGTGCCCTTCGTCGCGACGATCGGATAGCCGAGCTCGTGCAGCATGCGCGCGACTTCGACGGCCTTCGGCTTGTCGGCGTCCATCACCGTCAGCAGCACCGTGCCCGATTCCGGCAGACGCGAGCCCGCCGCAAGCTGCGACTTGAAGAGCGCCTCGCCGAACGTCTGGCCCACGCCCATCACTTCGCCGGTCGAACGCATTTCGGGTCCGAGCACCGGGTCGACCGCCGGGAACTTGACGAACGGGAACACCGCCTCCTTGACGCTGAAGTACGGCGGGTCGATTTCCTTCGTCACGCCCTGGGCGGCAAGCTTCTGGCCGACCATCGCGCGCGCGGCGATCTTGGCGAGCGGCAGACTCGTTGCCTTCGACACATACGGCACCGTGCGCGACGCACGCGGATTCACCTCGAGCACGTAGATCACGTCCTCTTTCGAGCCGTCCGCCTGCGGCACCTGCTGGATCGCGAATTGCACGTTCATCAGGCCGACGACGTTCAGCGCCTTCGCCATCGCGCCTGTCTGGCGCTTCAGTTCGGCAATGGTTGCCTTCGACAGTGAGTACGGCGGCAGCGAGCACGCCGAGTCGCCCGAGTGCACGCCAGCCTGTTCAATGTGCTCCATCACGCCGCCGATGAACACGGCTTCGCCATCGGAGATACAGTCGACGTCGCATTCGATCGCATCGTTCAGGAAACGGTCGAGCAGCACCGGCGAATCGTTCGACACCTTGACGGCCTCGCGCATGTAGCGTTCGAGGTCGCGCGGCTCGTGAACGATTTCCATCGCGCGGCCACCCAGCACGTACGACGGACGCACGACGAGCGGATAGCCGATCTGTTCGGCGAGCTTGAGCGCTTCGTCTTCGGCACGTGCCGTGCGGTTCGGCGGCTGGCGCAGACCGAGATCCTGCAGCAGCTTCTGGAAACGCTCGCGGTCTTCGGCGGCGTCGATCATGTCCGGCGACGTGCCGATAATCGGCACACCGTTCGCTTCGAGATCAAGCGCGAGTTTCAGCGGCGTCTGGCCGCCGTATTGAACGATCACGCCGACCGGCTTTTCCTTGTCGACGATTTCCAGCACGTCTTCGAGCGTCAGTGATTCGAAGTAGAGGCGATCGGACGTGTCGTAGTCGGTCGAAACGGTTTCGGGGTTGCAGTTGACCATGATCGTTTCGTAGCCGTCTTCGCGCATGGCGAGCGCGGCGTGTACGCAGCAGTAGTCGAACTCGATACCCTGGCCGATCCGGTTCGGGCCGCCGCCCAGCACCATGATCTTCCTGTTGTTCGTCGGATTCGCTTCGCACTCTTCCTCGTAGGTCGAGTACATGTAGGCGGTTTTCGTCGCGAACTCAGCAGCGCACGTGTCGACGCGCTTGTACACCGGGCGCACGTTCAATTCGATACGGCGGCGACGCACGTCCGCCTGCGTCGATCCGAGCAGCTTCGCCAGACGGCGATCCGAGAAACCGCTCTGCTTCAGATACTTGAGTTCTTCCTTCGACAGGCTCGCGAGCGCGCGGCCCGCCAGCGCCTTTTCCTTCAGGATGATCTGTTCGATCTGGGCGAGGAACCACGGATCGATCGAGGTTTCCTCGAAAATTTCCTTCTGCGTCATGCCGACGCGGAACGCATCGCCGACGTACCAGATACGATCCGGGCCGGCTTCGCCGATCTCGCGGATGATTTCGTCGCGGCTCGTGGTTTTTTCGTCGAGACCGTCGACGCCCACTTCCAGACCACGCAGCGCCTTCTGGAACGACTCCTGGAAGGTGCGGCCGATTGCCATCACTTCGCCCACCGACTTCATCTGCGTCGTCAGTCGGGGATCGGCTTCACGGAATTTCTCGAACGCAAAGCGCGGGATCTTCGTGACGACGTAGTCGATAGTCGGCTCGAACGATGCCGGGGTCTGGCCGCCGGTGATTTCGTTCTTCAGTTCGTCGAGGGTGTAGCCCACGGCCAGCTTCGCCGCGACCTTCGCGATCGGGAAGCCGGTCGCCTTCGACGCCAGCGCCGACGAGCGTGACACGCGCGGGTTCATCTCGATCACGATCATCCGGCCATCTTTCGGGTTGATCGAGAACTGGACGTTCGAACCGCCCGTGTCGACGCCGATCTCGCGCAGCACCGCGAGCGACGCATTACGCAGGATCTGATATTCCTTGTCGGTGAGCGTCTGCGCCGGCGCGACGGTGATCGAGTCGCCGGTGTGGATGCCCATCGGGTCCAGGTTTTCGATCGAGCAGACGATGATGCAGTTGTCCTTCGTGTCGCGGACCACTTCCATCTCGTACTCTTTCCAGCCGAGCAGCGATTCTTCGATCAGCAACTCACGTGTAGGCGACAGATCGAGACCGCGCTTGCAGATCTCTTCGAATTCGTCCCGGTTGTATGCAATGCCGCCGCCCGAACCGCCCAGCGTGAACGACGGACGGATCACGACCGGGTAACCGCCACTACCTGTTGCCACGGCGATTTCAGCTTGCACCGCCAGCGCTTCTTCCATCGAATGCGCGGTGCCCGACTTGGCCGAACCGAGGCCGATCTTCGTCATCGCGTCCTTGAACTTCTGACGGTCTTCGGCTTTGTCGATCGCTTCCGGCGACGCGCCGATGAGTTCGACGCTGTACTTCGCCAGCACGCCGTGGTGATGCAGATCGAGCGCGCAGTTGAGCGCGGTCTGGCCGCCCATCGTCGGCAGGATCGCGTCCGGGCGCTCCTTCGCGATGATGCGCTCGACTACTTCCCATGTGATGGGCTCGATGTAGGTCACGTCGGCCGTGTTCGGGTCGGTCATGATCGTCGCCGGATTGCTGTTGACGAGAATGACCTTGTAGCCTTCCTCACGCAGCGCCTTGCACGCCTGCGCGCCCGAGTAATCGAACTCGCACGCCTGGCCGATGATGATCGGACCCGCGCCGATGATGAGGATGCTCTTGATGTCTGTCCGCTTGGGCATAACGCTCTCGCTAATGTATTCCTGTGTTCTTCCGCTGGCGCGCTGCACATTCACGCTATTCGCCTGCTGCCTTGCTTCGCGCGCTCTGTTCTGCTCGCCTGTCGCGAGGCCGCCTTTGCGCGCGCGCCTCGCTGATGCCGCTCATGCCGCCGGTGTCGTTTATGCGACCGCAGCCGCTGTCTTGATGCCGGCCTTGTTGCTGTCCATCAACGCTGTGAAACGGTCGAACAGATAGGCGATGTCATGCGGTCCAGGCGACGCTTCCGGGTGACCCTGGAAGCAGAACGCGGGCTTGTCGGTGAGCGCAAAGCCCTGCAGCGTGCCGTCGAAGAGGGACACGTGCGTCACTTTGGCGTTCGCCGGCAGCGTGGCCGCATCCACGGCAAAACCGTGGTTTTGCGATGTAATCACGACGCGGCCGTCCTGCAGATCCTTCACCGGATGGTTTGCGCCATGGTGGCCGGTCTTCATCTTCATCGTCTTCGCGCCGACCGCAAGGCCCATGATCTGATGGCCGAGGCAGATGCCGAATGTCGGGATGCCGCGCTCGATGAAGGTCTTCGTGGCGGCGATCGCGTAGTCGCACGGTTCCGGGTCGCCCGGGCCGTTCGACAGGAACACGCCGTCCGGATTGAGTGCGAGCGCATCGGCAGCGGTGGCTTGCGCCGGCAGCACGGTGACGTGGCAGCCGCGCTCGGCGAGCATGCGCAGAATGTTGTACTTCACGCCGAAGTCGAACGCGACGACGCGATACTTTGGCGCTGCCTGTGTGCCGTAGCCGGTACCGAGACGCCATTCGGTCTGCGTCCACTCGTAGGACTTTTCCGTCGACACGACCTTCGCGAGGTCCATGCCCGCGAGGCCCGGGAACGAGCGCGCGAGTTCGATGGCTTTGACTTCGTCATCGGAGCCCGCGAGAATCGCGCCATTCTGCGCGCCCTTGTCGCGCAGAACGCGCGTCAGCTTACGGGTATCGATGCCGGCGATGGCGACGACACCTTCGTCACGCAGGTAATCTGGGAGCGTGCGCTCCATGCGGAAGTTCGACGCGAGGACCGGCAGGTCACGGACGATAAGCCCGGCGGCATGGACTTTCGTGGCTTCGACGTCTTCGGCGTTGACGCCGACGTTGCCGATATGCGGGTACGTCAGGGTAACGATCTGGCGGGCGTAACTCGGATCAGTCAGGATTTCCTGATAACCGGTAATGGCCGTATTGAAGACAACTTCGCCAATCGTATGACCGGGCGCGCCGATCGAGTACCCACGAAAGACCGTGCCGTCGGCGAGCGCGAGCAGAGCGGGAGAAAATGACGGCAACACGGGAGACTCCTTGGGGAACACCCTGTTGCCGACCTGTCTATCCGACCGTGCGGGCCGCGGCGAGGCGCATCGACAGGATGCGCGCGCAGGCTCGCTCGCGTGTCGCGGCTGACGTCGCTGGGCGCGCGATGGGCCCATTGTGTGGACGGATCGGCGGCAGGCGGTACCATGCAGGGACGTTGGCGACGCGCGGCGGATGAACGGGGTGGGAGAGGTAGGCGCTAGGGTGCGGGTTGATAAGCTCAAACCTTTGAATTATAGCGCGAAAGTGCCCCTTCCTTCAAATTCAGGATAGGCCAACGGCATGCCTAAACGGCGGGATCGGTGCTTCCGCCTTGCTGCTGGCGGCGCCGCGACCGGAATCGGGGCTAGACCCCGGCGCCCTTACGACTGGGGTTCTGCCTGCACGCGAGATTGCTGCGCCAGCGCCCGACTCGGCAACACATACCAGATTGCAGCCAGGACCTGGAGCGCCACCAGAATGCCCCAAGCCGTAAGATGGGCAGCCGGCGGGTAACGCCCCGACGTCGGAGGCCACAGTGACAGCACGGCGCCGACGCCGATCTGAAAGCCGAAAATCAGCAGGAAAAGAATCAGCGTGAGCGTCGTGTTCGAACGGCCGATCAGATGTGGCGGAAAGTGCCGCGCCAGCACGGCATAGCTGAGAATGCCCGTGCCGCCGAAAATGCCGTAGGCCGCCCACAACAATCCTGCCGGCAGCGGTACGCGCAACACGATCAAAACCTGTGTCACGACAAACAGCGTCATCCCGATACCGGAGAAGGCGTATAGCGAAATGCCCCGCCGCTCCAGACTGCGCGCCATCGCGCCGAATCCGACGCAACCGGCCATCATCGCGACGCCCAGAATCGATACGAGGGCGGCAGCCGCGCCCGGTTGCAGATCCATCACGTCACGCAGCCAGGCGCCGACCCACAGCGACTGCATCGCATAGAAGACACCTTGCGTGACGACCGAGAACGATGCGATTTTCCAAAACCCGGCGCTTTTCAGAATGTGCCAGGTACCCTTGAACTGACTGACGAGTTCCGCCTGATGGTGGGTATCGCGTGCGTCGGGAGCCATCGTCCAGATTGCCGCCGCGGCAGCGATCGTCAATACGCCGAGCGCGCCGCATACCGAACGCCATCCCGCGAACGTCAGCACCCAGGTCAGGGGCGAGCCGACCGCCACGCCGCCCAGTCCGCCGACCGCCATCACGAGCCCATTGACGGACGGCAACCGCGTAACGGCGAACTGTTGCGCCAGCGCCTTGAACGCCGCGCCGAGACAGGCCGACACGCCGACGCCGATCAGCAGTCGACCGACCATCATCATGCCGACACTTTGCGCCGCGCCGAACACCCACACGCCAGCCGCCGCGAACAGCAACAGTCCCGCTGTGACGCGCCGGGGACCAAAGTGATCGAGCAACACACCGGCCGGGATCTGCGCGCCCGCAAAGCCGAGGAAATAGAGACTCGTCAGAAGCCCGAGATCGGCGGCCGACAGCCCGAGGTCGCGCGTGATCAGCGGCGCGAAGCCCAGATTGACGCCGCGAAACACGTAGGAAACGAAGTATCCGAGCGAAAACAGCAGAAACACACGAAACTGGGTCGATGACATGAGGCACTAGCGCGTGATCGGAACAGACCAGAGAAGATAAAGGAAATGGGCGCCGCGCGCCGCAATGGTCCGCAGAAATGAAAAACGCCGTCACTACAGGTGACGGCGTTTGAGAAAGCGAGGAGTGATCGGAGCGCAATCCATGCGCTGCCCCCGCAACGCATGTGGTCACCCCTGCGAGCCGCTCGTTATTTACTTGCTCTTCTGCGCATAGACTGCGGCTTTCGGGCGGCTTGCCTCAGCCTTCGACGCCTTGCTGGCCGTACCCGACGAAGCCGCCACCTTCGACACTTTGCCCTTGCTGGCGCTGGCCGACCCGCTGGCTTTGCTCTCCGGTTGCGAAGCCTTGACAACGCCGCCGTGGGTACGACCCTTCTTTCTATCGTAGCGCGATTCAGGCTTCGTGTCTGCGACGCGGGTACTGATCTTCTCGACGCCACCGCTCGCCGGCGTGGCGCTCGCGCGCAGCACGGGACCGGGTTCGGGCGGGAGCGCCTTGCCGACAGGCACGTGCAGAACAATCACCTGTCCCGGCGACACCAGATCACGATGCGTGCGGTTCCACGCCTTCAACTGGCTGACCGATACGCCGTAGCGGTCAGCCAGCACAACCATCGACTGCTTGCGCCGCACGCGGATCAGCATCTTACGGGTATCGGGGACGTCCGGCTCCATTGCCAGTACAGCGCTTTCTGCGACGTCGGCGCTGATGTCTTCGTCGTCATCGTCGCCGCGCGGCACGACGATCGTCGAACCGGGCTTCAGCCGCATGCCTGCAGGGATCTTGTTCACTTCCATCAACGTGTCCGCATCGACGCCGATTTTCTGCGCGATCGCCGCCGGTGCCGCGCGCTCGGTGACCGTGTACGTGGTCCACGACGACAGCGAGCCGGTGTACGACTTCAGATTTCGCTCGAAAGCGTTGGCGTTGTCGAACGGCAGCAGGATCTGCGGCTGCGTTGCACCGAGAATCACCGGCTTCCTGAACGAAGGGTTCAGCGAGCGGAACTCCTCGGTCGTCATGTTCGAGAGCTTCGCCGCCATGTCGACGTCGATATCGTGCGACGTCGTGACCGTCACGAAATACGGGTGATTCGGAATCTCCGGCAGCGAAAGCCCATACACCTGAGGATTCGTCACGATGTTCTTGACGGCCTGCAGCTTCGGGACATAATTGCGCGTCTCGCTCGGCATGCGCAGGTTTTGATAGTCCGTCGGCAGCCCCGCCGCTTCGTTGCGTGCAATTGCGCGCTGTACGTTGCCTTCGCCCCAGTTGTAGGCGGCAAGCGCGAGATACCAGTCGCCGAACATGTCGTGCAGGCGCGATAGATAGTCGAGTGCCGCGCTCGTCGACGCCAGCACGTCGCGACGCTCGTCCTGCCACATGTTCTGCTTGAGGTTGTACGTGCGACCGGTGCCCGGCACGAACTGCCACATGCCGGCGGCCTTCGCGACCGACAGCGCCTGCGGGTTATAGGCCGATTCGATAAAGGGCAGCAGCGCCAGTTCGGTCGGCATATGGCGCGCTTCAAGCTCTTCAACGATGTGATACAGGTACTTTTGCGACCGTTCGGTCATGCGCTGGACGTAGTCAGGGCGCTGCGCATACCAGTTGGCCTGCATGTCGACGAGGTCGCCCTGCAGGTCGGGCATCTGAAAACCACGGCGGATTCGCCCCCAAAGATCCGGATCTGAGGTCGTCAACTGGTTGACGGAGCCTTGATCGACGTTGATCGTTTCCCTGGCTGAGGCGGTCTTACGGAGAGCGTCAGCAACGGCCTGCTGACTGGCAGGATTGCCGGTGGTATTGCTGTTCGCTGCAGGCCCCTGGCTCGCACACGCGGCGAGCAGCAGGACCAATAGCGCACTTAGGATAAATCGCATGAAGATCTCAGCGTCCAAAGGACTGGAATTTGCAGCCGATAGTACGAAACCGCACCGTTTCCGTCAATTAGAAATGTCGGAAAACCTAGCCAAATCTTAGGCTTGGAGAATATTTCTATTTTTGGCATGAGCATGACCCAGCGTTTCACTGGGTCAGCGGAACCTGTTCTTCCATTCTCGCATCAATGTGAACGCAGTCAATCGATCAGGCACCGATTCATGCAACTGCCCCGCGAGCGTCGCCTGGATCACGGGATCATCGGCGCGCAGGAAGGGGTTCACTGCCCTCTCGTGCGCGATCGTTGTCGGCAAGGTCGGCACGTGGCGCGCGCGCAGCGCGGTTGCTTCGTCGCGCCATGTTTGCAGCGCATGGTTTTGCGGGTCGCAGGCGAGCGCGAAGCGGATGTTCGACAGCGTATATTCGTGGGCGCAATGCACCTCAGTGGCACCCGGCAGCGCCGCGAGCGCATCGAGCGACTCGAGCATCTGGGCGGCCGTGCCCTCGAAAAGCCGGCCGCAACCGCATGCAAACAGCGTGTCCCCGCAGAAGACGTGCGGCGTGCCGCGCGAATCTGCCGTCTGAAAATACGCGATGTGGCCGCTGGTGTGCCCCGGTACGTCGAGCACGGTGAAATCGAGCGCCGGCGCGGCGATGCTGACGCGATCTCCGCTCTTCAAACGCCGCGTGAGATGCGCGATCGTTTCGCCGGCGGGGCCGTAGACGGGCACCGCCTGGCCTTTCAGCAGATCGGCCACCCCGCCGACGTGGTCGGCATGATGGTGCGTGAGTAAAATAGCGCTCAGTTGCCAGCCCCGTTTCGCCAGATACGCGTGAACGGGCGCGGCCTCACCCGGATCGACGACTACCGCATAGCGGTCGTCCGCCACGAGCCAGATGTAATTGTCCTCAAACGCCGGGACCGGTACGTACTCGAGCGCATTCATAGGCGACGCATTCTTCAATATGTCTGATCGAACGATTATAGACTGGCCCGCGTGGACCGACTCACCGCCTGGACGCTACGTGCTCCAGTGGGAACAGGCGCAGCTCGACCGCGTCGTATCGGACGTGTTTGGCTATCACGCGCTGCAACTCGGCCTGCCGCAACTCGATGCGCTGCGCGAAAACCGCATGCCGTGCCGCGGCCTTGTGCTCGACGCTGCAAGCGGCGCCAGCGCGCCTTACACGTTTCCGCGTGAACCGGCGTCGGCTGCTCGCAGCCTGCCGGGGCGGCACGCGCCTGCAGGCCGCAGCACGGTCTGGTGCGACCTGCTCGACCTGCCCTTCGAAGCGCAGAGCGTAGATCTGATCGTGATGCCACACACGCTCGAATTCACGAGCGACCCGCACCGTCTGCTGCGCGAAGCCGAACGCGTCCTGATGCCGGAAGGCCATCTGATCATTCTCGGCTTCAATTCGCTGTCCCTGTGGGGTGCGCGGCAATCGCTCGGCAAGGTAACCGGCAGGCCGTTCGTGCCCGCGCAGCATGACCTGATCGCCTTTACGCGCCTGAAAGACTGGATCAAGCTGTTGGGCTTCGACCTTGAACGCGGACGCTTCGGCTGCTATCGTCCGCCCCTCGTCAGCGATCAGTGGCTCGCGCGTTATGCCTTCATGGAAGCCGCCGGCGACCGCTGGTGGCCCATTTTCGGTGCTTCTTACATGGTGACGGCGATCAAGCGCATGCGCGGCATGCGCCTTGTCGGCCCGCTGAAGGTGAAGAAGCCCGTCCTTGCCGCGGGACTCGCTCCCGCAGCCACACCGAACACCCGCAACCATCGACAATGACTTCCGATCTCATCGAAATATTCACGGACGGCGCCTGCAAAGGCAACCCCGGTCCCGGCGGCTGGGGCGCGCTGCTGCGCTTCGGCACGCAGGAAAAAGAACTGTTCGGCGGCGAAGCGCTGACGACCAACAATCGCATGGAGCTAATGGGCGTCATCGCGGCGCTCGAAGCGTTGAAGCGTCCCTGCAAGGCGGTGGTTCATACCGATTCGCAATACGTGCAGAAAGGCATCAGCGAGTGGATTCACGGCTGGAAGAGAAAGAACTGGATGACCGCGGCGAAAACGCCGGTCAAGAACACCGATCTGTGGAAGCGCCTTGACGCATTGGTGCAGCAACACGAGATCGAATGGCGCTGGGTCAAGGGCCACGCCGGCCACCCGGAGAACGAGCGCGCCGACGCGCTCGCAAACCGCGGCGTCGCCGCGCTTGCCGAAAACTGACCGGTGTATGCTCACCCCCTTTCCGTTTTTTCATGCCGTTTTTAAGGCAGGCTGATCCGACATGCGTCAAATCGTTCTCGATACCGAAACCACTGGCCTGAATGCCCGCTCGGGCGACCGCATCATCGAAATCGGCTGCGTCGAGCTGGTGAATCGCAGGCTGACCGGCAACAACCTGCACTTCTACGTCAACCCTGAACGCGACAGCGATCCGGGCGCACTCGCAGTTCACGGCCTGACAACCGAGTTCCTGAGCGACAAGCCGAAGTTCGCGGAAATCGCCGACCCGCTACGTGACTTCCTCAAGGATGCGGAACTGATCATTCACAACGCGCCGTTCGACATCGGCTTTCTTGAAGCGGAGTTCGCACTGCTCGGCCTGCCGCCGTTCAGCCAGCATTGCGGCGAAGTGATCGATACACTCGTCCGCGCAAAAGCGATGTTCCCCGGCAAGCGCAATTCGCTCGATGCGCTGTGCGATCGTTTCGGCATCAGCAACGCGCACCGGACGCTGCACGGTGCATTGCTCGATTCGGAATTGCTCGCGGAAGTGTTCCTCGCGATGACTCGTGGCCAGGAGAGCCTCGTCATCGACATGCTGGGCGAGACGTCGGCCCTTGGCGATACAGATACACCGCGCGTGAAACTGGAAGCGCTTGAGTTGCCCGTGCTGTTTGCCAGCGACGAAGAACTCGCCGCCCATCAGAGCGTGCTCGACGGTCTCGACAAGGCGGTCAAGGGTACGAGCGTGTGGCGCCTCGAACCCGCCGCGTCAGTGGATGCCAATGCGGATGCGCAGACTGCTTAAAAAGTGCTTTACGAAGCGTCGGACGTCTGACATAATTCGCCTCTCTTCGGGTGGTTAGCTCAGCGGTAGAGCACTGCCTTCACACGGCACTCGTCTAATGTTGAAGCCCTTATAAATCAGGGACTTAGGCGAGCAGCCCGTACTCAGATTCCCACACAAAAGTCCTATCAGAGTCCTTCGGCCGAATGCCCGAGCGGGATTGCTCTGGCACTTTATTCTACCCGACGGACGCAGGAAGGCAGTTCCTCTTGGTCGCGCCACGCTTTCCACCGGCATCGATGCCGGTGGCAGAATGCTCATACGAAAATACCGGAAGCGAGGGCCAAATGCCTGATTCGAACTGGACCGGCGTTGTGGGTGCTGTGACCGGTGTTATCGGTGCGCTCACCGGCATCACCGGCATGATCATGGGATTCATCGGCTACAGACGAAGCAACCAGATCAAGTCGCTGGATTTGCGGCTGGAACTGAGAAAGAGTCTCGGAGAAGCGCACGGATCGCTCGCAACACTTCGGACCTTGATGGGCAACGCGACCGGTTCACGGAGAGCTGTCATGGCCGCGCGAGGTATTGCGCAGTCAGGCGCAATGGTCGCCTGGGAGCAAGTGATAGCGGCAGACCGGCAGGAAGCGAACAGGTTGAT
This sequence comes from Paraburkholderia sp. BL10I2N1, assembly GCF_004361815.1. Lineage (NCBI taxonomy): Bacteria > Pseudomonadati > Pseudomonadota > Betaproteobacteria > Burkholderiales > Burkholderiaceae > Paraburkholderia > Paraburkholderia sp. BL10I2N1. The sequence goes on along the minus strand of NZ_SNWA01000001.1, from coordinate 2,549,029 downwards.
GGCATCCATCCGGGACGAAAATGCAGATTTCGCTGCGTTGTCTTCCGAACAACTCGAATCCGAGATAGTCGCCGCGCACAAGATCAATTCGAGTCTGTCTGCATTGGTTGGTAAATATCGAGACGAGCTTGCAACAGACGAAGCTAACCGGCGTCAGATAGCGGACCAGGCGACCGCGATGGCGGCTGCGCGCATGGGCCGGAAACCGTAGTTGCACTGTGTCGGCTTTCCCCTGAGTATCATGATGCGAAAAATGAAAGGGAACGCACATGAAAACGATTACAGGGACTCTTGCGGCAATCGCAGTAGTGACAGCGATCTACGGTCTGCCGAGCCAAGCATCGGCTGATGACCTATTGCAGAACGGCAATTTTTGGTTGACGCGATCTTCGGCGTCACACATCGACTACATCTTGGGATTTCTCGAAGGCGCGCAGCTAGGAAGAAATTTTGCGGTGTGGAAATGGGACGTGAGCAGTAAGGACGGCGAGCTCAAAATTACGTCCGCCCTCGACTCATACAGCACGGAAGCGCAAAAATATCTTTCTAACGTGACCGTCGGACAAATTGCGGATGGTTTGAACCAGTTCTACTCCGACTTCCGAAACCGCAACATAATGATCCATGACGCGGTTTGGCTGGTTCTTGAGCAGATTTCAGGCATCCCAGACAGTCAGTTGAACCTCGAAGCCTGGCGGAAGAATAGCCGGCAATAAACACGCTACTGCCCTGTTTAGGCGGTCGCCGCGTGTGCGGGCGTGGGAGTGCTGCGGCGAAGGACGAGGACGGGACTAGAGCCGCCCGAACGTACACGATATAGAGCGCTGATCGCCGCGCCGATGGGCGGTCGGTCGCGAGGGTTGGACGGGATTGTGTACGGCGAGCCGCGCCTGATCGAAAAGAAGCCCGCTAGGCCGTCCGGCGAAGCGGGCTGAGGGTTCGGGCTGGGTCGAAGTTCGCGGAGCCGCCTAGCGCGCTCCTCAATGCGTCTCGCGATTCGATCTGGAGCCGTACTTGTACGCGTAGTCGAGCGACTGGCGCTGGATACCCTTGTGGTCGTAATAACCGTGGATCGCGCCGACCATCAGCAGAATCTCGTTCCGCGCGTCCGCCTGTTCTAGTTCAGTCGCTTCCGGGTCAAGGGCAATCGCCGAGAGTGCCTTGATGATCGTTTCGTTGTAGGTCATTTCTTCCTCTTAACTTAGGTTGAGCATCGCGCCTTGTACGCGCGGATGCGGGACGATGGCGAGATGGGTCGCCTTTGACCGAGCGGCCACGTAATCCGGCATAACAATCGAGGCGTCATCGCCAAGGTGTAGGTCAGAGACGATGGCCTTGCGGTATCGACTCTGTATTTCGAGTGACAGGCCGCGAACGCCGTGCCTGCATATTTCCTCCGCTGCGGCATTTGTCTCTACGACAACATCACCGATCACCCATAGGCCATCAAACCGGGCGTTTCTAACATGCCCTTCTTTGTGTCTTGCTTCGATGCAGCTTCGATGCCCGACGATCAACGGAATGTTCTCAAGACTGTCGAGAAAGGTGTCGCCGCCCAGAACGTCACCACGGAACAGGACGCTAACAAGTGCTTCCTGGTCAGCGCGATTGGCGTCTATTTCGCTTGCGAACGCCGGTACGATCCCGGCCTTGAACAAACGACAGTCGGTGACCACTGCATAGTAAACAGGCTTTCGCGAATTTAGCGCGCTACGCGATCTGATCTTTACTGGCACGGTCTCACCCTCCGTTGACGTTGCGTGTTCATTTCTTCCTCCGTCGTTTCAAATGCGCGATCAGATCGCCGCACGCTTCAATAACCTTCGCGAATGCCCAAGCGGCGAGCAGCAGTGTCATCAGCTTCTTGGTCATTACGCTGCGACCTCTTCGAGTGCGGCCAGCACTTCCAGCGACAGGTCATACGGAAGGTCTTTGGCCGCGCGTTCGCGGAACGCCGGATACTCTTTGCAGATCGCCGCGCGGTCGGTGAGCACACCGCCCTTCGTGAGATACGAGATGTGTTCGACAAGCCCATCCGCAGGCGGCAATTCACCGTCACGCTCCAAATAGTCGATCACGGACAGCATCGCGAGCAGGCGCGATCTTTGGCTGCCGATGCAACTCGCGGTGAACTGCATCGGCATCGCCCGCATGCTCGCTGATGTCTTAGATGTCTTCGAGAAGCTGATGACAAACGGGATGGTCGTAACCCTGCCGTTGATGAAGAACCCGGAGAAGGCCACGAGGCTGCTGCTTCGACGTGTGGCAGTCGGGACGAACTCGAATGAGGATGTGTCGAGGTCCAGCTTGTTGATTCCGTCATCCGCAGCGAGCCGGAAGAACTGGGCGGCAAGCAGACTGCTGGCGATTGTCTTGTTGATCATGATTGAGGTATCCTTATTGAATCGGTAGTTGCCGCGCCCTGATACGAGCAGCGCGGCTGATGTGTTACTTACTTCTTGCCTTCGAGCAATTCGTACAGGGCGTCACCATCTACGGAGACCGGAGCCTGCCCGAATCGAACGCGCAGGGCGTTCTGGAGCGTGTCGCCTTCGATAGCCGCGCCAAGCTTCGACACGCGCTGCTGAGCGGCTTCGCGCTTGGCGATGGCTTGCGGCGTCCACGCAGACCCATTTGGGGCTTGGCGTGCGGTCTCAACAGCAGCATACGGGTCTGCCCAAGACGAGTCGCCGATCAAGCCGCCTGCACTAGCAGCTTCAGCGTGTTGATTCAGGACGGCTTTGCGTGCCGCTGCGCGCGCTTCTTCGATGCTTTTACCTTTGGCCAGTTCCCTTTGCAGAACCGTTGCTGCGGTCTCCACTGCGGATTCGGTTTTTGCTATCCTTTTGCGCGTTTCAACGGACTCTTCCTTCATCCTTTCAATCATCTCTTTGGCGCCTGCGAGATAGGCGTTCGTTCCTGCCGCGTCCTTCGTCGGATAGCCCGCGCCCGTCAGGCCTTCTTCGGCACAGATACGCGCGTTGATTTCGTCGCGCTCTTCCTGCGTTCCGGCCACCTCGTTGCGTGCCGCGCTGAGACCGTTGCTCGCCTTCTGCGGCGCGACTGGGATGTCGCGCTCGATGTCGCTCAGGGCCGTCTTCAACTGCGCCATGAATTCCTTGTTCGCCAGCAGCTTGCTCGCGATGGCCGCGGCTTCCGGCGAGTTACCGTCACGCGCGCTGACGAGCGAGAGAAGTGCGTCTGCGGCGACTACTGTGCGCTTGATTGCCGCAGCGAGACCCTTGACGGAAGGCTTAACAGCGTCCGTCGATTTGCGCTGACTGACGGCTTGACCCCGCTGCGGCCTGCGCACGTTTGCGTCCATTGTTGCTACTCCTTTGACGCGGAAGTCGTAGGGAATTTTGTCGTAGACGAAGCGAGTTGCCATGATCTACTCCTTACTGTTGCGACTGCTTGTTGTGGGGAAGGCTCTGATTCTCAGATACCTTGATGCTATGGGCGTGGCCGCCGCCTGAATACTGGGTGACTGGCTGGCTGCCGGCCTTCGGGCCTTGAACGCCTTCTTGCTGCTTCGTTTCTTGCGACATTTGGATCTCTCCGATTTGTTTAAGTGATAGGACTCCGAAGAGTCGTTGATGAGGCGTAACGTTCGCCTAGGAAGTATCGTAAGCGCGCCCTGTGTACGCTTAACACCACCGGACCACGTAAACACAGGGCGCGGCACAGATCAGCCTTTGATCCCGTTCGCGCTCATGACGGCAATATCGGTGATAGCCTTCCGCAACGCGTTGTTGACCTCCTGCGAAACTAGCTTGGGGTCTTGCGCACCATTCACGTTGATGACGATGGGCATCTCGCCAACGGTAAGCTTCTGGCCGCCTTCGCGCTGACGTCCCATAACGTCGCCAGAGTATTGCCGCATCATATCCAAGCCGCGCGACTGATCGCGGAGTTCGTACTGCAACTTGGCATAGGTCTGCTGCGGCAAGCCCGCAACGGAAAGCTGACGCTTAAGGTCGTAGATGTTATTGCTCATCCCGGCCTGAATCTGCCGTGCTGCCCAGCCAGCGTCGCCTTTCGTCACGCCGCCGCGCTGAATTTGGTCGAGCGGCACGTGAAGGTAATCCGCGACCGATTGCTGAACGGAACGAGTGTTCATCTTGGCGCGGCTCTCACCGATTCCATGGCCGCTGCCATAGCCCGATTCGTACGCCATCTGCGCGGACTTAAACCCTGCGCGGTCGGTGATCGCTTTGTCCGGATCGAAGCCGCGCGACTGCAGAAACGAGAGGTATGCTGCTTGGTTGTTCTCGCTCGCAGGAGCGTACTTACCGATGATCTTGCGCGGCGTATTCAGACCTTTGGCGAAATAGTTCTGGTCCAGAAGCGTGCTTTGCGCTGCTGCGCCAGCCGCCATCGACGGAAAGAAGGCAAAGCGCCCATCGCTTCCGGTCGCGCCGTTCGCCTTCGCAAACGCGCCGTACTCGATGTTGCCCGGATTGTTATTGCGCAGGCCGCGCGCACCGCTGCTGGCTGCGTTCGTTCCGGGTAGCGCGGCGTTGGACGATCCAGACAGGCCGTTGGCCTTTCCGATTTCCCCTGCCCACGCGGCCCAAGCCTGCTGAACACTTATTGCCGAAGAGAACGATTGGACCGCGCCCGCAAACATATTGACGGCGAGCGCCATCTGGTTTGCAGTTTGGAGACCTTGCTTGTTTGACGAGTCCATCTCATCTACTGCCTTGTCTCGCTTGTCCTGCTCCTTCTTCTGCTCTTGCTTCTTCTGCTGGGCGTCCGCACTAAGCTTCTTGGTGTCGTCAACCGGGTCCGCTATCCCAAGGAGTCGCCGCACCCATCCGACTACGCCCGGTGCCTTGCTAGGTTGCACGTCCGTGTGCGTGATCTTGCCAACAACACCTTGCGCCTTAAGATCGTTAATGCCCTTCGGCACAAATCCGGCAGCGTCCGAAAGAAGCTTGACGAACTCTGTGAACTTCGGCAGAAAAAGCGACCCCAGTGCTACGGATGCCTCGTTGTACTTAAGCGTTAGCTGCGCGACCGAATCGTTGTACTTGGAGAGTGACTCTTCAGCCTGCTTGCGCTTCTCGATTTCCTCGCTGGTCAGGTCCGTGATCTTGCCGATGGACGGGCCAAGCCGCTGGATAGTCAAAAGCCAGTCTTGGTTCATCCCGGTCGCCTTCGCGATACCCTGGACATCGCCAGCGGACTTCCCTTGCAGGCCCATCGCCAACTGGGACAACTCGCTGTTAAGGCCGGTCGGAGCCGCGCCGCGTGCACCTACGTCGACACCGAGCATGCGCATAACCCGCGCTTCCTTACCAAGCCGCGAAGGGTCGGTGTAGGCTGCGTTGGACATATCGGAGAAGGCCTTGATGCCTTCTGCGGCAGATTCGCGCGTGACGTATCCGTTACCCGCGCGGACCATCTTGCGCTGATAGTCTTCGAGACGAAACGAAGAGACGCCTAGTTGCATCCCGGCAGAGCGCTGCGCGTTGTACTGGTTGCGCAGGTCCATCACAGCCTTAACGCCGATGGCGAGCGCGCCTAGCGCCGTCCCTGCTACGGCGAACTCAGCCCCCATCGTGCGTACTGCCGCGCTAACTGCGTCTAGGCCCGGAATGAGCTTGCCGAGTTCGCTGGTCGCATTTGCGGCGAAGTCCTTCAACCCGCTACTGGATTCCTTCGCGCCCTTCTGAACGCCGTTCATCTTCTCCTTCAGCTTCTCTAGGCGGCTCACCCCGTCTTTTACATCCACAGTATAGGAGAGCACAAAGCGATCGATCTCATCTGCCATGATTAGGTTTCCTTATCTTTTAGTTGATAGGTTATTCAAACGACCGACCGAACAGCGCGTTTTGACGCTCTTCGTGCTCGGTCAGGGTGACGCAGCTGCGACCGTGCGCGCGCTCCTCGATTTCCTCTTTGCGCAATTCGAGGATTGCCGCGAACGCGGTCTGATGAGCGTCGTTCGAATACCGGTACTCTTCCGGCTCGTATGCGTTCAGCGCGACGCGAAGGTGCATGGCGGCATCGTTCGCAGCAGCGCTGTACATCTCGACATGGCGTTCCAGTTCGTTATCGCGGGCCTGAGGGTCGACCGTCTCAAGTGCCTCTTTCAGTTCGCGCTTGAACGTGAGCGTGGTCTCGTAATGATCTGCGGCGAGCGCGAGTGCGTCCGGATGCGCGATGTAGCCTTTGCCGAAGGCCGCCATGAATGACTCTGCCGCGCTGAAACCGACAACCCGAAGCATGGCGTGTAGGCGGCGTGCCTTTGGATGGAACGAGACGCGGCTGACGCAATCTGCTGCGAAGTCTCCCGGCTGCAGCGGAGCTTGGTGTTGATTGCAAAGGCGGATCGCGTGGAGCGGGTTCTTGGTCGATGGCATGATATGTAGTCCTTATGGTTGATGGTGACAGGCCGCTGTGTAAGCGTTAAGGCGATCTTACGATAGATGCGGTGTACGCCTATCTCAACATATCTCCGGGGAAGCCCGTGCGACCGGGCCGCGCCAGTGATTGCGCGTCTGTCGTACATGGCAGGCGCTTACGATAGAGGCTCTTTCGTACAGGAGAGCTAAGATGGCTCTGGACATGGATATTTTTAACGTCCGCGTGGATAAGGGGGACGCCGCGAGGTTCCGTGCGATGCTTGATGAGCGCGGCATCTCTATCACCCAATTCCTGCGCGGTGCGGTCGATACGTTCGTGAAGACCGGTGAGATGCGATACCCGATTGGCGAAGACTTTACGGCGAAGCGTCGCTTAGGCATCCCGAACAAACCGAAGGCCGCAGCATGAGCGAGGCGTTTGATTCGTTTGCCGCGATGGGATTTCCGACAGTCAATGAATCCCGATTCGCCGCGCCTGATTGGAAGCTGGCGTTTGGTGCTGCCGATACGTCCGATGTGTTCACGCCGCGCGCATGGCTCGCCGCGCCTATCGTAAAGGAACGTGTGCAACCGGTGTGCATCGTGCTCCCGGACACGTGGCCTGACCCGGAGCCTGCGCCGGTCGAAGCGGAGCCTGCTACGGGCGTTTTCGCGACCCTAGCTGCCGAAGCCGTGAAGGTGGCCGCGTGCCCGAAGGCTCAACGTGACGAATTTTTGGCCGCAGCGCGGAAAGACGGAGTGAAGCAGTCGTATAACTCTGATGGCGTTCGTGAGTCGTGGGGTGATGACAAGGTGCGAGCCGCGCGGACGACTCGTTCACGCGTCGCGGTGACGCTGCCGTCTGGCGAGGTCCGTGAATTCGATAGCACGAACAAGGCCTTCGAAGGGCTCCGCTTGCCGGTGAAGAAGTGCATCCGGTTTCGCGGCGTGTTGAAGGAGCGCGGCGAGCACACGTTCATGCTTGGCGATGCTGCTTATGTGTTTCGGTTGCTTCCGGTCGCTGCTGCGACCTGAAAGGCCTAAACGTACACGCTTGAACACTGTGGATGGACGGCGCGGTGGGACGTCTACCACGGTGGAGTGAACGATGCAAGCTCCCATCGCGGACGCGTTTAAAGGCGCTGGATTGGGTTTCTGTGGGCTGAGGTCCGCAAGTGTTCCGATCTGGCCGCGAGAGTGGCGTTGGTTGTGCGCCACAGCCGAACAGTTGCTGCCGACATTAATTGTTGCTCTAATCCGTTCCGTTGTCGCGCCGGGTATTACGGTGATGATCGCGAACACATAAGGGCGTATTACGATAGAGCCATCGGTTGCAGAGAAGCGCAGCCGGAAAAGGCGAAGGCCCGCAGAAATCTTGGCAGATGAGCGGGCCTTCTGAGCGAAACACGCGCTGAACGGGGAACGCGGGCTTTCGGTGTTAATTCTACCGCATCGCCGCGCCGTGACGCGTACATAGGAGTACGTAGCTATGCACACGGTGACGACTATCGCTGCGGTATGGTGGCTTGGTGAGAATGTAATCGCTTGGTTGCGCGTTGCGGCCGGTCAAATGATTGAAAGGAGCTAGTTATGAAGCAAATGACTACGACAGTAACGGCCCGGATTGCGCCGGAAATGCGCGCGGCAGTAGAGCCGATCCTAGCGAGCAACGGAGTTACGTTGTCCGAGTTTATGCGGCTGTGCCTCGTGCGGCTGCGTGATGATGGCGTCATGCCCTTCGAGATTCCGCAGGCTTCGCGCGACCTGAAGAAGAGCACAGCCGCGCTGATGGCCGCGATGTGATGCAGGCAAAAGAAAAGCCGCTGCGGAGCGAACCGGAGCGGCTTGAAAGAATCACTTACTCACACAGGCGTACAACCCGGTAACCAGCCGGGACCACAACAGACCTCGACAACCTCACCTACCAACCGAACCATTTACGGAGATTAGTATGCCTAATAGTAGTGTCGCTGAAAAGCGCGAAGACGAAAAAGACGAGACGAATCAAGGCGCTACGACGCATGACCGATTCGACCTTCAAGACGCCCGTGTCGCTACGATGGAAGAGTGCGTAGAGCACCTTAAGCGTCTGGCGGACAACAAAGTACTCACTCCCGACGAAGCCGAAATTTACAACACGCTAGTGGAACGCCGCCATGCGCTGATCGGGGCAATCGGTCTCCAAGAGCTGCTGGAGCGCGGCGGCCAGGTGGCCAACCCTAGAGCGCTGAGCGATGAGCAGGAGAAGACGCAGAAAGAAGGTATGCGCGCGAGGTGCCGCGCCATCAGCAACGATCACAAAGACAACCTGAAGTCGCGGGCCAAGGCGCTCAAAGAGAAAGACCTTCTGGATTGGGTGGACAACAAACCTGCCGGCGGCCTTACACAGGCGCAATTCGATGTTAAACGCGCACGCGGAGAAGAAGTACAGTGGGCGCCAGAAACGACGGAGAACAACCTGTATCGCCTCTTCGACGCCCTATATATCGGCGGCAAGATTGATGAGGTGCACTACGACACGGCAGCGGACGTTGTGCGAGATGAGAACGGAGAAGAGATTAACGACCGTTGGGCCGTGCGTAACCTGATGGACGCTGCGCGCTCCGTTCAACTGAAGAAGCTGTCAGCAGATATGCTGGTTAAGACGCTCAAGATGTGGGCGCGTACGCACAAGATGAACGATATTCGTGAGCGTTTCTTGGCGAGGCTAGCCGCGACCGAATGGGACGGTAAGAAGGGCCGTGACCAAACGTTATTCATCGACCTGCTCAAGTGCTACGACACGCCGGAGAATCGGACCTTCACTAAATATTGGCTCGCGTCAGCCTACATGCGCGCGACGCAGCCCGGATGCTATTGCCCTACCTCACTCGTCCTGATCGGCGGCCAGCACTCCGGCAAATCGCAATTCTGGCGTCTCGCGAACAAGTTCGTCATGTGCGACGCGGACGCTTCCACGGTTAACTACGATCCGTCCACAAAGGACAAGACGCGGTTCTTGCGCGGCATCTCCGGGCGCGCATTCGTCGGGCACATGGGCGAGATGAAGAACTTCGGCGCAATCAATACCGAAGACTGGAAAGACTTCTCCACCGGCTCGGAGGACTCGTTTGATCAAAAGTTCCGCGACAACGCCGCTGTGCAGCGCCAGTGGATCTTCGGCGGCGACTCCAACGAGTATGTTGGCTTCTGGCGCGACAATAACGATACCGATGCGAATGGCGTGTCGCAGGGCGAGCGTCGATTGTGGCCGCTGTTCGTCCACCAGAATGCCGATGTGGGTGATGTTCGTTGGCGCACGGATGAAGCAGCAAAAGTGGATTACTCCGCGTTTGAATACGAGTTCTTTCAGGCGATGAAGGAGATTCAAGACTGGCTCGAATGCGTCGAGATGGAGGGCTATCTTGCGCTGGTTGACGAGAACACGCGGATGGTTCGCGAGTATTCAGCCGCAGAGAAGACGAAGGATCAGGGCACCGTGCGAGTGAAGGACTTTGAAGAGGCGTTCGGCTCCGTTCTTGGTCGTGCCGCGCGGTCTGTCGGCAAGGTCAAGATTGGCGAAGAGATTGTTTGGGGCGTCAAGTTCTTTAATGCCGATCTCAAGCGCTCTTATCATCAATTCATGCCAGGTGGCAAGAACATAACGTCGCAAGGGATCACGAAGAAAATGGCGGCGTTCGGTGCGAGGGTCGGAATGGACCCTGCGCTGAAGGTGACGTGCTACGTGTTCGAAGCTGCTGCGATCTATGGCGCTGAGGTTGCCGCGAAAATGGCGCAGAAAGGGAGCCTTGCGCCACATGTGCTAAGTGAGAATGCCTCGAAGTTGTTCGATGCGTTCGATGCGAAGTTCTTGGGTAAGGGCGAAGTGACGCGAGCGGAGAAGGATGACGAACCTTTTTGATATCTTGTTGGCGATTGGTCGTCAGGTGCGAGGGTCGCGGCCAGTTTGGCGCGGCCTTTTGTTCTTTTACGTTTGCTCGTTCTGTCGCGCTGTGATCGTTCTGTCGCGCTGTGATCGTTCTGTCGCGCTGTGATCGTTATGACCTCCCGGAGACTCCCGGAGAAATTCCGTTTTCTCCGTTCTCCGGGAAAAAGTTCACCGGAAACCCTCGCCGGGCAAGCAACCGGAGAAACCCCGGAGAAACACGTTTCTCCGGCCAAGAGATCCTAGATTTGCAATCGGCTTCGGCTTCTCTTCTATTTTCTTTTCTCCGTTTCTCCGTTTCTCCGGCAAGTAGTAGATAAGTCTATAGGGATCAAGTAGTTAGCTGCACGGAGAATCGACCCGGAGAATTTCCAGCGGCAGATTTCTCCGGAGTCCATAGTATTCGATCACGTCACCTGCGCGGCAAAGCCGCTTGGCCACGAGTCGTGGACCCTTTCCCACAAGCACATCACACACCAGCCCTGCGGTCATAACAGGCCATCTCGCTGCGGCTATCACCACAGGCTCTTCCCAGGCCTGCGGCAGCGCGGCTAGAACGTCGTGCATTTGACGGTGTTGGCGCGCGAACGGCTGGGCACCCTCAAAGAAGCCAACACCCCGCCTTATTCAGGCAGTCGCTCACAAGCCCGATAACAGGTGATCGAAGCGTAGGACGCAGCCGGGACGCGCGGCGATATAGAAGGCTCGCGAACCGCGCCCAGGCGACCGGTAGGAACAGGCGCAGGGCCCAGCGAGAACATTGCAGGAGCCGTTGCAACCCACCCGCCTCACCGAAGCCTACTCAGCGAGCGCGGAAGGCTCCTAGACCGCGACACTGGGCGCGGCGATCATACGCGCGAGAACACGAATTCACCGGACGAACCACCATGGACTACGAAGCCAGCAGAACTGCGACGCGCGGCTACATCGATGAAGACCTGAAGCGCATCTACGATCTGTACATCGACAACCAGATGCGCGGCTGCACGCCTATCGAAGCTGCGTTGCGCGTCCATGTTCTCGAAGAACACGTGGCAAAGTGGGTCCGCACGGCGGAATCCGATCCATACGTCATCGAACGCAAGCGGGCTGCGCTGAAGGCTCTCGATGCGAACACCGCGTGGAGCGCGGAGACGGCCATCGTGCACCTGCTGCGGCTCGTGGAGAACCCTTATGAGAAAGGCAGCGTGAAGGTCGCGGCCATCGACCGTTTGAACGTCCTGCTCGGCATCACGGAAGTGGACGCAGCGGGCAACACGCGCAAGACCGGTCACACGCTCGCGGACTTCTACAAGATGACCGCCGATCAACCGGCCAAGCCGCACTAATCATGGACGCGCAAGAGTACAAGCGCATTCTCGCAGAGCACGGACGGCGCGTGGCGAACCGCGTGGCGTTCGCGTCTTTGTCGAAGGAAGAGCAGGCGGCTGGCGGGCTGGACAACTTCTATGCGTGCTATGGGGCTGAGGACGGGCTACCGGAACACGAGCGCAAGCGACCGGGCAACCCGGCAAACGTCTTCGACCCAACAGGCTGGAACGATCTATACCACTCACACAGAACCCGGCTGATGATGGCCGATTCGTTGCTAGATCAGACGAGCCGAGACTGGCCGCTCTGGTGCGTGCAGCAGACGCCAGAGACATTCAGCGCGTTATTCGAGGCGTATCACGATGACGAGGCGTATCAGAAGTTGGATGATGAAGACAAGGAGTTCTTCGCGTCCATGACTCCGGCAGACCGCGTGTGCCTGTTCATTTTTATGAACGGTGTATTCCCGTCACCGGGCGGCAGGATTCCGTACGAGTCACAGGCTGCAGAGATGTACGCGAGTTTGCTGGGTTCGAAGGGCAACAACCAAGAATCAGAGGAAAGCTAATCATGGGAATGTTCGGTAACAACAAGAGTCGCGCGGCAGAGTCGAAGGCCCAAGTGAAGGCTGAGAAGACCGACAAGAAACCAGCGGCCACATTCTGGGACGATCCAGAGCCGTCCAAAGGCGCGAAGCCGCAAGCATGGAAGACGGAGCACGCGGGCATCGGCAACATCGACCCAACGATCAGCTTTGACGAGTCGCTTGAACTCCAGACGCAGATCGAAGGCACGTCGCGCGAATACGGTCAGCAGGCTATCAACGCGCGGCAAGAGGATCGACAGCCGGTCAGCCGCGAGCGAATCGAGGCTGCGATGATGAGACCACGCGCAAGCCGGCAGCGCGACGGTATGTTTGACCTAAGCACTCACAGGGCGGCGAGAGGTGAACTTCAGATGAGCACAGAAGAGTTCGCGGCCACGAAGGAGAAGCAAGAGTCACGCGCGTGGGCATCGCTGACCCGGATGCTTGAGTTGTTCGCGCGGTGATACAGAGCCTCTAGGGCGGGCTGCAAGGCCGGTCGCACACGCGACTACAGGCCAGCCCGCTCGAAGGCCGTAGTACACCGATTTACACACGCGGCGCGGCTCGATTCTCCCTGCTCGCGGCTCCTCCCGTCCCTTCCGCGTCCCTTCCCTCACTCCGCTCAAGCCGATCAACGAAGCGACTGCCCGGACGAGGCAGTTACTGCTATAACGATTTGTCCGGGGACAAAGTGGTCACGCTGACTCAGGCAGGTGGCATCCGCTCGTCTAATATGGCAACCAGGACGTGTCGTTACACGACCAAATGCGCGGCATGGCGGGCGAGCACGCTGTTAGGCATGACTTGTAGTTGGTCAACTCGTCGGGCGCGTTGGTGCTTGGCACCTTACATTGCGATCCGCATTGCAATACCTCCGGGCTTTGGAACTGTAATGCGTCGTTCTCGCCACGCGTTTCAGCAATCATGAGTTGCATCGTTTCATCCGCCATCAGCTTGGGCAGAACGTATGCGCGCAGGCGATCTAGTCGATCATTCTGCTCGACCAAGTTCCGGCGAACCAGCGCGGCAACAGGAAGAGTATCTTGGTGAGCGGCCTGCAATTCAGCCCACATTTTGCTCGGCACCTGTTGAGTGATTTTTGTCACGCCAAGACAGTACGCGGCCTTCAACTCAACATCGGTTGGCCCCGTCTGCGCTGCTGCGCGCCCAGCCAGCACCATTGAGGCCGCGAAAATTGCCGAGCAGATGTGTCGCATGGAATGTCCCGGATTGTTGGGCTCTGTGACTGTTATGGATTTAATTCTCGCCGTCCGGCACATAGTAGGAAAAAGCCCGGTTCGTCGGCAGGTCGCATGCGACCCTCCTTGAGAACTCCCACTATTGGGCAACAACGAGTCTCGCACACCTCAGCGGAATGGCGCAACAGGGCGAAAGACGGGAAGACCGTGCCCGTGCCCGGTAAGGTCAGTCCACAGAGCGCGGCGAGGCAAATCTCAATGCCCAGCGTGGGACGCCAGCAGGACTCGCTTACTTACAAACTGTATGCAACGCGTCGTGATCGAGCGTGGTTGTGCATTGCTCGCCGTGCTCGGACGTGCCTGGGGAATGAGCCGTCAAGGCGATAAGGATCGCCACCAGCAGCAGGCAGGCGCCGCCCTGCAAAAGCGTAGCGCGACGCTTCCAGTAACACGCATCTGCATATCGCGTTAGGCTGTCGAATAGCGGCGTTACGATTGTCTCCACCTTCTCGATTTCGGCAATGGCCAAGTTGACCACGTCTACTCGCCAATTGGCCGACATCCCGCCATGGTGCTTGGATAGCATGTGCAACGTTTCACGAAATGCCCTGATTTGCTCATATGCATGCGCCACGCCCTTTGCATCGTTGGGCCGCAACAGTCCTATCTTTGCCGCGTTCGCATCGAATATCGGACTCATCGGCGCGGTCCATTCAGGCGTTTCCATCCCTCCGCCAACATCAAGGTTCGCCTTAGCGTTTTTAAGTTGATTCTTCATGTGCGGCAGCGAGTCCACGTGGGCTTGTAGTTCGCCGACCAAAGCGCCAGCGAGAGCTTGGCTGTCGCGAAAGCGCCGGTAGTCTTCCGCCATGAAGTTATTGAAATAGCCGCCAACTAGCACACCGACAAATGCGAGCAGCGCGGCATTGAGTTCAGCCACGGTTTTCCTTCTTCGTATGACCAATGGCTGAGTGTAGTAGGAATGCGCGGATTTGTGGCGATAACCGCCCGGTTAGGGCAGTCCGCAGAGCGCGGCGAGCCGGAGAGACCCGCCGCGCGACTCCTACAGGACTATCAGCCCATCACACCCACCAACTCTTCCGCCTTCAGATGCGTATAGCGCGCCAACATCCGAATGTCCTTATGGCCACTGATCACGGCAAGCTGGAGCGGGTTTAGGCCGGTGCGAGCGTAGCGCGTGATGGCTGTGTGGCGAAGGTCGTGGAAGCGTAGGCCGCTGATCTTCGCTCGGCGCGCGAGCCGGATGAACTGGCGCTTGATCGAATCGGCGGACAGACCGAACACCGGCCCGCGCCCGCGCTCCAGAGATTCCAGCGCGGCAATCGCACGGGTCGACAGCGGCACGTCTCGCGGCAGACCGTTCTTCGAAGTGTGCAAACGGGCAACCTTCCGGGTCCAGTCGATATCCGGCCAGCGTAGCGCGGCGATCTCACCTTGCCTCATCGCGGTAGCAATCGCGAACTCGATCACCGGGCGAAGGTCGCCAGCGGCGAGTAGCAGCGTGGCTTCCTCTGTTTCCGAGAGAACCCGGTCCCGGTGCGGTGGACTCTTCGGACGGGCCACCTTGAGCGGCGGAATTTCGCAGCCCCACTCTGCCCTAGCGAGGTTCAGGCAGGCCAGCAGGGTATTCATCTGCCGCGCGACTGTCGAAGGCTGGCGATCCTTCATCTGTCCGTCACGCCATTCGGCCAATCTCGCGGCGCTCAACTGCTCGACAGGAATTGCAACGAACTCGCGGCACTCTCGCAGCCAGCGGTTAATCGTCAACTGCTCGATAGCGCCGCCACGGTGATCCGGGCAGACCTTATCCCGATACCGCCGCAGCGCGTCCGCGAGCGTGTTTAAACCGTCCGCTTTCGGCTTCGTGGGCTTGGATAGCTCCCCGCGATCCAGGGCGCTCTCCGTGGCGCGTATCCACGCGGCTGCGTCCTTCTTTTCGTGGAAGGTCTTCGATTGACCGGGCCAGCCCTTTCTTCGAACCTTCGCCTGGAATGTTACGTCCCCATTTTTCGCTACGTGCTTGCTAATCGTTCCCATGATGTCGAGTCCTCTACGAGTCCTACGGCACTTAGGTAACTATTGACAGAACTTTGGAAGAGCCCCATAATTCGCCTCTCTTCGGGTGGTTAGCTCAGCGGTAGAGCACTGCCTTCACACGGCAGGGGTCACTGGTTCGATCCCAGT
The DNA here is from genome assembly GCF_004361815.1 of Paraburkholderia sp. BL10I2N1. NCBI lineage: Bacteria > Pseudomonadati > Pseudomonadota > Betaproteobacteria > Burkholderiales > Burkholderiaceae > Paraburkholderia > Paraburkholderia sp. BL10I2N1. The sequence goes on along the minus strand of NZ_SNWA01000001.1, from coordinate 2,533,453 downwards.
ACTACCCACCAGATTTATGGGTATGTGAAACCCGAAGAACAAAGGCCCTCAGGCGAAAGCCGAGGGCCTTTTTCATTCCACCGTGCATTCCACTGCGCTGCCCCGCTCCGAACAGAGGGCACCGTGTCAGCGTACGTTGCAGAAAATCGCAATGATGAAGGGCGTGACGTGATGCACGACGGCGTCGCTGCCCGCCTTCCGCACGCGTACTTCCACCGCTTCAGTCGGGCCGATCACCACGGCGCCGTAAGCCGAGTTCGCAATGGGCTGACCACTTCCCTGCCTGAACATCGGATCGTCCTTCTCGTAGCCGAGCACGGCATAGACGTGAAAGTCGAATGCCGTCAGATGGATGCCTTTCGCCGGTCGAAATGCATTGATCGAGTTTGCTTCGACATGCATCGGCTCCGGTTCGATATACAGGTTCTCCAGGAGCGGAGCGATGAAGGCGTGCCCCGTTGAGCGGCAATCGAGTTGCGCATCAAGCGGAACGGCGTGCGACAGCACCGGCCAAAGTGCGACTGACGCAGCCGCACCGGTCAGCACGATTCGAACGACTCCTGCGATGCGCTTCATTGGCTTAAGGCGCCCCGGTCGATGCGCTCAGGTGACAGGTTTCACCGGTTGAGGAAAAGAGACTTTAACGGCAAATCGAGAATTTATCCTGAAGGCCGCTTGCTGTCCTGGGCCAACCGCGCCCGAAGCCAACAAATCAGGTGGACGAGGCGTCCAGCACGCCGTTGGATGCCTGGTGAAAATCCAGCAGCCGCAACGACGCGACAACAACGTCACGCAGCGCCTCCCCGCAGTTCACAATGCTCCCGCGTACCCCGACTCTGACAAGCCCGACACGCCCGCCCGGACGGCAAATACACATCCATCGTCCGCAGTCGCCCCACTGGCCGGACGAATCGAAGTCACGTACAACGTGTCGAACTCACGCCCACCGAACGCGCACATCGAAGGCTTCGCCGCTGGCACCGCAATCTGCCGGTCGAGCTTTCCTTGCGGCGTAAAGCGCAGCAGCACACCTGCATCGTTGGCACAGGTCCAGTAACAACCGTCTGCATCCACGGCTGCGCCATCCGGTCGACCCACGTAGTCGTGCAGATCGGCGAACACGCGCCGGTTGTGCGGCGTGCCGCTCTCGACGTCGAAGTCGAACGCCCAGATCAGGCGCCGCGATGGGTGCGAGTCGGACAGATACATCGTCGTGCCATCCGGCGACCATGCGAGGCCATTCTGCGTAATCAGACCGTCGACCACGGGCGCCGAGAGTTCGCCATTCGTATCGAACCTGAATAGCGCCCCGGCCGGATTCGCCTGCGACATGTCCTGCACCATCGTCCCGGCCCAGAATCGCCCTTGACGATCACAGCGGCCATCGTTAAAGCGCATGTCCGGCGCCGGAAACACCGGCGCGGCAAGTTTGCGGGTTCGCCGCACCGCGTCTTGCAGACCCGCGGACGACGACAGCGTCACCGCGAACAATCCTGTCTCGAGCCCCGCCAATGCGACGCCGGACGCGTCGAATGCAATGCATGCGACCTTTTCCGGCAGCGTCCATTCGGACCTCACACCCGACGCAACGTGCAACCGCACGATCTTGCGGGCGGGAATGTCGACCCAGTAAAGCGCCTCTTCCGCCGCTCGCCAGACCGGACTTTCTCCAACCGAAGCTTGCCCTGCTGCCGTCACCCGCTCGACCGATACGCCGCCGCTCACTTACTACGCTCCATCGGCTCGCCCAGCACGAATGCGCCGCCCTGGTAAAGTTGCGCCGGATCGTCGCGATTGTCGGTCGGCGCGGCGAGCGGAAAGAGACCCGCAAACTGCTCCGAACTGTCCTGCGGATTGAAACCGAGGAACGCGGCCTTCGTGTTGTCCCACCACTTCACCGGATTGTTCGACGCGCCGTAGACGATCGCATGCCCCACGCGGTTCGTGAACAGCGAGCAGCGCACCAGTTCGATGAAGTCGCGATAGCTGAGGTATGTGACGAGCATCCGCGGGTTCTTCGGCTCCTCGAACGACGAGCCGATCCGCACGCAGACTGTTTCGAGCCCGAAACGGTCGTAGTAGTAGCGCGACAGCGATTCGCCAAAGCATTTCGTCACGCCGTACAGGCTGTCGGGCCGCTGCGGGGAGTCGGCGTCGAGCACCGATGTCGTGGGATGAAAGCCGATTGTGTGATTCGAGCTTGCGAATACGATGCGCTTCACGCCATGCTTGTGCGCCGCCGAGTACAGGTTGTAGAGCCCGCGGATGTTGGCTTCGAGCAGGTCGTCGAACGGGGCGTCGACCGAGATGCCACCCAGGTGCACAATCGCATCGACACCTTCAACGAGAGCGTCGACCGCCGCGCGATCGGCCAGATCAAGCACCGCCAGTTCTTCGTGCGGCGCCGCATCGTCAAGCGGTGCGACGTCGGACAGGCGCACGATATCGGCCCAATCAGCGAGCGCGCCTCGCATCTGGCGGCCGAGATTGCCTGCCGCGCCGGTCAGAAGAAGGCGCCGGAAAGGCTTGCGTTGTGCCGCTGGTTCATTGCTCATGCTGGTGTGTCCCTGATATGAGTATCATTGATAATCGCCCTGCTGAGGAGAAGGGCGAGAAAACGTTTTCCTAAAATAGAATTGGAGCAACCCCGCGTCAATCGTTTTGACCGACGCCGAGGCTCCCGGATGACATTCTGTCGATGGAATTCCTGCCTTTTATGACGTACTGTAAGCTGACATCATGACATCCAGACGTGCCTCGCAATCAGGCCAGTTCATACAAAAAGAAAACGTTATCCTCCGTAAATGAAAAAAGCTACGATTCGCGATGTCGCCGCTGCCGCCGGGGTGTCTGTGGCAACGGTCTCGAAATACATGAACGGCGCGCAACGCTTTTCCGCGCCTGTCGAAGCTCGCCTCAAGGCCGCGATCGAACAGCTCGGCTACCGCTCGAACCCGTTGGCGCGCTCGATGATCACAGGCGTTACCCGGACCATCGGCCTCGCCATCCTCGATATCCGCAATCCGTACTTCACGAACATCGTCAAGGGCGCGAACCGGATCGCGCTGCGGCACGACTACACCCTGTTGCTCGTCGATACCGAAGAAAACCAGGAGCGCGAACAACAGCTGATCGAGGCGCTGGCGCAGCGCGTCGACGGCGTGATCATCAGTTCGCGGATGCAGGAAGACTCGATGCAATGGATGACCGAACTGAACAAGCCCGTCGTCCTGCTCGGCCGCAACCAGCTGTTCCCGATTCCCAGCGTGAGCAACGACAGCTATCTGGCAGGATACATGCTGGCCCGGCATCTGCTGAATCAGGGCCATCGCCACATCGGCTATCTCGGTTTTGCCCGCTCGCGCTGGGACGCCGAACGGATCCGCGGCGCACGCACCTGCCTGTCGGAAGCCGATCTCACCCTCGAGGTTCACGAAGCGCATGCGCCGTCGACGCTTGCGGGAAAAAACGCCTGCTCATCGGTCATGCTCGGACCGCACCGGCCTGAAGCACTGATCTGCTACAACGACCTGATCGCGCTGGGCTTCATGAAAGAAGCCGTCGCACTCGGTTTCAAGCTACCGCAGGACCTGTCGGTGACGGGTTTCGACAACGTGCCGTACGGCGAATTTGCGGTCCCGGCGCTCACAACCGTTGACCTGCAGAGCGAAAAGATGGGCGAACAGGCGATGCTCAAGCTAATTGACGCCCTCGCCGGCAAGCGCGACATCGGCCACGTGACGCTGGAACCGCGCCTGATCGTCCGCGATTCGACCATCCCGCGCGACAACCCGCGCTGATCGACGGCGTCCGCCCTGCGCGGCCGCCGGCGCAAATTGCGCGATATACGATGGCCGACATTTTGACGAACGTGTCCCGGACGCGCCTCCATGAGACGTGTTGCCGCTGCTGCGCACGCCACGACAGCGTCGCCGCGCGGCACCTGATTTCTGGCGCGACCACCGATAACAAATACCCGCGTTCCGCGTGCCAGCGCGTCAAGCCTTAGCCATTGCAAAGACCCAATAAAAAGAGCCGATATCCTGCTTGGATATCGGCATTTTTATACGGCCGGAGATCAGCTCTCGAGCGTTGTGGTCTTCATGTCAGGCACGAGCAGATGCATGATTGCCAGCGCGATCAGATAACCGCAGGCGCCGATCGCAAACAACACCCAGTACTGACCCGTACGCTGCAGCACCTGTCCGATCACTTCGGAGAACAGCACCCCGCCGATCGAGCCAGCCATGCCGCCAATACCGACCACGCCCCCAACGGCACGCTTCGGGAACATGTCCGATGCCGTCGTGAACAGGTTCGCCGACCAGCCCTGATGCGCCGCTGCGGCAAGCCCGATAATCAACACAGCAAGCCAGAGGCTCTCAACCTGAGACACAAACGCGATCGGCAGCACGCAACACGCGCAGATCAGCATCGCGGTCTTGCGTGCGCGGTTCACCGTCCAGCCGCTGCACAGCAACGCCGACGAGATCCAGCCGCCGCCGATACTACCGACTGTCGTCAAGGCGTAGATGGCGACGAGCGGCGGCCCGATGTGCTGCAGATCCATGCCGCGTGCTTCGTTGAGCCACTTCGGCAGCCAGAAAAGATAGAACCACCAGACCGGGTCGGTCAGGAACTTGCCGACGATAAACGCCCACGTCTCACGTTTTCTCAACAGCACGCCCATGCCCGGCACGCCTGCGCGGGTATCCGTATCCTCGTCTTCGTCGACGGCGCCCACACCGTCCACGTCTTCAGCACGTCGCTGGTCGGCAGGCTTGTAGATCGCCATCCAGACGGCAATCCAGACAATGCCGAGCGCGCCAATCACGATGAAGGCCGCGCGCCACCCAAGGGCAATCGCGAGGGGCGGAATGATCGCCGGCGCGAAGACCGCGCCGATGTTGGCGCCTGAGTTGAAGATGCCCGTCGCCAGCGCGCGCTCACGACGCGGAAACCATTCGGCCGTCGCCTTGATAGCGGCCGGGAAGTTGCCGCCTTCGCCGATGCCGAGCAGCGCGCGCACCGCCGCGAAACCCGCAACCGACCCCACCGCGGCGTGCAACATCGCCGCCACACTCCAGATCAGCATGGCCATCGCGTACGACACGCGCGTACCAAGCCAGTCGACCACGCGCCCGAAACCCAGCAAACCCAGCGCATAGAACGCGGAAAATGCAATCACAATCCGGCCGTACTGAACCTGGCTCCAGCCGATGTCGTGCTGCAAGACTGGCGCGAGCAGACCGAGAATCTGCCGGTCCATGTAATTGATGACTGTCGCGAAGAAGAGCAGCGCGCACACAGTCCAGCGATAGCGGCTGGCTACGCGCGCAACGGCCAGAACGGCAGGTTGCATGTTTTGTCTCCGTGCCCGGCGTGGCTCGTCACGTGGGGCCTATGTTGTTGATATCAGGTACGAACACTGGGGCGACGAAGCAGATACCTCACTGCATGGCCGCCCGGACTGTCGTTCCCGTAAAAAGTAAAACGTTTTCCAACTCGATCATTCTATAACCCATTTTGTCTTGAGACTCACAAAAAATGCCCTTGCCAGGAAAAACCCCGAGAGCGCTGAGGGAACGCGCCTCGCTCGAGGCTTGGGGAACGGATTGAGAGCGCGCGCGAATGCGCAACGAAGGTTGACGCCATGCGGCGCAGACATCAAGGTGGGGCGGGGGGATCGTGCGTCGCGGCGATGCGGACGGGCAGACGAACCATCGCTTGCGGCCACGGACACGGGAACACTGGCGATTGATCGTTAACCGTTTTCTTGCATTGGCTAAAAAACGGGCATCACGAAGCAGGCAGGCCCTGCTCTCAGTCTGGCAACCCCACTCCCCGCGACATCCCTGAAGCGGCGAACACCATGACAATCAGCAAGATCGTCTGGACCATACCGATGCGCGCAAAATGGGTCGCGCGGCTGAGATCCGGCACGCGGCCCTGTCTGACGGCGGCACGCCAGCGGATGAGCGCCATCATCGGCGCGATTTCGAGCAGGAGAATCAGGATCAGCGCCGCCATCTTGAGGTGAAAGAGCGGCTCATGGAGATAATATCCACCGCCTTTTTCATACCCACCGAACGCGCGCATGCCGCCGGTGATGATCAGGACGAGCGCCGAGAGCCCCCACCCGGCGTCCGCCTGAAAGATGGCAGGCACATTTGCGGGGCTCGAGGTGCGACGCAGCGCCCACGAGCGGCCCAGAATCGAGGCAAGCGCGACTCCGAACGCGAGCAGGTGAACTGCGGCAAGCAACCAGCGAAACAGCATGGCGACTCCTTCGAAGCGTTCTAAACGATCGCTGTACGTCGTGACGTTTCAGACGCCGGGCCGCCCCTTTGACCACCGACGTGCGGCCGCTCTGGGCGACGCGGATCGTGCAGGCCCGGAATCGAGCGGCTCAGGCCTGCCGCAGCATGGAATCGAGCGCGCGGGCGGCGACCCGATCGCCTTCCGTTATGAGCTGCGCGCTAAAGACGGTCTGCCGGTTATGCCCGGCCGCAGCGGGCGAATCCCACAGCAACTCGACCTTCGGACGCCGCCGCAGGCCCGGGAGGCCCGCGAGGCTCGGGCTTCGAGAGGCGACCGCCACCGCAGGACGCGTCGCATACGAATCCACGCCAGGCTCGTCCATTGCGGGTGGCGTCGGGTCTGCATCGGCGGCACCCGCATCGTCCTGCATGGTAGCCGGCCAGCGCACCGACAGCTCGCGCGCATCGTATTGGCCAACCTTGCGGCTCTCAGCCCAGACGATCGCGGTACGGGTAGCCAGATCGAGCGCCACGGCGTAGCGGCCGATCGCAAAGCGGCGCGCGGCAATGTTCGTGCGCCATAGCGCCCGCGGCCGGCAGATCCTCAGAACCGCGGCATAGAGCGCCGGCGCCGCCACCAGCCAGCCGTTGGTCGTCGCAATCGCATTGATCGTGCGGCGCCAGCCGGCTGTCCAGACGAACGCCCCCACCGACCAGATCGCAAACACAAAACCAAGAAGCGCAAAGAGCCGCAACGACTGCCGAAGCCACTGCGGCAGCGGATGAAACGGCCGCTCGGCCCGGGCATGCGCGCCGGGCAGGACGATCACCAGGAAGATGAAAACAAGGTTGATGCACGCCCATGGCGACGACACCATCGCGAGGAATGTCGTAAGGCTCAACCCCATCTCCGACATCGAAAACAGCCAGCGAGCCAGAATCACGAGACCGATGGCGCGCAGCGCGAAAATCGTTCCGGCGCCAGGCGCCGCGTTCGCACGCGTTTCTTTCGTTCTCGCCAAGGGATCCTCCTGTCGTCGGCAGCACCGCTGGGGGAATTTTGCGGCAGGGCCATTATAGGGACATTGCCGCGACGGCTCACCGTTCGCGACGTCGAATCAGCGCTTCTGTCGTGAAGACGCGGCGCGCATGCAACAACGCCCTGCATGCCGGTGGCATGCAGGGCGTCGCTGGGGAACGGCTTGCCTTGGGGCCGCGGGAGCGGCCCCAGCTTAAACGCCTAGCCGGCGTTCACTTCACGCAGCACGGTGCGGCGCTTCTGGCGCAGCAGTTCTTCATACGAAGCGATGTAGTTCTGCGCCATCACCTTCGACGAGAAGCGTGCCTCGAACGCCTTGCGCACGGTTTCGCGCGGCAGCGTGTGCAGACGCTTCACCGCTGCCACGGCGCTGATTTCGTCTTCGACGACGAAACCAGACACACCATTTTCGATCACTTCCGGTACCGAGCCGCGTTTGAACGCGATCACCGGTGTACCGCAAGCCATCGCCTCGATCATCACCAGACCGAACGGCTCCGGCCAGTCGATCGGGAACAGCAGCGCGTGTGCGTTGCCGAGGAATTCGGTCTTCTCGGCTTCGCAAATTTCGCCGATGTATTCGACGTGCGGCAGCGACATCAGCGGCTTGATGACCTCGTCGTAGTACGCGCGGTCGGCCTTATCGAGCTTGGCTGCGACCTTGATCGGCATGCCAGCCTGTTCAGCGATACGGATGGCCGTGTCGAGACGCTTTTCCGGCGAAATGCGGCCGAGGAACGCGAGATAGCTCGGCTTCACGTCCTTGATCGGCTTGAGCAGGTTTTCCGGCAGGCCGTGATAAACGGTCGACAGCCAGTTCGCCTGTTGCAGCGGCGTACGCTGGTTATCCGAAATCGAAACGACCGGCACGTCGCTGAACGTGTTGAAAATCGGCTGCAGTTCCGGCAGGTCGAGACGGCCGTGCAGCGTCGTCAGATGCGGGGTCGGCTGGCGCGAAAACAGCGAGAACGGGTAGTAGTCGATGTGGAAATGCAGGACGTCGAATTCGTCCGCGCGGCGGCGCACTTCTTCGAGCAGCAGCATGTGCGGCGCCATCGTGTCGCGGATCGTCGGGTCGAGGCGCAGCGCCTGCGGCCAGAACGCTTCGAGTTTCGCCGAAGTCTGCGAATCGCCGCTCGCGAAGAGGGTTACATCGTGTCCCAGTTCGACCAGTGCCTCGGTCAGGTACGAAACCACACGTTCCGTGCCGCCATAAAGCTTGGGAGGAACCGCCTCGTGCAACGGAGCGATTTGAGCGATTCGCATAGTGGTGAACTCCTGAAAAAAATTCAAAGACTGCTGTTTGTTTAAAGCGACTCACCCGCTCGCCCCGGGCAGTCCGAAACCTTTGGGATCCGGCCTGTTTCGTTCGGGAAATTCTGCGATTGATCGCTGGTAAGGATGCCCAGACTGGTCATCGTCACCAGGCGGCACATTCGGCGTAAACGCACGGGAAGCGCAGTCGTTGACAAACTGTCAGTTTTTCGTGGGCACAACCGAGTCCGCATTATCGGTGCCAGGAGCCTCGCGCGATCCCAAACCTTTCAAAGTCTTTATCTTGTTACAAAGGCGAAACACTTTGCAAACCCTTGTTTTGTAAGACAGTTTTACATTGAAAGACCTGCCATCAAGACCGGTATCCGCGGACCATTCCAATCCCCTGCTGCCCCGGCCACATCGCCTTGCGTCACCCGCGCCGGGACTTGACTGAATGCAATTTGTAATTATATCTCGAAAAATTCGCCCACCGGGTGAACCACCGTCTTACGGACGGGTCGAGCAAGGCATACATTGGTGATATGCGTCGCGCGAAAACGATGGCTGTCTTTTGTTCATCGTTAGTCTGAACCACTCTACGTAACGGTATTTGCATGTTTACAATGCCGGGATGCGCGCTTTTGTCGCAATTTTTGCGGCGGTTGCCAGTTCAGCGAGCAACCGCTCTAACACGACCATACGAACACATTGGAACATCTGACCATCGCCCAGCGTAATGCCCACAACGCAAAGCTCGCGAGCTTTGCGCACCGGCCGCTTGCGTTCCTTTTCCGCTTCATCCGCCGCCACCCGGTCGCCCACACGATCGTGCTGTGCAGCGTATTTGCGGCCGTGGGTTGTGCGCTCGCTTCGCAGTACGCGATCAAGCACCTCATCGACGTGCTTGCCGGGGGCCGGCATCACCCGGGCCCGCTGTGGGGTGCTTTCGCGATCCTCGTCGGCCTGATTGCAGCCGATAACTTGCTGTGGCGTGTCGGCGGCTGGGTGGCCGCGCATACCTTCGTCGCGGTCACCGGCGATCTGCGGCGCGATCTGTTCCAGTATCTGAGCGGGCACTCCCCCACGTATTACTCGGAAAAACAGCCGGGCATGCTGGCGAGCCGTATCACGGCGACCTCGAACGCCGTCTACACCGCCGAAAACACGATGGCCTGGAACGTTCTGCCGCCTTGCATTGCGGTGCTCGGCGCGATCGTGATGATCATCACCGTGAATCCGCTGATGGCGTGCGGGCTGATGCTGTGCTCGGCGATCCTGTCCATCGTGCTCTACAAGCTCGCCGGACGTGGCTCGGCGCGGCATCATCATTTCGCGACTAAGGCGGCTTCCGTCGACGGCGAACTCGTCGACGTGATCAGCAACATGAGCCTCGTTCGCGCGTTTGGCATGACGCTGCGCGAGCAGACGCGCTTTGGCGCCACCGTCAAGGCCGAAATGGACGCGCGTCAGCAGAGCCTGCTGTACCTCGAAAAGCTGCGGTTGCTGCATGCGGTGATTACGGCGCTGCTGTCGGCTGGCCTCCTCGGCTGGGCGTTGTGGCTGTGGGATCAGGGCCGCGCGACCTCGGGCGACATCGTGCTCGTGAGCTCGCTGGGGTTCACGATCCTGCACGGCACGCGCGATCTGGCCGTGGCGCTCGTCGATGTGACCCAGCATATTGCGCGGCTCGCCGAGGCAATCAGGACGCTGCTCGAACCGCACGGCATGCCGGACCGCTCCGACGCAAGCGAACTCGTGCCGCAAGGCGGGCGCGTGGACTTCGAAAGCGTCACGTTCGCGTATCCGCGCCGCCGGCCGATTCTCGATCACTTCGATCTGCATATCGTGGCGGGGCAACGCGTCGGGTTGATCGGCAAGTCGGGGGCGGGCAAGTCCACCGTGCTCGCGCTGTTGCAACGCTTCTACGAGACGCAGGGCGGCCAGATCAAGATCGACGGTCAGGACATCGCCACGATCACGCAGGACAGCCTCCGCCACACGATCGCGCTCGTGCCACAGGACATTTCGCTGCTCCATCGTTCGGTGTACGAGAACATCGCGTACGGTCGCCCGGAGGCGTCTCGTGAAGAAGTGCTCACAGCCGCCCGCGAGGCGCGTTGCGCGGACTTCATCGAGGCGATGCCCGAGGGTTATGACACGATCGTCGGCGACCGCGGCGTGAAGCTGTCGGGCGGCCAGCGGCAGCGTATTGCGATCGCGCGGGCCATCCTGAAGAACGCGCCGATCCTGCTGCTCGACGAAGCGACCTCGGCGCTCGACAGTGCTTCGGAAGAAGCGATCCAGAAGGCGCTCGACCGGCTGATGGTCGGCCGGACCGTCATTGCGATCGCGCACCGGCTGTCGACGCTGCACAACTTCGACCGCATCATTGTGATGAGCCAGGGCAAGGTGATCGACGACGGCAGTCCGGAAGAGCTGCGCAACCGTCCCGGGTTGTATCGCGACCTGCTGTCCAAACAATACGGCAAGGGAACCACGCTGCACGTGGGCGGCAAGAAAGTCGACGAGCAACCCGTGGCTTGAGCGAAGTCTCTCTTTGCCGGGCCCCTGGAACAAAGACGCCGCTTCGGAGCGAAGCGGCGTTTTTTTCATCGCTTGCAGCAGCTAGCGATCCGGCGTCACCTCAACGGGTGAAGTGGCGGCCGCGCGCGTCGCGGCGCGGCGCGCCGCTCTGCTCCTGCGCTCTGCAGGTCGCGCATGAAGTTGTCGCGCCACACCGACACATTGTTTTCGCGCAGTTGCGCAATCATGTCGCGATAGCGCGCCTGGCGTTCCGCGAGCGGCATCTCGAGCGCTGTGGCCAGCGCCTCCGCCATGCCGTCGATATCGACAGGGTTCACGATGAGCGCGCCGGTCAGCTCCTGTGCCGCACCCGCGAAGCGCGACAACACCAGCACACCGGGATCGTCGGGATCCTGCGCCGACACATACTCCTTCGCGACCAGATTCATGCCGTCGCGCAGCGGCGTCACGTAGCCGACGTGCGATGCGCGAAAGAGCGCAGCCAGCACCGGCCGTTCGTACTGTCGATGGATATAGCGGATCGGCGTCCAGTCTAGTTCGGCAAAACGGCCGTTGATACGGCCCGACTCGCCTTCCAGTTGCAGCCGGATGTCCTGATAGGCGTGCATGTCGGCGCGCGTCGGCGGCGCGATCTGCAGGAACGACACTTTGTTGCGTTGCGCGGACGAATGTTCGAGCAGTCTTTCGAAGGCGCGGAAGCGCTCGACGAGCCCCTTCGAATAATCGAGTCGATCGACACTCATGATCAGCTTGCGCGAATGGAGCGTCGCCTTCATCGTGCGCACCGGCTTGCCGCTCTCGCCCGCTTTCGCGAGCTCGGCGATCTCGTCCGGATAGACGCCGATCGGGTAGGCCGCCGCGTGCAGTGTCCTGCCGAACGCGTGCACGGTCATCGGACTGCCAGCCAGCGACGCTTCGACCGAGCCGTTCGCTTCGTGCACGATGTAGTCGCAGAAGGAGCGCAGATCCGGCTCGGTCTGAAAGCCGAGCAGATCGAACGAACAGAGCGCCTCCACGAGGTCGCGATGCGGCGGCACGGCCAGCAGCACCTGCGAAGCGGGAAACGGAATGTGCAAAAAGAAACCGATGCGATTCTTCACGCCCGCGGCGCGTAGTGCCTGCGCGAATGGAATCAGGTGATAGTCGTGGACCCAGATGACATCGTCGGCCTGCAGCAGCGGCACGAGTTGCTGCGCAAGCCACGCGTTCACGCGGCAATAGCCTTCGAAATCGTGACGGTCATACTGGACCAGATCCGCGCGATAGTGGAACGCAGGCCACAGCGTCGCGTTCGAGAAGCCGCGATAGTACTGGTCGTAATCGCGCCGCATGAGCCCGATGGTCGCAAACGTCACCGGACCGCGTTCTTCGACGCTAATCTGCGGCTGACCGGATGACAACACGTCGCCGCTCCAGCCGAACCACATGCCGCCGGTTTCCTTGAGCGCATCGTAGACGCCCACTGCCAGCCCACCTGCCGCGGGGCCGCCTTCCGAAATCGGTGCGACCCGGTTCGATACGATGATCAGTCGACTCATGAAGCGCAATTCCCATGCTGGAAGAGATAGCCGCTGACGGCGTGCCACTCGATCGTCACGCCCTGCCCCCCGCAGCCACAATCGATGCGAACCACTGAATCAGTGCGTTCACGGATTCGATGCGCGTTTTCGCGATCGTATCCCCGCCACCGACCTTGATCGACAGGCCGCCGTACTCGTTGACGACAGCGAAGCCTTTTTCGTCGGTCAGGTCATCGCCCGCGAACACCGGCTTGCGGCCGGCGAACGGCGGCTCTCCAAGAAAGGCCCGCAGCGCGCGGCCCTTGTCGACGTCCTTGGGCTTGATCTCGTAGACCATTTTGCCGGGCTGCAGCACGTAAGCGCCGGGATAATCGGCAACGAGCCGGGTCGTCGCCGCGCGCGCGACCGGTTCGCGATCGGGCGCATTGCGGTAGTGCAACGCGACCGCCGCCCCCTTGATCTCCAGCAGCATGCCGGGATTCAGGCGCACGACCTCCGCCAGATCCTGTTCCATCCGCAGGAGTCGCTCGTCGTTGAAACCAACGCGTTGCGTGTCGCCGTTCGCGTCGCGCCGCTCAGCGCCATGCAGACCGGCGATCGGCAGATCGGGCAGACCGAGAAACGAATCGATGCTGTCGATGCCGCGGCCCGACAGGATCGCCACCGCGCCGTTCGTCTGGTGCCGCAGTGCGCTCAGCAGATCGATGACCTGCGGTTGCACCAGCACGCCATCAGGCGTCGGCGCCAACTCGACGAGCGTGCCGTCGAAGTCGAAGAAATATGCAGTCTCGCTGGGAGACAGGACAGCCGGAAGTGCTTGCATCGTTTTATCTTGCCTTTCGGCCGCTTGCAGCCGGAAAAGTGTGCGCATCTTACCGCGCATCCGCCATTTTTTCGAGAAAGTAAGACTGGACGCCCGGCTGGAAGGGCCGTCGCGCCGGTCCAGCCCCTGCATTCCGTTCAAAAACAGAACAATGGGGCTTCAACCAGCTTTCAGCCGCATGCGGCAAATTGCCCCGCTTACCCCGTGAGCACCGCCGTCGCCCGACGTGGCCGGCCGAATTGCGATACAGTCGCAGCCAAACGCGCGTTGCCGGTATCGGACCGATTCTCTCTGAACCTGCAACGGCGACTGCCCTGATCAATCGAGTCATTGACATCGCCTTTGTTCCCCTTCCCCCCGTCCACGCGCCAGAAACGAGGCGAACCGCTACATGATGCGCCGTATCGGCGACAGGCGAAATCCGCAGCCCGCGCCGGACTGGCGGGGCTGCTGGCCATGCTGGGCACGCTCACCCTTGCCGCCTGCTCGCACCAGGACACGCCATGGCAGCTCACGAACGTCACAGGCCACCTGCCGGATCTCCAGTTCTCGCTTACCGCCGATGACGGCAAGCCCGTCACCGCCGACTCGTTCAAAGGGCGCGCGTCGCTCGTCTACTTTGGCTATACGCATTGCCCGGACGTCTGTCCGGAGACGATGGGCCGTCTGATGCAGGTGCTCGGCAAACTGGGACCCGAGAGCCGCCAGGTGCGCATCCTGTTCGTCACGGTCGATCCGGCGCGCGACACGGCTCAGGCGTTACACGACTACGTTGGCGCATTCGACGCACAGCATGCGCGCGGCCTGACGGGCAGCGACGACCAGATCGAATCGCTCGCAAAACGCTACCGCATCGCGTACCAGATGGAGAAGCGCGATCCGAAAGGCAACTACGAGGTAACGCATAGCTCTGCTGTCTACGTCTTCGATGCGCGGGGACGAGCACGTCTGCTCGTCACCGATCGAGATTCGCCCGACACCATCGCGCAGGATCTGCGCCGTATCATCGAAACCCATTCCTGATCCCTATCGTGAGTTCAGCCATGTCGATCCAGATCAAGAACAAATCCCCCGCCGCACTGGCCGCTGCTTTGGCGGCCGCCTGCCTGCTTTCGTTCAGCGCCACCGCGCAGGCGGCTGGCCCGCAGGCAATCGCGGCGCAGAATGCGTGGGTCCGCTGGCTGCCGAACAACCTGCCTGCCGCCGCCTACGTCACGCTCGTCAATGCCGGCGACAAACCCATCGACCTCATCGACATATCGAGCAGCGACTACGGCAGCGCGATGCTCCACCAGACCGTATCGAACGGCTCGACGCAAAAGATGGTGATGGTCGACAAGGTGACCGTGCCCGCTCGCGGCACGGTATCGATCGCGCCGGGCGGCTATCACGTCATGCTCGAAGATGCGAAGCACAAGATCGCCCCGGGCGATACCGTTCATTTGCAGCTGAAGTTCTCCGATGGCGAAACGCTTGACACACCGTTCGCGGTGAAGCCGCCATCACAGACGAAGTAGCGCAACGCGATGAACCTGCTTTACTGGCTCGATCCCTGGGAGTTTTCGCCGACGGTCATCGTCGCGGTGCTGATTGCGGCCGTGCTGTTCACGCGCGGCGTGCGCAAGGCGAGGGTGTCGTTCGCCCGTCAGTTGTCCTTCTGGTTCGGTCTTGCCGCGCTGTACGTCGCGCTGCACACGCGGCTCGATTATTTCTTCGAGCATGAATTCTTCATGCACCGCGCCCAGCACCTGGTGCTGCATCATCTCGGCCCGTTCTTCATTGCGCTTTCGTATCCCGGGGCGGCGCTGCGCGCCGGGATTCCGTTCCGCTGGCGGCAACGCTTGGTGCGGCCAGCGCTAAACGCCCGCGCGGTGCGGGCGGTGCTCGATGTGCTGCTGCACCCGGTCGTCGCCGTCCTGCTGTTTGTCGGGCTGATCTATTTCTGGCTGCTGTCGCCGATTCATTTCATCGCGATGCTCGACTGGCGGGTTTATCGGGTGATGAACTGGAGCATGGTCATCGACGGGCTGATGTTCTGGTGGCTCGTCCTCGATTCGCGGCCGGCGCCGCCGGCGCGGCTGTCGCCCGGGCGGCGGGTTCTGGTCGTGGTCGCGGCGATTCCGCCACAGATCGTGCTCGGCGCATTCATTTTCTTTTCGGCGCGCGAACTGTATCCGGTGTACTCGATCTGCGGCCGCGCATTTACCTGGCTAAGCCCGATGCGCGATCAACAGATCGGCGGCCTGTTGCTGTGGATTCCGGGGTCGATGATGAGCGTGATCGGCGCCGTGCTTGCGCTGCGTCATCTGATGCGGCTGTCGGCTCGCGCCCGGCTGCGCGATGAGCGCATTCCGGCTCCCGCCGGCTTGCCGGGTGCGACGAATCCGGAAGGTGAGATGGCCACGCATTCGGGTTCGATTCCCGCGCGGCAGAGCTGATCCAGTTGGCCATGTCAGCCGCTCCGGCGCTGACACCCGGTGTTGCCCGATCTTGCCCCTACTGCAAGCGACGAAATCTCAGGCGGAGCGCATCCACACGTGCGGAATGCCATCCTCGTCGTGAACCTCTGAAATCGGTTCGAAACCGAACGCGCCATAGAAAGGCTGCAGGTGCGCCTGTGCATGCAGCCGCACGGGGGTGCCTGGCCACTGCGCGTAGATATGGCTGAGCGCCCGCTCGAGCATCTTATTGCCAAGCCCCTGGCCGCGAAATCCTGCAGTTGTCAGCACGCGGCCAATGCGGATGTCGGCTTCCTCTTCGTCCGGCAGCAGTACCCGAAGATAACCGGCCAGCGGCGCCCGACCCTCGCCTGCCTTGTCCACGCCATAGGCGAACAGATGCCACGCGACCGTATCGAGGCCGTCGACATCGCCGTACACGCAGTTCTGCTCGACGACGAACACCGCGCTGCGGGCCGCCAGCATGTCGTAAACCTCTGCGGTCGTAAGGTCGTCGAATGCTTTCCAGCGCCATTCGATTTCCGGTTTCTGCGAAGGGGGCAAAGACTGAGTCATGGAATCTGCTTCTGAAGGGGTACGCATGCGGCGGTGCAGGTGTGCACACGCCAGTGCCGAATTATGCCGCGACGCGCCGCCAAGGCCAATCCCGGTCCTAACGCCGGTATGGCGGAACCCGCAGCTTCGACACCTGTTTGTTTGCGTTACATCGCGGCGTCGGCTCGCGCGAGGAGATCCGCGACGGCTCGAAGCCGAGCCGGATCGAAGGCGATCTGACCGACGCTGTAGCGAACGTCGTAGCCGCGCTCGGCGAGGCGATTGCGTAAGTTGAGGCTGTCCCGAAGACGTTACATGATCTGCGCCGTCGTATCCGCGCTGGCGTCAGTCAGCAGCGCGACTCGTCGCCGCCGAGCCGGCCAATCACATCGCTCTCGCGCAGAGCGTCGCACAACGCGTCGGCGAACATCATCAACGCGCGATCGCCTTCCGCATGACCGTATGTGTCGTTGATGAGGGCGTCACGCCGCTCGAGCAGCACATTCTCGAGACGCAGCGCGAAGTGCTGGCGGGGCGGCCCGGATGGGGGCAGCAACCCGGGCAGGGTAACAGCGCCAGTGCGTCCAGACGTCCCGCGTGGCGCGCCCTGCTGATCGAGTCGGACGCGCGTGCGGTTGCCGAACCGGGCGCAAAACGGGACGCATAACCGGCACGCAAACCGGTCAATCCATGACGAGCGCCGCTTCGCCTGTCACTCCGGATGGCGCACAATGGCCGGAGCGGCCGGTCCATGCGGGAAAAGGGTCGGGCCACGCGGCGAATCGAATAGGAGCCCGTCATGCTCGATGTTGCAGCAGAGATCGCAAACTTCAACACCGGACGGGATCCCGAACGACTCAGCATGAAGTACGAGCTGATGCGCACGTCGGCGTTCGTCTTTCTGCGCGGTACCTGCCACCTCTTTTACGCACGGTTGCCATCGGGTAGCGTGATCGCCGGCACACCGGCGACCTGGATCTGCGGCGACATGCATCTGGAAAACTTCGGTAGCTACAAGGGCGACAACCGCCTCATCTATTTCGATATGAACGACTTCGACGAGGCCTGTCTCGCGCCGTGTCTCGCGGAGCTCGTGCGCCTTCTGACGAGCGTGCTCGTCGCCGCCGACAGTCTGCAGGTCAGCCGCGCAGAAGCGCTCGCGCTCTGCCACACGACGATCGACTCGTACAGCGCCGTGCTGCGTTTCGGCAAGGCGCGGTGGATCGAAGAAGAAACCGCGGAAGGGATGGTGCGCGAGTTGTTCGAGGTATTGCACGAGGGCACGCGCGTCGATCACCTGAACCGGCGCACCGATCTGAAGGGCAAGAAGCGTGTCCTGAAGATCGATGGAAAAAAGGCCTATTTCAAATTCCGAGTGGCTGGTTTGGCGGGTCAAGTACGGGCGTCAGCCCGGCGAAGCGAATACTTGACGCGCGTTGAAGAAGTAAGCTGGGACAGGGCTGGTTGCGGCAGAATGCGGCAACCAGCCCTGCAAGACAACGTGAACCGATGAACCAGACCCAACTGTTTGAAGCCGCCTTGGGAATCAAGGCCCCGTGGTACGTGCAAGGCGTCGATTTCGATGCCGCGCGGCGTGAACTGACCATTGCCGTGGACTTTGTCGCGGGTACGCGCTTTCCCTATCCCGGCGTCGCGGGCGAGCATCCGGCTCACGACACCCAGATCAAGCGGCTGCGCCACCTCAACTTCTTTCAGCACGAGTGCTATCTGGAGGTTCGGGTGCCGCGGGTGCGTCTGCCGGACGGCTCGGTGCGCCTGGTCGAACCCGACTGGATAGGCAAGCTGGACGGCTTCACGCTGCTGTTTGAAGCGCTCGTGCTGACGCTGTGCCGGGAGATGACATTTGCCGCGGTGGCCCGCGTGGTGAACCTGTCGTGGCATCGGGTGAAGGCCATCTGTGACCGTTACGTGGACCTGGCCGTGGCCGCGACCGACCTGTCCGAAGTTACCGCGGTGGCCATTGACGAAACGTCGGCCCGACGTGGGCAGGACTATATCTCGCTGGTCGCCGACATGGACGCAAGGCGCGTGGTCTTCGTCACGCCAGGCAAGGATGCCGGCGTTGTCGAACGCTTTGCCCGGCACCTGGAGGAACATAATGCCACGCCTGCACAGATCGAATCGGTCAGCATCGACATGTCGGCTGCCTTCATCAAGGGCGTGGACGAACACCTGCCCGACGCGCGTGTGACCTTCGACAAGTTTCATGTCGTGGCGCATGCGTCCAAAGCGCTTGATGGTGTGCGCCGCGCGCAGCAGAAAACCGATCCCTCGCTGAAGGGCATGCGCTGGTCGCTGCTCAAGGATGCCGAGAAACTCGATCTCGCGCAACTGACCGATCTCGAGGCGCTGATCAGCCAGTACGCCACCAACCGCACGGCCCGAGCGTGGATGTACCGCGAGCAACTGCGCGAGATTCTCGATCGCAAACAGATCCACGTCGTCTCCAAAATGCTGCGCCGGTGGTGCGGCAACGTCATGCGTTCCAAGGTCGAGCCCATGAAGGACGTCGCGCGCATGATCCGTCGTCATTTCGACGGCATCATCGCGTGGGCGCAGACACGCCAGACCAATGGATTCATTGAGGCGATCAACGGCCTGTTTCAGGCCGCCAAGCGCAAGGCACGGGGATACGCCAGCTTCAAGACCATGCGCACCGTGCTGTTTCTCATCGCGGGCAAACTCGACTTCTCAGCACTCAATCCGCATGCCTCGTGAGCCGCATTACCCACTGCGCTTTTAAAAGAGCCGAAAAAAGGCGCTTCCTGTGAGCGATGCGGCGCGTCTCGCCGTGACTGCCTTCATGAAAAAATTCTCGGCCGGCGAGCCGAATCCCGCGTTCTTCAACATGCTCGATGTTGCACGCCGAATTGCGGGAACGGGCAGCCTTGGCGTCGATCGCTACGTGATTCTGGTCGAAGGAAAAGGCTCGCCCGATGGTAACTATCTGCTCGATCTCAAGGAGGCGTTGCCGTCCTCTGTCGTGCCGCATGTGAAGACGAAGCAACCCAAATGGGACACGGAGGCACAACGCGTCGTGGAAGTCCAGCACCGCGCGCAAGCTGTCTCGCAAGCGTTCCTGCACGCCGTCCAGATGGACGGCAAGGCATATGTGCTGCGCGGGCTGCAACCGTCCGAAGACCGCGTCGCGCTCGCCAACTGGAACGGCAAGCTCTCCCGGCTCGAGTCAGTCGTGAACAACATGGCCGAACTGAGTGCATGGTCGCAGTTGCGCAGCGGCGGACGCCAAGGCTCGGCCATCGCTGACGAACTGATAGCGTTCGGCAGTCGCCGTGACTGGCAGATGCCGCTGATCGAACTTGCGACTGAGTGCGAGACGCAAGTCAAGACAGACTGGCGCGCGTACTGCGAGGCATACGACAGCGGTCGATTCGGGCCGCCGGTGAAGGGTTAGATACGCGCGTCACCAACGCTGTCGCGCTGCCGATTCAGCGAGACGTCGTTGGCTGCGTCGTTAGAACAGACGGCCTGTTTGCCGAGGCGATGCTTGCGCAACAGTCGATGCAAAGGTCGAGTCTTGTCAATCGATCGAAGGTGGCCTTCAACCGATCCGGATGCCAGCATACGTGTATCCCATCCATCTGCTGACGACTCACGCGGCGACCTGGAGACTGCAATGCTTTCGGATCCTGAAGTTGTCCCAGCTGTCGTTATCCTGAGCGTGGTGTCGTCGATACTGGCATGGATTGTGGCCAGCCCTCGCGTTGTGATGATCACATGGACACGGCTTGACCAATGACGCCGGTTTCCGTGACTCAGACTGTCTCAATGTGAAGGTCAAACTACCGGTGACTGCTTCAGTCGGCGGACGCGCCGCAGAAAAAAGAAAAGCCCCGACGAGTCGGGGCTTTTCTTTAACTGCTGGAGGCGCGAACCGGAGTCGAACCGGTCTAAACGGCTTTGCAGGCCGCTGCATAACCGCTTTGCTATCGCGCCGTAAGCGGACCGTCAAGCCGACATGACAAGTTGCATCATCCAACGGCTCGAAGATTTGTGCGATGGCCAACCGGCCTGCCAAACAAAAAGGGAAGCTTTGCTTCCCCTGTGTCTGGAGCGGGAGACGAGTCTCGAACTCGCGACCTCAACCTTGGCAAGGTTGCGCTCTACCAACTGAGCTACTCCCGCGTTGTCCCGCTAAACAACATCCTGCTTTTTATTCCACTACGGCAAAACGCTGCTTCGAAATCTGGAGCGGGAGACGAGTCTCGAACTCGCGACCTCAACCTTGGCAAGGTTGCGCTCTACCAACTGAGCTACTCCCGCGTTTTGCTACTACCTGCTGCTATTACTACTAATACTGCTTCCCACCTTCCGTTACAGAACCGCGTGCACCGGAGAGACGAGATTATGTATAAAGCGCTGAAACGTGTCAACCCCTTTCACGCAACCAGATGAATCCGCTTCACACGATGCCGCCCCGCTCTCGAATCTGCGGCCATGCAAGCTTCATGTAGTACAGCATCGACCAGATCGTCAGTATCGCGGCAAGATAGATCAGCCAGCCACCCCACACGCGCGTGTCGATCGACAGCCCGGCGCCTAGCGGCACTGTTTCGTACAGCAGCAGCATCGGAATCGCGACCATCTGGCACGCCGTCTTGAACTTGCCGAGCGAATTCACGGCGACGCTCTTCGATGCACCGATCTGCGCCATCCACTCTCGAAGCGCGGAAATGGCGATTTCACGACCAACGATCACGAGCGCAATCGCCGCATCGAGTCGCGCCAACTGGACCAGCACGAGCAAAGCGGCGGTCACCATCAGCTTGTCGGCAACCGGATCGAGGAACGCGCCGAACGCCGACGTCTGGTTCCATCTGCGTGCGAGATAGCCGTCGAACCAGTCGGTCAACGCCGCCAGGATGAAGATCACCGCAGCCGCCAGATTGCGGTGCGCGGGGAGCATCATCGTGTCGGGCAGGTAGAACACGCCCACGACAAGCGGGATCAGCACGATCCGCAGCCACGTCAGAAAGATCGGAAAATTAAACGGCATGGGCGGAGGCCACGTCTGACAAGGGAGATGCAATTGTGCCGTGTCGTGGAGCCTGCTACAAGCAACGCAGGCGTAGCGGCGCGCGTGCCTGCAGGGTTGCGGGGCCACGCTACGCGGGCCATGTGCTCACATCAATGCAATTGCCGGTAGATTTGCTCTGCGAGCGAACGCGAAATGCCCTCGACGCTCGCCAGATCGTCGACGCTCGCCGCCACCACGCCACGCAGACCACCGAAGCGCGCCAGCAGCCGCTGGCGACGTTTCGCGCCCACCCCTTCCAGTTCTTCGAGCCGCGATGTCTGCCGGGTCTTGTCGCGCTTCGCGCGCATGCCCGTGATCGCAAAACGATGCGCTTCGTCGCGGATCTGCGCGACGAGCATCAGCGTCGCGCTTTCCTTGCCGAGTTCGAGCGGGGTGCGGCTGTCAGCGAAAATCAGGGTTTCGAGACCGACCTTGCGGCCCTCTCCTTTCGCCACACCGACCAGCATGCCGGTGTCCAACCCGACTTCAGTGAAAACCTGGCGGGCGATTTCGACCTGACCCTTGCCTCCGTCGATCAGCACGATATTCGGCAATGTCCCGCCCGCAGCGACGGGTTCAGCGGCCTCCGAAGTGATCGCCAGGTCCGGTGCGTCTTCGGGTTGCAAGGTAGCCGCTTCATCCGCGGCGTTCTGCGCGGCCTGCGCGACCATCTTTTCGTAGCGGCGCGTGAGGACCTGGCGCATCGCGGCATAGTCGTCGCCGGGCGTGATGCCCGTGATGTTGTAGCGCCGGTATTCCCCAGACTGCATCTTGTGGTGGTGATACACCACGCACGAAGCCTGCGTCGCCTCGCCCATCGTATGACTGATGTCGAAGCATTCGATGCGCAAATGCGCGAGGTCATCGCATTCGAGGCCTAGTGTGTCGGCGAGCGCACGCGTGCGCGCCTGCTGCGAGCCCTGCTCGGACAGAAGACGCGCCAGCGCGAGCCGCGCATTCTGCTCGGCCATCGAAAGCCACACGCGCTTCTGGCCTTGCGGTTGGCGCAGCAATGCGACCTTGTGGCCAGCCTGCTCAGTCAGCAGATCGACCAGCTCACGGTTCGACGGCGCGTGACTCACGACAAGCACCGGCGGCACCCGGTTCCCGAGGTAGTGCTGCGCAATGAACGCTTCGAGCACCTCTGCTTCGATGCTTGCGATGCGTGTTGTGCCGGGTTCGGCCGCAGCACCGGATTCGCCGTTGGCGCCCGGTTCGGCGTCCGCGTCCATGTCCGCGTCCGTTTCCGCGGGAAGATCCTGAGCGATCGCGAGTGCGTCGGACGCATCAGCGGCGTCGGCCGCGGCCGAGGCGGTGGCGGAAGCTTCGGCGAGCGCCTCCGCCTCGTCCGGGTCGAGCCCGCCCTCATCGGGTGTCAGCGCTGTCTCGACGTGAGCAGGGAAATACGCCTTGTCGCCGAGATGCCGGCCACCGCGCACCATTGCCAGGTTCACGCAGACACGCCCACCCAGCGCGACGACCGCGAGAATATCGACATCGCTGTCGCCACCCACTTCGATTGCCTGCTGATGCAGCACGGTCGACAGCGAACTCATCTGGTTACGCACCGCCGCGGCCCGCTCGAACTTAAGTTCGGCCGCGAATGCGTGCATCTTCTGCTCGAGTTCGTTCATCACTTCGTTCTGCCGCCCTAGCAGGAAACGCGACGCGTTGGCGACATCGCGCGCGTAGTCTCCCTCGCTGATCGCATTCACGCATGGCGCGGTGCATCGCTGGATCTGGTGCAGCAGACACGGCCGCGTGCGGTTGTTGAACACAGAATCCTCGCACGTGCGAAGCTGGAACACCCGCTGCAGGATCTGGATGCTTTCGCGCACGGCCCACGCGCTCGGGAACGGCCCGAAGTACTGATTCTTCCTGTCGACAGCGCCGCGGTAGTACGCCATCCGCGGATACCTGTGCCCCGTGAGCTTCAGGTACGGATACGACTTGTCATCGCGAAACAGGATGTTGTAGCGCGGCGCGAGTGCTTTGATCAGATTGTTTTCGAGCAGCAGCGCTTCGGCTTCGGAGCGGGTGACGGTTATCTCGACGCGCGCGATACGCGTCACCATCATCGCGATGCGCGGCGACAGCAGCGTCTTCGTGAAGTAGCTCGAAACGCGCTTTTTGAGGTCGCGCGCCTTGCCTACATACAGCACAGCACCGTGCGCATCGTAATAGCGGTAGACGCCGGGCAGATGCGGCAGTTGGGCCAGTACCCTTTTGGGCTCGAAAGCGTCGGAATCGGTCATGCAGGATCAGGCTGGGCACCGCGCGTGCTGCGCGGAAACGGTGGCAAGTGCTTTAGAATCGCCAGTTTAGAACATTCCGCGCGCGTCCGGCCTCCGGATGCCGGCCATCATGTCCTCGCCCGTTCCCCCCGCCACCGCTTCGGCCTCAAAGCCGGTCGCCGATATCGCGTGCGATATATTCTGCGCGGTCATCGACAATTTCGGCGACATCGGCGTCTGCTGGCGCCTCGCCCGCCAGCTCGCGGCTGAGCACGACTGGCAGGTGCGGGTATTTGTCGACGATCTGCACGCGTTTCAGAAGCTCTGCCCGACCCTGTCGATCGACCGGGCGCGGCAGAGTGTCGAGGGCATTGTCATCGAGCACTGGCACGAACCCGCGCACGCAGGCGACACGCTCGAAGTCGCGGATGTCGTCATTGAGGCCTTTGGGTGTGAGTTGCCACCCGTCTACGTCGCGGGAATGGCACGACGAGAACGCGCGCCGGTCTGGCTGAACCTTGAATACCTGAGCGCCGAAGACTGGGTCGCGGACTTTCATCTGCGGCCGTCGCCGCACCCGCGCTTTCCACTCACGAAGACTTTCTTTTTTCCAGGACTCGGCGCCGGAACAGGCGGCGTATTGAAAGAGCGCGGGCTGGACGCCGCACGCACCGCGTTCGCAGCGTCGCCGGATGCCCGCGACGCGTGGTGGCGCAAGACCGTCGGCGCGCCCCCACCCAGCTGCGATGCCACCGTCATTTCCCTCTTCGCATACGAAAATCCCGCGGTGGACAGCCTCCTCGAACAATGGCGCGATAGCACCGGAGAGATTGCCCTGCTTGTGCCTGAAGGCCGGATTTCGGGCGCCGTCGCGCGCTTTTTCGGTTTGCCGGCCTTTGCGGCGGGTTCACACGCCCGCCGCGGCAACCTGACGGCCCACGCCCTCGCCTTCACCGACCAGCCCGGCTACGACCGGCTGTTGTGGGCGAGCGACATCAATTTCGTACGCGGTGAAGACTCGTTCGTGCGGGCGCAGTGGGCCGCCCGGCCGTTCGTCTGGCATATTTATCCGCAGGCCGACGACGCCCATCTGCCCAAGCTGGACGCCGCCCTCGCTCACTATGCGGGCCCGCTCCCCGTCCGAGCCCGCGCCGCGCTCGCGCGCTTCTGGCACGCATGGAACGGCGTGGGCAAGCCCGACTGGGCGGATTTCCAGCGTCACCGCGCTGCATTCGAGGCGCGCGCGGCGAAATGGGCCGGCGAACTCGCAAGCGTCGGCGACCTCGCTGGAAATCTGGCCGAATTCGCAAAAAGTCAGTTAAAATAAGCGGTTATCCAACGGCCGACGACTCAAGCGCGGCCCGATCGCTACGGCACCGCGGGCCACTTCTCGTCCTCGGCAGTTTGCCCCGGGCATCGGCGCCATTCGCTTGTGCGCCCGCAATGATGGGTAAGACCAGGTAAGCGCGCAGGCACCGAATCCGCTTGGGTCGTATGCCGTTGAGCAAAAGTTGAAGCTACTCATTTCGTACAGGACAGTTTTATGAAGATCGCACAGGAACTCCGCACCGGTAACGTCGTGATGATCGGCGCAGACGCGATGGTCGTGCAAAAGGCCGAATACAACAAATCGGGCCGTAACTCCGCCGTCGTGAAGATGAAGTTCAAGAACCTGCTGACGGGCGCAGGCATGGAATCGGTCTACAAGGCCGACGACAAGTTCGACGTCGTCCTGCTCGACCGCAAGGAAGTGACGTACTCGTACTTCGCCGACCCGATGTACGTATTCATGGACGCCGACTACAACCAGTTCGAAGTCGAAGCCGAAATGATGGGCGACGCGCTGAACTACCTCGATGACGGCATGGCTTGCGAAGTCGTTTTCTACAACGAAAAGGCGATCTCGGTTGAACTGCCGACCACGCTGGTTCGTGAAATCATTTACACGGAACCGGCCGTCAAGGGCGACACGTCGTCGGGCAAGGTGCTGAAGACCGCGAAGCTGAACACCGGCTTCGAACTTCAAGTGCCGCTCTTCTGCAACATCGGCGACAAGATCGAAATCGACACCCGTACGCACGAGTACCGCAGCCGCGCCTAAGCCACGCTTAAGCACCGGACCTGCGAGCCGCCCCGGTTTTCCCGGCGCGGCCACTGAAAAAGCGCCCTTAACGGGCGCTTTTTCTTTTTTGCACGACCGTGTATGGTGGAAGAAAACTTTACCGGATCGACGCCCGAATTTCCGGCGCACTTGCCGTCTATTCCCATTTGCAACCAGCAAATCGTTGATAACTCTTGGTTTTCTCCTATGGCACGTTATCTGCTGAAGTGAAAGATATGCCTAAGGAATTTTGACTAGGAGGTCTGGGATGAACAACGATATCGCTGAAGGCAAGTGGAAGCAGGTTATCGGCAAGGCGAAGACGGCGTGGGGCAGACTCACCGACGACGAGCTGAAGAAAGCCGAAGGCCGCGCCGACAGGCTCGCCGGACTGATTCAGGAGCGCTATGGCAAGACGCGCGATGAAGCCGAACTCGAAGTACGCCGCTTTTTCGATGCCAACCGGAAAGATCTGTTCTGATCGCACATCCCGGCGCGACCGACAGTCCATGCGGGCGGCGATGCCGCGCGGACAACCGACAGAGCGGTTGTTACGTCTGCGCCGTTTTGCGCCTCTTTTTACGCGTTTTTCCGGGACAAAGGCCGGTGCGGTTTGCCTGCCTGCCGGTCTGGCTACAGCAGTTGCGCCTGCAGCGGCGCGCCGTGAACCGGTGCCGCAGCAGCGCTTTCCGATCAATTGAACCATGCGTCCACCATGCCACACGCCCTGATTGTCGAAGACGATCCTAACAGCCTGTCCGGCCTGTCCGCGATCCTCGCCGCCGACGGTTTCTCCGTCGATACCGCCACTACACTCGCCGAAGCGCGGGCCGCCCTGTCGCGCTTCATTCCCGACGTCGTGCTGGTCGACCTCAATCTGCCGGACGGCAGCGGGCTCGACCTGCTGCAGCATTTGCCCGCGCAGCCGCCTGGCGGCGCGTTGCCTGTCATCGTGATGACGGGCAACGCCACCGTCGAGAGCGCGATCGAGGGCTTGCGGCACGGCATCTGGGACTATCTGCTGAAACCGATCAATATTCCCCGTTTGCGCAGCCTGCTTGCGCGGATCCCGCGGCCATACGAGCTGACTGAGGAGGTCCAGACGCTACGCGCCACGCTGCGCCGGCTCGGCCGGTTCGGCGCAATGATCGGCCGCAGCAATGTGGTCCAACACCTGTACGACACCATCGAGCACCTCGCGCCGACCGAGGCAGCCGTGCTGATCTCCGGCGAAACCGGCACCGGCAAGGAAATCGCCGCGCGCACCCTGCACGAGATGAGCCGCCGCCGCAAAGGTCCGTTCGTCGTTTTCGATTGCCGCACGGCCGCGCACATGGCAAGCGATCGTCCGCTCGACAGCCAGATGTTCGGCCACGAACGCGGCGCATTCACCGGTGCAGAGCAGCGCGAACCCGGTATTTTCGAAACGGCAAGCGGCGGCACGCTCTTCATCGATGAAATCGCCGAATTGCCGCGCGCGCAGCAGGAAGCCCTGCTGCGCGCGCTCGATTCGCAGACCTTCATGCGCGTCGGCGGCACAAACCAGCTGATGACGGATTTCCGCCTGATCGCGTCGACCCGTAAGGTGCCGCGCTCAGCGGTTGCGGACGGCTCGTTGAACGAAGACCTGTGGTTGCGCCTCGACGCCGCCGCACTCACGCTGGCGCCCTTGCGCGAGCGCGGGGACGATGCTGCGCTGTTCGCGCATGCCACGGTCGACGATCTCAATCATGAAGCGCACGCGCGTGGCCTGACGGGCACAACGAAGCTGATCGCGCCGAACTTCATCAGCGAATGCCTCATGTACGACTGGCCGGGGAACGTGCGCGAACTGCAGGAGCGCGTACGGCGTGCCTATCTGGCGTCCGGGGACGTACTGGAGTCACTGCGCGCCGATGAACCGGGCACACCGGGCACGCGCGACCTGAATGGCAGCCGGGTGCAGGTGACGGTCGGCACACCGCTCGCCGATGTAGAAGAAATGCTGATTCGCGCGACACTCGACGCGGTAGGCGGCACGCGGCATCGCGCGGCGTCGCTGCTCGGTATCAGCCCGAAAACGCTTTATAACAAGCTGCAACGCATGCGTCTGAACTGAAGACGTCTGAACAAGCCGTGCTGAAAACGACGCAGGCCGCAGAAATTGCGGCCTGCGTCGTTTGACTCGAGATACTCAGGGGAATGCGTTGCGCAGCAGCGTTCTGGCCTGCAGGTATTCCGGTTCGGCCATTAGCTTGCTCCACTTCAGCGCCTTGCCGCGCGCGCGCATGCCCTTCAGCCGCTGGCGTGATTCCTTCGACGGCGTGAACCGCAACGCGTCGAGCACCTTTTCTGCTTCTTCCGGCTGGTTGCAGATCAGCACCATGTCGCAGCCCGCTTGCAGCGCGGCCGTCGCGGCTTCGGTGAGCGTGCCGCCCTGGCGCGCCGCTTCCATCGACAGGTCGTCGCTGAAAATCGCGCCCTGAAAACGCAGCCGGCCGCGAAGGATCTCCTGCAACCATACACGCGAGAAACCCGCGGGCTTCGCATCGACCTGCGGGTAGATCACGTGCGCCGGGATCACCGAGGCCAGAGACATCCCAAGCCAGTCATACGGCGCGACGTCGTCGGCAAGGATGACTTCGAGCGAACGGTCATCGGTGGGCATCGCGACGTGCGAATCCGCTACCGCAAAGCCGTGTCCCGGAAAATGCTTGCCGCAGTTGGCCATCCCGGCAAGCGCAAGGCCGTGGTTCAGACTCTTCGCGAGCAGCGTGACGACGCGTGGGTCACGATGAA
Source organism: Paraburkholderia sp. BL10I2N1 (assembly GCF_004361815.1). NCBI lineage: Bacteria > Pseudomonadati > Pseudomonadota > Betaproteobacteria > Burkholderiales > Burkholderiaceae > Paraburkholderia > Paraburkholderia sp. BL10I2N1. The sequence continues at coordinate 2,504,845 of NZ_SNWA01000001.1, read as the reverse complement.
ACGCGCGATCGCCGATCACCTGCGATTGTCCGTAGTTCAGGTCGAGCACGGGCGTAAAACTCATGTCGATGCCACAGGCCCGCAGTTCCGACGCGAGGATGTAACCGACCGCCGTCGTCACCTTGGTTGCGTACAGCACGTCCTTGTCCCACAGCGCGCCAAGCTTGCCCATCGCGGGCAGAACGGTGAAACCGTCGGTGCGGAAACGCTGCACGCGGCCGCCTTCGTGATCGACGGCGATCAGCAGATCGTCGCGTATCGCGCGGATGGCCTCAATGAGCGCCACAAGCTGCGCACGGCTCTCAAAATGGCGTGCGAACAGGATGACGCCGCCCGTCATTGGGTGAGCGAGGCGGCGTACATCGTCATCGGTAAGCGTCTTGCCGACCACATCGAACATCACGGGTCCGGGAGGGTATTTCATCGAATTCGGGAATGGAAGAGAAGCGCGGCGTGCACCGCGTCGGAAGTATTCAGGTGAACTACGATGCGGCGGAAGCAACGGAATCGGCGATTTCGGCGATCACAAACGACACTGCGTAGTCGCGCTCATCGCTGACCGTCACGCGCGCCGTGATGCCGCGCGCGTCGAGCCATTCGGCCAGTTCGCCTGAGGCGACCACCATAGGCTTGCCGCTTGCCTCATTGAGCGTCTGCAAGGCGCGCCACGTCATCGGCCAGCGCATGCCCAGGCCGATCGCCTTCGAGAACGCTTCCTTCGCCGAGAAACGCGTGGCGAGAAAAGCGAGACCGCGCGCCGCCGATCGTGCGTGGCGCGCGTGATAGACGCGCAGTTCGTCAGGCCCGAGCACCTTCTCCGCGAAGCGCCCGTCGGTGCGCTCCATTACCGCTGCGACGCGGCTGACCTGAACAATGTCGGTACCGATGCCGTAGATCGTCATGCCGGTTTCGCCGCGTTCCGCACTATGCGTGCGCGGCAAGACGCGCGGCGACCATAATCGCCTTCATCTCGCGCACCGCGTTGTCCCAGCCGGCGAAGATCGCATGAGCGACGATCGCGTGCCCGATATTCAGTTCGACGATGCCGTCGATTGCCGCGATCTGCTGGACGTTTGTGTAATGCAGACCGTGACCCGCGTTGACCTTGATGCCAAGCGACACGCCCAGTTCTACGCAACGCACCACGCGCTCGTATTCGCTTTGCTGCTCGCCTGGATCGTGCGCTTCGGCGTAGCGACCCGTGTGCAGCTCGATCACCGGCGCGCCGGCTTCGTGCGCTGCACGGATCTGCGTTTCGTCGGCGTCGATGAAAAGCGAGACGCGCGAACCCGCATCGGCGAGCTGCCGGCACGCGGCACGCACGGCTTCGAACTGGCCGGCCACGTCGAGCCCGCCCTCGGTCGTCAGCTCCTGACGCTTTTCCGGCACAAGGCAAACGTCATGCGGACGCACTTCGCAGGCGATATCCAGCATCTCCTGCGTCACCGCGCATTCGAGGTTCATGCGCGTTTTCAGAAGCGGGCGCAGCGTGCGCACGTCGGCGTCGACGATATGGCGGCGATCTTCGCGCAGATGCAGCGTGATCGCGTCGGCGCCGGCTTCCTCAGCGGCCAGCGCCGCGCGGATCGGGTCTGGGTACGAGGTGCCGCGCGCGTTGCGCAGCGTGGCGACGTGATCGATGTTCACGCCCAGATCGATCACATTCGGCGACGTCAGGAAGAAGCTCATAGGTTCTGAAGGTCAATCAGGATCTGGCGCGTCGCGAGCGGCGTGCCGCCAAGGTAAGTGTTCAGGAGGAAGCGCATCAGCGTCTTGCTCTGCGCGACCGTCTGGCTTCGATGGTAATCGTCCTGCTCCATATCGAGCAACGTCTGTCCCGTGAGGACCGGCCATTGCGCAGGCAGATCGTCGGACGCTTCGCGCACGCCGCGCTCGGGATCGAACACGTAGCGCCCCTCGGGCACGACCGCCCGCCGCGAAACAGTGCGGTCGAGCGCCATCGCGTAACCGGTCTCGCGCAACAGCACACGCTCGAAAGAACGCAGCACCTGGACGGGCGGTTCATCGTGAGCAAGATGCGTCAGCGTGACGACGTAGTGATGGAACAGTTGAGGATGCGGATCTTCCCGCGCGCAGAACTTGACCAGCAGTTCGTTGACGTAGAAGCCACACAACAGCGCGTCGCCGGCGAGCGGCAGCATGCCACCGACCCACTCGGCACCCGTCAGCGTACGCACTTCGGATTTGCCGGACCACGACAGCGAAAGCGGCTGGAACGTCTGCAGCACGCCTCGCAATGCGGAGTGCGGGCGCTTGGCACCCTTCGCGACGAGCGCGAGTCGGCCGTAATCGCGCGACAGCACGTCGATGATCAAACTCGTCTCGCGATAGGGATAACTATGGAGCACGAAGGCGGGCTGCTCGGCGATCCGGTAGTCGGAAGCAGGCGTACGCGCGGGACGGCGCGCTGCCGTCTTACGCGTCTCGCCGCTGCTGGATGAAGAGGATTTTCTGGCCCGAGCCGGCGCCGGCGCAGCCGGTTCGCCGTCGTCGGGTTCGGCGTCGGCGTCGGCGCCGGGTTGCAACCTCACCCAGGCGTCATTCGTACCCATAGGCGCGAAGTCCGGCTTCGTTGTCGGCCCAGCCACTCTTCACCTTGATAAAGGTTTCCAGATACACGGGGCCGTCGAACAGCTTTTCCATGTCGAGGCGTGCTTCCGTGCTGATCTGCTTCAGCTTGGCGCCCTTCTGGCCGATGATCATTGCCTTGTGCGTGTCGCGTTCGACGAGAATGGTCGCGAAGATACGGCGCAGGCGCCCTTCCGTCTCGAACTTGTCGATCAGCACAGTGCTCGTATAGGGCAATTCGTCGCCGGTCCAGCGGAATACCTTTTCGCGCAGGATTTCGGCGGCGAGGAAGCGCTCACTGCGATCGGTGAGGTCGTCTTCCCCATAGATCGGATCGCCTTCCGGCAGATAGGGCTTGACGGTCGCCATCAGACGCTTGATGTCGTCCGGGTTTTTCGCCGACAGCGGCACGATTTCGTTGAACTCGCGCAGCGCGCTCAGCTCCTGCATAAACGGGTACAGGCCGTCCTTGTCGGACACACGGTCGAGCTTGTTTGCAATCAGCAGCGTCGGCACCGACGGCGGAATCAGGTCGAGCACCCTCTGGTCGTCGGGGCCAAAGCGGCCGGCTTCGATCACGAACAGGATCGCGTCGACGGATGTCAGCGTCGAGGTGACTGCACGATTCAGCGAGCGGTTCAGCGCGCCACTGTGCTTGGTCTGGAAACCGGGCGTGTCTACGAAAATGTACTGCGCGTCTTCGAACGTATGGATGCCGGTGATGCGATGGCGCGTCGTCTGCGCCTTGCGCGACGTGATACTGACTTTCTGGCCAACCAGAGCGTTCATCAGCGTCGACTTGCCGACATTTGGGCGGCCGACAATCGCGACCATGCCGCAGCGAAAACCAGTGGGAGTGGAAGCGTTCATATTCGGGCTACGGCAGGTTCGAGTGGACACGCGCCCCAAAGCGCGGCGGGTCAAAAGGCATCAATGGCCGGCATCGGCGGCGCGCGTTTGCACCCCGCCGGCAACGCCAGGTTCGAGTTCGGTATCGTCACGCGTGCCGGCTATGGACTCACGGGCGCGGGGCATGGGTTTATCGCTCGTGCGGACGATGGTATCGGCTTTATCAGCTGGCTTTTCGGCCGGATTCTCAGCGGCTTTTTCGGCGGCAAGGGCGGGTTCGGACTTCTCGGCGGATTTGTCCAGTTTCTCGGACTTATCGACTGCCTTTTCGCCTACTTTTTCCGCCGCCTTTTCCTTATCTACAGGAATCTGGCCGTGCTCGCTATATTCGACGTGCGCCGCGCGGATCACGGCGAGCGGCACAGGCAAGGGCACGGACGTCGCCACCGGCCCCGAGGCGGGACGTTCTGCGACCGCTACGTCAGGTGCGCTGCTGTGCTTCTGCTCGCTACGCGCGGTCCGATCGGCTTTGCGGTGGTCTGGCGCGCGCAGGTCCAGCGCCGTCTGCACGCCGGCCACGCCGGGAACGATCTCCGGCTCGGCATGCTTCGCTGCCCGTGCAGCCTTCGACCGCTTCGGCTTGGCGACCGGTGCCGGCGCGGCCGCGACCACTTCTTCCAGCGCCTTCTTGGCTGCAGCCTGTTCGGCCGCGCGGCGGCTTGCACCCGAACCCGACACTTTCACGTCGAGTTTGGGCACCGTACATTCGACCTCGAACTGTTGATTGTGCGCCGCACCATGCGTCGCCACCACCGTATACGTGGGCAACGCGATCTTGTGACCCTGCAGATATTCCTGCAGCAATGTCTTCGAATCCTTGCCTAGCGTGCGCGGATCGATGTGATCGAGGATCGGCACGTAGAGCCGCTTGATGACGGTCTGCGCGGCCTCGAAACCGCCATCGAGGAAGACCGCACCCAGAACGGCCTCCAGTGTGTCCGCGAGGATCGACGGACGCCGGAAACCTCCGCTTCGCAGTTCACCCTCGCCGAGCCGCAGACCTTCCGAGATATTCAGGGCCTGAGCAATCTCATAAAGCGATTGCTGCTTGACCAGATTGGCCCGGACCCGCGACAGATCGCCTTCGTCCAGCTTCCCGAAACGTTGGAACAATAGCGCAGCCACCGCGCAGTTCAGAACGGAGTCGCCGAGAAACTCGAGCCGTTCGTTATGCGTGGCACTGTGACTGCGGTGAGTTAAAGCCTGGCGCAATAATTCCGCATTGCGAAATTCGTAGCGCAAACGGCTTTCCAACGGAGATTGGGGCATGTGCAGAGTATAACGCGGGCGCTTGCCCCGGCGAAAACGCGGGGCGCCCGACGAAAAAGCGTAGTGAAGCGGCGTTACCGCGCGTTCTTAATGTGGCGCGCTAACACGCCGCGCGATGTGTGTGCGACCGCGCGGCGTGCGCGGCGTGCGAGTTGTGTTGACGCGATCAGTTGAATGAACCGATGCGTCTCAGGTTGCTGAAGTTCATCCAGATAAAGAACGCACGACCGACAATATTCTGGTCCGGAGCAAAGCCCCAGTACCGGCTGTCGGCACTGTTGTCGCGGTTGTCGCCCATCATGAAGTAGTTGCCGGGTGGCACCGTGCAGATGACGCCCTGCGCGTTGTATGTGCAGTTGTCGCGATACGGAAAGTCTTCGGCACCGACGATGAAAGGCGGCACCGCAGGATTGTTCAGGATCGCGTTCTTGCGGTCGCCGAGGTCCTCTTCGAACTGCTTCGCGTAGCCGATCCGTTCTTCGTCGAAGTAATCCGGCAGCGGAGTCTCCGGCACGGGCTTGCCGTTGATCGTGAGCTTCTTGTCCTGATAGGCAACGACGTCGCCGGGCAGACCGATCACGCGCTTGATGTAGTCGACCGACTCGTCTTTCGGATAGCGGAACACGACGACATCACCACGCGCGACCGGACGACCCTGCGTGATCTTCGTATTCGAAATCGGCAGACGGATGCCGTAGTCGAATTTGTTCACGAGAATGAAATCACCGACCAGAAGTGTCGGCACCATCGACCCCGACGGAATCTTGAACGGCTCGACAACGAACGAGCGCACGACGAACACCACCAGAATCACCGGGAAAAAGCTGGCCGAGTATTCGAGCCACCAGGGCTGGCGCAATTTTTCGTCCCGCAGACGGGCGCGCGTTTGCGCCGCGTTTTCATCGGCGAAACGCTCGCCGACCCGTGCCTGCTGACGGTCGAATTCGGCGACCGCAGCTTCCGCGGCGCGGCGCCGTTGCGGGATGAAAACCAGTTTGTCCGCGACCCAGGCGATGCCCGTTACGATGACGAGCACAAAAAGAATCAGTGCAAAATTCATGGGGTTCCGTTGTTCTCTTATTTGTCTTCGACACGCAGGATCGCGAGGAAAGCCTCTTGCGGGATCTCGACGGACCCGACTTGCTTCATTCGCTTTTTGCCCGCTTTTTGTTTTTCCAGCAGCTTCTTTTTACGCGTGATGTCGCCGCCGTAACACTTCGCCAGCACGTTCTTGCGCAACGCCTTGATGTTCTCGCGTGCGATGATATTCGCGCCGATCGTCGCCTGAATGGCCACGTCGTACATCTGCCGCGGAATGAGCTCGCGCATTTTCGCGGCGACTTCGCGGCCGCGATACTGGCTCTGTGAACGATGGACGATCACCGACAGCGCGTCGACCTTGTCGCCGTTGATCAGCATGTCGACCTTGACGACATCCGCCGCACGGTATTCCTTGAACTCGTAGTCCATCGAAGCATAGCCGCGCGATGTCGACTTCAACCGGTCGAAGAAGTCGAGCACGATCTCGCCCATCGGGATTTCGTACGTGAGCTGAACCTGCCGCCCGTGGTACTGCATGTTGATCTGGCTGCCGCGCTTCTGCTCACACAGTGTAATCACTGAGCCGACGTATTCCTGCGGCATGTAGAGGTTCACGGTGACGATCGGCTCGCGCACTTCCTCAATCCTCGACGGATCGGGCATCTTGGCGGGGTTTTCGACCATGATAGTCGTGCCGTCACGCTGGAGGACCTCGTACACCACCGTCGGCGCGGTAGTGATGAGATCCATGTCGAATTCACGTTCGAGCCGCTCCTGTACGATCTCCATGTGCAGGAGACCCAGGAAGCCACAGCGGAAGCCGAAACCCAGTGCCTGCGACACCTCCGGCTCGTACTGCAGCGACGCGTCATTCAGCTTCAACTTTTCAAGCGACTCGCGCAGTGCGTCGTACTGGTTCGCTTCGACCGGATACAGCCCGGCGAACACCTGCGGCTTGACTTCCTTGAAACCAGATAGCGGTTCGGCTGCGGGACGGTTCACCAGAGTCACCGTGTCGCCCACCTTTGCCGCCGCCAGCTCCTTGATGCCCGCGATGATAAAGCCCACCTGCCCCGCAGACAGCACCTCGAGATTCTTCGACTTCGGCGTGAACACGCCGATGTGCTCGACCGGGTATTGAGCGCCGGTCGCCATCATGCGGATCCGGTCCTTCGGCCTCAGCGTGCCGTTGACTATGCGCACAAGCATCACGACGCCAACGTAGTTATCGAACCACGAGTCGATGATGAGCGCCTGCAGCGGCGCTTCGGTGTCGCCCTTCGGCGACGGCACCTTGGCGATCAACGCCTCCAGGACGTCCTCGACGCCGAGGCCGGTCTTCGCGCTACAACGAGTAGCGTCGGTTGCATCGATGCCAATGACGTCTTCGATTTCCTCGATCGCGCTTTCCGGGTTGGCCGCTGGCAGATCGATCTTGTTCAGTACCGGCACGACCTCGACGCCGAGTTCGATCGCCGTGTAGCAGTTCGCGACAGTCTGTGCTTCGACGCCCTGGCTGGCGTCGACCACCAGCAGCGCACCTTCGCACGCCGACAGGGAACGGCTGACTTCATATGAAAAGTCAACGTGCCCCGGCGTGTCGATCATGTTGAGGTTGTAGATCTTCCCATCGCGCGCCCGATAGGACAACGCAGCCGTCTGCGCCTTGATGGTGATGCCGCGCTCGCGCTCGAGATCCATCGAGTCGAGCACCTGCGACTCCATCTCGCGGTCGGACAAACCACCGCAAAGCTGGATGATGCGATCGGCGAGCGTCGACTTGCCATGGTCGATGTGCGCAATGATCGAGAAGTTACGAATATGATCCATTCAGTACCGATCAAGCGAAAAAGGCGCGCTCGGACGATTGCGGAGCACGCCTTGTAAGTAGGTGAAAAACCGGGCTATTTTAGCCGAAAAGGCCTCCGCCCGGCGTTTTTTGCCGGGATGCCCTGCCGGTCGGCCAACGTTCATGCGGGTTGATGTCGCCCTTTGCTGCGTGCTAAGGGGCAGGCGCGGCACACCTGGCGCGCGCAACGAGCGCGGCCCGGACGCTGTCGTCGTCAAGGCGATAGTGGCAAAGCTCGATGCCGTCACAGACCAAAACCGGTACGAACTCGTTGTAGCGCGCTTCCAGCGCCGGATCGGCATCGATATCGACCACCTCGACCTGCGCGCCGAATTCGGCCAGCAAAGGCTCGAGCGCAGCGCGCATGTCATCGCACAAATGGCACCACGTGCGCCCGTATAGCGTCAGCGGCGCCGTCATCGTCACTTCTGGGCCGGCGCGACGCGCGGACGGATCGGCACAAACTGCGTGTTGTCGCCGCGACGCACGAGCAGCGCCACCATTTTCTGCGGATCGACATGCGATGTAATCTCGTCGAACTGCTTCGCGCTCGTGATATCCGTGTCGCCGACGCGCAGGATCACGTCGCCCTTCTGCAGCCCAACCCGCGCGGCTGGCCCTTCGACCGCGTCGACCTGCACGCCGCCACGTAGCTTCAGCGACTTCAGTTCGTCAGCAGGAATATCGCTGACCGCAACGCCAAGCGAGTTCGTCGCGCGAGGTTTCGGCGGCACCGGCTTCTTCTCGTCGACACTCGCGGTCTTTTCAGGCTGCATCTCGGCGATCGTGACCGGCAGGTCGCGCGTCTGGCCCTTACGCCAGACGGTGATCGTTGCCTTCGTGCCCGGCTTTGTATCGCCAACCATGCGCGGGAGATCCGTCGCCGTATCGACCGAGTGGCTGTTGAACTTGAGGATGATGTCGCCCGGCTGTACGCCTGCCTTGTCGGCCGGACCGCCCGGCTCGACACTGCTGACGAGCGCCCCCTGCGCCTTCGGCAAACCAAGTGAGTCTGCGACGTCCTTCGTCACCTCGCCTATCGCCACGGCAATTCTCCCTCGCACGACCTTGCCCGTCGACTTGAGTTGATCGGCCACGCGCATGGCTTCGTCGATCGGAATCGCGAAGGAAATGCCCATGAAACCGCCCGTACGGCTGTAGATCTGCGAATTGATACCGATCACCTCGCCCTGCATATTGATGAGCGGCCCACCCGAGTTGCCCGGATTCACGGCTACGTCAGTCTGGATGAAGGGCAGATAGTCGCCAGTATCACGCCCCTTGGCGCTGACGATACCCGCCGTCACGGTGTTTTCCAGGCCGAACGGCGAGCCGATGGCCACTACCCATTCACCCACGCGAACCTTGTTCGAATCCCCGATCGTCACGACCGGCAGATTCGATGCGTTGATCTTCACGACGGCGACATCGGTGCGATCGTCGACACCGATGAGCTTCGCCTTGAACTCGCGTTTGTCCGTGAGCGTGACGTAAATGGTATCGGCGTCGTCGATCACGTGTGCGTTCGTCATCACGTAGCCATCGGCAGACAGGATGAAGCCAGAGCCTACGCCGCTGTTCTGTTCGGAGTCGCCGCCGCTGTCAGGCGCATCCTGACTGCCGCCCCCACCACCACCGCCACCGCCACCACCGCCACCGCCACGAGGCGGCGTACCTGGTTGTTGCGGAGACTGGGGCATGGGAATGCCGAAGAATCGTCGAAAAAACTCCGACATATCGCCGTCGTCCATGCCGGGTGGCAAGCCGCGCGTAGAATTCGACACGTGAGCCGTGGTGCGAATATTCACAACTGCGGGGCCGACCTTGTCGACGAGATCGGTGAAATCGGGAAGGTTGCTTGCAGAGGTCGCCGACGCCGTGTGCGGCAAGAGCGGCAAACAAACCGCCACCATCGTGGCTGCAAAAAATCTGCGCACCGAGAAGTTCGTCATATCGTGGTCGTAAGCCGATGGATTACCTGGAAGCTTTATATTCTATGGCAGACGCAAATTGCTGCAACGTTGCCTGGGGCACTTCCCCTAGCAAAGTAATCCAGAAATCTCCGTGGCGTTTCACGAGCACGTGCGTCGCGCCGCTACTGCCCGAACCTTCCTTGCGTGTGTTCTTCTCGGCGGGTTCGATAAAAATCGATACGGCTGCGAGCCCATCAGAAAACACAGCCTGGTCGACCGGAATGGGCGGGTCGCCGGCATCGCGGGCCGCCATCGGACGACGCAACTCGCGAATCTTGCGGAAGCCTGGCACGGTTAGCGGGAATTGCCAACCCTGCGCTTCCATG